>JAUWPW010000023.1 GCA_030611415.1 Candidatus Bipolaricaulota bacterium
TGCAGCCTTGAAGGCTTCAAGCGGAGAGGACCACTCCTTCTGGGGTTGGGCAAGGGCCAAAAGTTCGACCCGCCCATCGCGTTCGTCAATGTGGTGGAAGAACTTCATCGCGTGGGCAAACTCCTCCTGTGCCTGCACGGTCATCCACTGCGCCATTCCATCGAGGCTCTCCGCCTGAAAGTAAGCCACCATAGCAAGGTAGAGGTACGCCGATTCCAGTTCGTGTTTGATCTGTTCGTTCATTGCATCCTGCATTCTCTTTCCGATCATCATAAGCTCCTTTACAGCTTCTTGTGGCAGAACCACCAATCGTAGCAATCATGATGCTTGACGATCTCGCGCGCCTGGTCAACGGTGCTCGCCGGCGGCACGATCACCTCATCCTTGATTAGTTCGTTCTCCGGCCAGTTTGCGGGTATGCCGACCCCGTCCCGGTCAGCGATCCGGAACCCCTTGATCATCCGGAGAAACTCGTCCATGTTCCGCCCCAGCTCCTGCGGGTAGTACATAATCGCCCGCACGACCCCCTTGGGATCGACGATGAAGACCGCACGCACCGTGTTCGTACCTTTTCCCGGATGGATAAGGCCAAGCTTATTGGCGATTGCCTCCGTGCCGGTGATAATCGGAAACTTGATCTCGATGTCGAGGTTCTCCTTGATCCAGTCGACCCACTTGATGTGCGAGAAGACCTGGTCGACCGACAGGCCGATGAGCTCAGTATTTAACTCCTTGAACTTGTCGTAGCGCTTCTGAAACGCGACGAACTCTGTCGTACACACCGGTGTAAAATCGGCCGGGTGGCTGAACAGAATCAACCACTTTCCTGAGAAGTCTCCCGGTAGTGAAACCGGCCCGTGCGTCGTCTGTACCTCCATCTGCGGGAACGAATCCCCGAGTAGCGGCATGCTGTATTTCTGCTCTTGGTTTACCGTATTCATCGCTTGCCTCCTTTTATTTTCTTTCCTTTACTACCAATTCTCCACAAGAATCTCGAAGTGCGCCTGAGGATGGGCACAGGCCGGACAAACTCCGGGTGCCTCTGTTCCGGTGTGTAGATAACCACAGTTACGACAGCGCCAGAGCACGCGTTTATCTTTCTTGAACACGGTTCCTGCCTCAATGTTTTCCAACAAGTCAAGATAGCGCTTTTCGTGTTGTTTTTCGGCGACCGCTATCGCCTCGAAGACCTTCGCAATCTCATCCAATCCCTCTTCGCGAGCTGTTACGGCGAACGAGGGGTACATCTCCTCCCACTCGTAGTGTTCTCCCCCGGCAGCGGCCGTCAGGTTTTCGGCCGTCGTCCCGATCACCCCGGCAGGGAAAGCCGCCTCGACCTTTACCTCACCGCCCTGCAAGAACTTGAAGAGGCGCTTTGCGTGTTCTTTCTCTTGGTTTGCAGTCTCCTCGAAGATGGCTTGAATCTGTACGTACCCATCCTTCTTTGCCTGGCTGGCAAAGAAGGCATAGCGGTTGCGTGCCTGTGACTCACCGGCAAACGCTGTGAGTAGGTTCTTCTCTGTACGTGATCCTCTAATTTCCATGATTTTCCTCCTTTTTCCTTTTTGTGAAGTGCTTTGTTCTTCTTTCTTACCTTTGGCACTCGGGACAGTAATAGGTCGATCGCCCTGCCTGCCTTATGCGTAGGATTTCTTCCCCACAGCGCGGGCACCTTTCCTTCTCCCGTCCGTAGACCGCAAGGAGATCTTGGAACCCTCCGTAATCCCCATAAACATTGCGGTAGTCGGAGACCGTCTCACCGAACGTGGTTCCCATGTTGTCGATCGCATTCTGGAGTATGCCCAAGATAGCAGGGTGGAGCGCCCGGATTTCCTTGCGCGTAAGCGTATTCCCAGCGCGCCGCGGATCGATACCGGCTCGCCACAGGGCCTCGGCAGCGTAGATGTTCCCAAGGCCGGCAATCCTCCTCTGGTCCATCAACAGGGGCTTGATCGGGGCACGCGAAGATGTGACGATCTCCTCCAGATGCTGTGGGGTGAATTCGAAGTCGAATGGATCTATCCCGAGATTGTGTGGAAACCCGTTTCGCGAGTACTCGACCGTCCCCAAGCGACGCGGGTTGATGAAGTAGACCTTCCCGCGATCGAGGTGGAGGACAAAGCGCGTATGCTTCTCCTCAGCAGAGGACCGGGTGAGGGTGAGCCGGCCGGACATGCGCAGGTGAACGATGAGATCCCCACCACTAGAGAGGCAAAAGAGGATGTACTTCCCTCGTCGTTCGATTCCTTCGATCGTCTTGCCGACGATCTCATGAACAGGTAGGGCCAGGCGCTGGTCGAGCACTTCTAATTCATCGATCCGCGCACCTCTCATAGTGCTCAATCCCCGAACGATTGTCTCTACCTCAGGCAGCTCCGGCATCATCCCTTCCTTTTACGTCTGTTGAGGGTCGCCTGGTCCTTAATTTTACATTCATTCTTATCTTTCTCCTGTTTCTTTTGACATTGAGAGCATACTCCGTAGAGATAGGTCTGTACCGACTCCACCTTGTGGCCAAGGATCTTGTCTCCCGGTCGAATCGGACAAGGAAGATCAACATCGATCAGGTTTCCACAGACCCGACGAGGATATCACTTGACGAGAATCAGCGCGTTCTAGTCGTCGCTTTCAAGTAGTGGACAGATGCACAGGGCATGGGTCTGCTTGAGGAGATCAACACCTTCCTTGGCGTAGGTGAATATGGCAGCCGGAGATGGGATCGGCATGACATATGCCTTGGGAGATGGGATCTCCTTCATCTTGCTTCTTTCATGCAAACCGGCCAGCTCTCGTGCCTTGTCCAGCGCAACATCCAACCCTCCCAGCTCATCAATCAGACCGTGCGCAAGGGCTTGTCTCCCGGTCCAGACCCGTCCTCCTCCAATGGTATCGATCGCTTCCTTAGTCATGTTGCGACTGCTACTGACACGGTCGAGGAACAGATCATAGGTATGCTTGATTGACACAAAGACTCGCTCCCGCTCTCCCTCAGTGAACGGCCGCTGCGAACCGTGGAAGGTGGCGTTCTCTCCACGCTGAAAGATCTCGCGGTTGACAAAGAGCTTCTCCAGCATCCCTGAGTTGACCAGCTTTCCACCAAGGACTCCAATAGAACCCGTAATCGTCCCTGCCTGAGCGACGATATAGCTGGCGGGTGTCGCTACGTAGTATCCACCGGATGCCGCTACTGAAGACATACAAACAACAACGGGCTTCTCTTCTGCCAGCCTGCACAATGCAGAAGCCATTGCTTCTGACGACGTAGCCGAACCACCACCAGAATCAACAAACAACAGAAGGGCTCTGGCCCGCTTGTGCTTTAGAACATAACGCACTTGCTCAACAACTGTGAGGTCACCTGATCGAGGGTTGAGGAGTAGCGGAAGTTTGAACGGTGGCTTTACTGGGGGTCGACTGCTTCTACCATCGATAATGTTGCCCTCCACTCGGATCAGGGCAACGTACTTACCTGGTCGGCCAAGTCGTTTAGGCAACAATCTCTTCCGACAACTGTCATAGGGGACGATCTTCGCTGGTTTACTTGATATGGCTAGCCGCTCCGGCAGTTCTTCCTGGTTGACAATACCGTCAATTGCTCCTGATTCCTTTGCCGATTTGTCTGTGTACGGGGCACCATCGATCAGTGCCTTGATCTGGTCGGCACTGGTTCCTCTGTCTTTCGCAATGTCGTCGATGATTGACTTGTAGGCATCGTCAAGTAGCCAGTTTGCCATCTTGCGTGCTTCCTTTGACATCTCTGTTTTCGTCAGCATGTCGGGCGCGGTCTTGTACGGACTGATCTGCACGAAATCTCCTTTTAATCCCACGCGTTCGAGGGCATCGGCAAGAAACACATATCCACACGAGATCCCCAGTTGGACGATCGATCCCCCGCGAGTGATTAAGATCTCATTAGCTGCTGCAGCCGCATAATAGGTGGCCATGTCGTAATTCGATGCCAGAGCAACAACGTGCTTGGCGCTTTGCCTTAGCTTCCGTATCAAGCCCCGCACGGTCTGAAGCTGGGCCGTGGATAGCTTGAGACTGGAGATGTGCAGGATCACACCGCGCACGCGTCTGTCACAGGCCACGTGTTCAAATTGCTCACCCAGTTCCTTGATGCTTGCCTCTCTCGGCGTTAGCTTACGTTTGAGAAATCCCTGTTTCAGCGGTGGGATATCAGCATATGTGCCTTCCAGCGTGAACACAACATAGTGAGGCGCCTTCTTGAGAAAGCGGAATGGATAGAAGACAGATCGCATCAGAACACGGATCAAATAGATTACAAGAGACATTCGATTGGCCTCCTTGTCTTCGATCTACGGTCACCATATAGCATCAGCTGCTCGCAGCCAGCGTTTCCGGACGTGGATAACATCACGTCAAATCTGTCTTCAAAACCCGAAGCAGTCTTTGAAAAGTTTGATTCGTTCGGCCTTTTCCGAAGCTGATACTTCCTTGTAGGACGGCCCGACGCGAATAGAGACGGTCTTTCCATCGTTCCATGGCCACCAGGCACAGAACATGAAAGCATCCTTGTCTGGATCCGAGGTAAGAAGCATCTGCCCTGACATGAGACCACCGAGATGACTATTGATCATCCGCACACTATCAGGTGCTTCACCGATGTTTGAGCTGTTCCACGCAACGCTGAGATAGTGCTCCAGGATTGCACGAACTCTGTCTTCCTCATCCGCACGGAACTCAGCCAGAGCGGTTCCAAACCGACCGTCCCATTTCCACGACAGGACTCCCTGAAACGCGCTCAAGAATCCTTTGCAAACGCTCCAGAGAGCTGAATCACATGAATTCTGCATGCTCGCGCCTCCCATGCCGTACCCCTATGTGATAAGCCTAACGCCCTCTGCTTCGGCTGTCAACACCTACGCAGTCATCCCGCGCTTGGTTATATCGGCTAGGTGAAATTCGAACAAGAGATCAAGTCGGCTCAAAGCCACACATCATTCTTAGCCTCCAACGTATCTAACTTGACAGATGCACTCGCAAGTAGGTGGATTGATGCGGAAGCACCGATGAAAGAAGCGATGTGGAGATGGTATCACGGCGATTATCATGGATTCCGTGGTTGTCTTCCCTCGTCGTTCTCTCCAACAACCGGAACCGTGCGAGGATTGGACAGGAAGGATTAACTAGGATTGAGCTATCGAGAGAGGAAGAAAATATGAACGGAATTCCAGATTGCTATGAGAAGAATCAGTTGGCTTACACGCGGGATCTTGGTACCCACAGATTCCGCTGCTTCTTAGCCGCTGCCCAGCAGGCAGACAGAGCTCGAAGGTCACACCGCCACCATCTGGTTAGCGGTTTGGTGTTGTTGGCTCTGGTTTTGTCTTACCCGCTGGCCGCCAACCGTCGTGCCCTAGAGTACCTCCCGGAAGGTGCGGTGGACCGTGGAGCCTCCTTTGCCCTGATCGACTACTTAACGCAGCGAGAAGTGCAGCTAATCACTCTAGCCCGACCTTACCGACCGGCGCTTGGTCTCAACAAGGCCCTGGAGGAGATAACAAAGAACAAGGGCAAGCTGTACGACTCGGAAACAGCAGATGCCTGTTTGCGGCTTTTTGCCGAAGGAAGGTTTGAATTCGAACGCTAACGCCAAGCTCGCTTTCTCCAATACTCCCCAATAGAAGGACTCTCTTATTGCTTGGTTCGGTGGTCGTTTTTGATACGTGTTTATCCGTGTTCATCCGTGGTAGAGGTCTATCCGTGTCTATCCGTGGCTGAGGTGTTTCTTAAAGACCTTGAACCACGGATCAACACTGATGTACACCGATTGATGCAGGTATCAGGAAGCAGAAAGAAAGGAAGCTCTCAGCCGTCAGTTCTCAGACCGTTCGTAGCGTTGGAACCTGTGTCCAACGTTGAAGCCAACGTCGCAGGCCCCAGTGCAATAGGATTGCACGCGGCAAGTAAAGTACTTGGGGGGTGTAGTACATCCCTAGACCAACTACTACACCCCCCAAGCTACACAAGCACAACCCTGGTCTTTTCGGTTGTTTGCTTTTCCTATTCAACTATTCAACTTGCTCTTGCTGCTGCCTTCGACTGTCTTTTTTCCCTTAATCCATAATCCTTAATCCTGTGTTTTCCACGCATCACCCATCACGCATCACCCATTACTGTCTTTCCACTCGTCACTGTTCATTGACTCCGTCATTCCGGCGGACCCTGGATCGGGTCCAGGGCAGGGCCCGGGAATCCAGCGTAATGGTGGTTCTACGTTACCCATCACGATTTAGAGGTATGCGTTCCCGGAATTTCCCGCAGGGCGAACCCTACGGGTAAGCGATGTTTAACTCGGCAGATGCTGCACGGAGACGTTTATCGGCGGTCCACAGGGGCACCCCTGTGAGAAGCGCCGAAGCAAGCAAGTGTACATCAATGAGACCAAGTCCACGGCCCATTAACTGGTGAGATTCGATGAAGTAAAGGACTTCTTCATGCTTCGCGACACCCGCCATAGGCAATGCCTGTAGCAAAGAAAGGATCTCGGTTCGATTCTTGATGTTCCCGCAGGCCATCTCCCCGATGATGGATGGATGGGAGATCACTTCCGCTTTTTCGAGCAGCGTTTTCAGGTGAGCATTCCCCTTCGTCAGGTGTGAGATCCAAATGGACGTGTCAACCAAGACCATGCTTAGCTATCTGGCACCCGCCGTCTCGGAACGGGCCGCAGATCCTTTTCGGTCGCGCCAAGTACGGCCAGCCTCTTGCTGCTCTCGCGAGCAATCAACGCCTCCAACCCCAGCTTCACTAAGGACGTTTTCTCCTTGATGCCGGTCAATTCTACCGCTTGCTTGAGGGTCTCATCGTCGATGTTCAACGTTGTTCTCATATGCATCAGTATGTATCCTGGATACATATTTGTCAAGCCATCGAATTGCTTCATCAAAAACAAGCTCTATTCCTGTCATCCCTTGAAATACTATGAGGAGTCGAGATGGACAGACCCAATCTCAACCTACTCCTTGAGGAATCATAGTATGCGTCCCGGGGATTCTGAGGTCGGATCTCGTGGTGCTCGAGTACGTGGTTCACACGTTCGTAGGCGTCTCGCTGGATTGCATCGCGGTGTTCTACAAGATTCGAGTAGGCGGAACTGAGGAATGGTTTCATCTCGTCCTCTTCGGCGAACGCTGCGCACCTTGTAAGCCGTCTGACAACAGCCCATTCCACCATTAGAAGAGCGATATGATAAGTTGATGATTTGCCGAAATCATGCAACACAGTGTGTATTGTGTTGCATTACTGCCTTTGGAATTTGAACCTTCCTTCAGCGAAAAGCTCCAGACAGGCGTCGACAACTTCTGAATCGTACTTCACGCCCTTGTTGTTGGAAATCTCTTCTAACGCTTTCTCGATGCCGAGGGCTGGCCGGTAAGGGCGGTAGGACGACATCGCCTCCACTACGTCGGCTACACTGAGAATACGGGCTTCGAGTAATATCTCTTCGCCTTTGAGCCCTTGGGGATAGCCTGAGCCATCCAAACGTTCGTGGTGCTGGAGCACTATCTTGGCCACGGGCCAGGGGAATTCTATCGTCCTTAAAATGTCGTATCCAGCTTGGGAATGTGCCTTGATCATACTGAACTCCACGTCGTTTAACTGGCCGGGTTTGCTAAGGATCTCGGCAGGCACATTGATCTTGCCAATATCGTGAACTAGCCCGGCCATGTGAAGCCCCTCAATCTGCTCCTCTGAGAGGCCCATCTCTTCAGCTAGGGCACGGGCCAGCTCCGTTACCCGCCGTTGATGACCTGCGGTATAGGGGTCCCGCATCTCGACTGCCGATGCCAGGGCGTGAACCGTTTCCCTTAAGGCTTTTTGTAACTTCTCGAAACTTTGCCTACGTTCCTCCTCCAATTCCATACTGTGCAGGGCAAAAGCGATATCACCAGTAACCTCCCGGAGTAGGGATTGCTCTTCCCCGGATACGGAGGCATCCCCAGATAGTGAGACCCTCAACAACCCATATACTTTTTCACCATGTTCCATCCGCATAGTTACTACCTTCTCGCCACTGCACACTTTCACTAGAGGACAGTCACCACAGGTTAAAGATGAGGCTTTAGTTATCACCACTCCCGATTGTATCAGTGCTCTTTTAATACAATCGGTTAATTCGCCACGCTGCAGGCGCTCGACCATGGGCAAGAAATCCTTACCCAAACCAGTTTCGGCATGTGCTACAAGCATTCCGGACTCGTCAAACAGACAAATACAGGTGCTATTATAGCCGCGAGTCTCAACGAGGTTGTTGCAAACGTCTTTGAGTAGCCGGTCACGGTCTCTTTCCCTAACGATGAGTTGGTTGACTGTGCGGATGGCACGGAGTACTAAGTTCAGGTGTTCTACTTTCTCTTCTGCCTGCTTGCGCTCGGCAATCCTTCCCAATCGCTCGGCGACAGCATCAATCAACAGTCTCTCTTCTTTAAAGAAGGGCCCTTCATCGATCTCTGGCCTTTCCCTTAAGTAACCAACCTCTATACTACCTGCTTTTGTCCCACCTATTTTGATATCCGAAGATTGCTTCCACCGGGATTCTGTATAATTTTCTGTCTTCAATTCTTTGCCGTCAATGGTGACCCTGCTACAGGTAATACCCGGATACTGCCAGCTACCTGGGAGCAGATTAGCAGTCTCTTGATATATTTCATCTAAAGTAATCCCCGGCCTCTCAGCAATACCAGCTATACCATAAAGACACTGGAGCTCCTTAACCCGTTCTTGTAAACCCTGCTCCAGTGTCTTACGCTCAACGTTTTTCCGTTCAAGAAGCTCCTGGTAAATCAGGCCATAGGTCATCATCGCCTCCAGCAGCACCTGGTTAGATTTTGCCACTAACTCCTGAACCTCAGTGTCTCTCCCTTTCACGAGTTCAGAGAGAATTGAAGAATGCATCTCCACTAGAATCTCAGGACCCAAGTCCTGGGCAAGGCAAGCGCGGGCAAACCCTGAGACCTCATATAGAGAACGCTCATCTCCCTTTTCAATATAGGTGGAGACTAGCTCCTTGTACTGCTGGATGAGCCTGTCATCTGTCATCAGCTTGACCTACCCACGAGAACAGTAGCGTCATCATTATCCTTAGCGTGATTATCTATTATTCGCTTGCCTAACATCTGTGGTTTTAATCCCCAGAAACCGTGAATATTATCTGGTCTGAAGCGACTTGATATGCCATCGGAAAACATGATAATTACGCTGTCTTCTGGGAGAGGGTAATCATCAACCTTTACTGTCCGCAGAGCTACTCCGAGGGTGCCATTGATGCAGAACGGCGCCGGGGATTTTTCTGATGAGTAGACCCGTGTGTTTACATTGCCTATACCGGAATGGGTCATTACTCTATCCTTGAGGTTGATACGGCACAGGCTCATGGCAGCGCCACGAGTTCTCTTAAGCCGCTGGTGGCATAACCGGAATATCTCGGTGAAAGGTCTTCGGTAGTAGTTCTCCAGGCAATCAACAGCAGCCTGCGATGCCTCTTGAGCACCTTGTCCATGTCCCAGTCCATCTATAACGGCAAACATAACCTTATCTTCATACCTCTTGGCAAAATAGGCATCCCCGTTATACCTTTGCCCTGGAAGCGGGCGTGAAAACACGCTGAGGTCAAGCTCTGGGACTGGCGTGTAGGGTATTTCAGGTTTTACCCATTTACGACTGGTGACTAGAGTTCCCTCGGCGGTATTAGACCTGATTTGGAATTCATCCATTAGCCTGTTTACCGCCGGCAAGCCAATACCCAGGGAACCGACGGTGGAGTAGCTATCGGTCATTGCCTGGTCAATATCAGCAATTCCCGGACCCTTATCAGAGCTTACTACCTCTATGCCTTTCTTCCTCTCACTATCTATCTTACGGATAGTAATCTTGCCCTCAGTCGCCCGGTGCTTTACCAGATTTGAGGCTAACTCGGATATGGCTATAGCTACCTCCGCCACCTGAGTCTTCTCCATACCGATGCCCCGAGCCAGTCTCTCTCCCTTCGCTCTGGCAAGGACAACATCGGCATCCTTATCAATTGATACAGTAGTTTCAGAGTCCGTGGTCATGTTACCTACAGCCACTTGGTAATAGTAACCCTGGTTCCTTTACCAGGTTCAGATTCAATCTCAAACTCGTCCATCAATCTCCTGGCTCCGGGTAGGCCCAGCCCTAGTGATTTAACCGTGCTGTAGCCATCGGTCATCGCCAGCTCAATATCAGCTATGCCTGGGCCACTGTCCTCACACACAATCTGTATCCCCCTGCGGTCTCCTTCCAAGCTGGAGATGGTAACCTCACCCTTGCCAGCGTATTGGTAAATGTTTCTAGCTAGTTCCGAAACAGCGGTAGCGATGCGTGTCTGGTCAACAGCACCGAAGCCCATATCGCTGGCTAGCTTCCTGACCTTCTGCCTGACAGCTACTATCTCTTCTGTCGAGGCAATTTCAATAGAGGGTATTGATTTAGCTTCCATTTGCTTAAACCCCTTCATCACCAGCGCTAGGCTCTGTCTCAATCTCACCCGCTCTATTGCCAATAACCTTGTTTAAGAGTTCCAGTCCTGTCTCAGTATTCAGGGCAGTATAGACACCCTCAAGGTGCATCCCCAGTTCCATCAGGGTTATCGCTACTTCAGGCTGGAGACCAACCACCACCGTCTGGCAACCCATTACCCGTGCCATAGCGGCGGTATCACCAATGAGCCGTCCCAGGAAGCTATCCACTACCGCGAGCTTGGACACATCAATCAGCAGTCCCCTGACTCCTGCCTGCTCAATATTACTTATGATGTCTTGTTGCACCTGAACTGCAGCGGAGTTATGTAGCTCTGTCTGGATGGGAATAATAAGGATAGAGCCTATTTTCATTATGGTTACTTCTGCCATATTTACTCCCTCATGCCAATTGAGCTTGAATTACTTTGACACTACCCTCAAATTTAGAATCTCAAATGCCATAGCTAATCCGTCAGACATTGACGCGCGGGTAGTGATGCCTGACAGGTCAACACCGAGGTGAACCAGCGTCTGGGCTATTTGGGAGCTGACTCCGGTAACAATACATTCTGCGCCGAGGAGCCTGGTGGCGGTTACCGTCCTGACCAGGTGATTGGCTACCAGGGTATCTACACCCGGTATACCTGAAATATCCACGATGACCACCCGGGATTGGGTGTCTACTATCCTCTGCAGTAGCACTTCCATCAACAATTGTGTCCTGGGACTATCCAGGGTGCCAATTAGCGGGACGCTTAATACCTTGTCCCAGACCCTTACCACCGGTGTGGAAAGCTCCATTAGTGCCTCTTGCTGCTGCTTGGCAATTTTCTCCCTTCCTTCCACGAACGCTTTAGACACAAAACCAAACATGGTGTCAGATGTAGGGAGCCACGTTTCCATTACTTGGTGCCACTTTTCCGCCTCCTTCCCATACTCATCATATGTCAGTTGGTTAAGAATTCCCTCCAGAGTAAGCATGTCCATTATTATTTGCTGGCTGCCTATCCCGGATTGGATTGCCCGGTCAGCATATTCCTTACTATAGGTCTCAGCGGCAGTAAAGTCCCCAGTCTCAAGGCATTCTAGATAAGTATTGAGGATTCTCTCCCCTTCTTTCTTTACCTGGTCAACATCCATCCCCATTAGTAGTTGCCTGGCCTGCATGGTCTTAATCCACTGCTTCTTGATAGTCTCCGCATTTCCCTTGAAGAAACTAACCACTTCCCTTAACAGCGCATCATTCTTGGCCATTTTCTACCTCCTTATTTCTCCTTGTGCATTTAGCACCTTTCAGATCTAATAACAGAATAGGGATTAATGCAGGTTTGTCAAGCCCGATGCTGCGCCTCCAAATTTCAGATCAGTAGCCATATCTGGAATGACGCTCCAAGCAAAAGGCCTTTGAGAGACGCAAAAAGGACGCAAGTCCAGTTGCAGGAGCCAAAGCTTTCTTCTGTTGCTTCTTGAAGTATCTATTTACCGTAGAGTTGTTATCTACTAGCAAGGCCAGATGAGTTGCGTTACATATCCCTACCCTAAAATCCTCGCTGGGGGTTTTAGGGCTTGACTGGTTTTGCCTTTCTTTTAGAGGAAGGCGAAGCCAGTTTTGGCTTGTCTTTGAAGCATGGTCTCATCTTGCGCCACGGGGAGTTGGGGAGCTGAGTTGGCAAACACAACCTCCGGTACAGGTATTCTCTTGGAGCGTAGAGTTGTCTTGGTATGCGCCTTATCCATAGCCAACGCGCTTGCCAAAGCCCTGGAACCACAGTATGGAATACCCATTACATCCAGAAGCATCTGCACCGTTCCGTCTTCGCCTGCCCCACCATGCAGACATATGAACGCAGTGTCTATCCCACGTAACCCTTGAACGAGGTCATCCAAGTTATCAACCTCGATCAACTCACATTGCTCACCAAGCTCATGCAATGCACTATGAACCCGCTGTCCGGAAATCAACGACACTTCACGCTCCGAAGAATCCCCTCCGGAGAGCACGCCAATCATTCTCTCCTTCTTCATAGCCCTAAGTATAGCAATGCTACCACAAAAAAACTCTCCGTTGCCTCATCGAGTACATTTTTATCAGTCAATGCGAGCCCTTGACTTAGCACGAGCTAACTCTTAAAGTAATTCAGGATTTCTACCTCATGACTTCATTGCTTAATTAAAGGAGTGGAAAGAACAATGAATGGACTGGGTACCAAAACGACAGTTCCACCTACCGTGAGCAAGCAATTCCCTAAGAAGATCCTCATTGCAGACGATAATCCAGACATTCTCGGGTTACTAGGTCGAATCCTTGAGTCGACAGGTTATATCGTGCTTAGCGCAAGAGACGGCGAAGAGGCGCTCGACATCTTTCAAGTCGATAACCCAGATTTGGTTATCCTAGATGTAATCATGCCCAAGAAAGACGGTTGGGAGACTCTTCAAGCAATTAGACTCAAATCTCATGTGCCAGTGATTATGTTAACGGCACTCTGCTCTCCGGATGATCACGTAAAGGGGTTTAGGTACGGTGCAGATGATTACATTCCAAAACCTTTTGCCAACCGTGTGCTCAAAGCTAGAATCAAAGCGGTTATGCAACACCGAACTCTTTCTATGGCCACATCAGGTATGACCAACACACAGACCAGTGCTAAAGCTCCGCTTGTGGCAATCGACGATTCTAGAAAACAAGTACGAATTCGTGGCGAGCAGTGTCGCTTGACACACAAAGAGTATCAGTTGATCAACCTACTAGCTTCGGCCCCAGGCAAAGTGTTTTCGCCACAAGAAATCATCGACCAGCTTTGGCCAGATAATTCTGGCATGACAACAGGAGATGTTCGGCAGTGTATTTATCTACTGCGTCAAAGGGTTGAGCAACAACCCAAGAAGCCGCAGATTATATTGACGATCCGGGGCTTTGGGTATCGCATTTCCGATCAACCCATCGACTACTCATCCTAGTGTGAGGCCTACCCGGACGCGTAGAGCAGGGAAGCATATGCTGCAAGACGTAGGCAAATGCAAAAGTCAGCTCACGCAAGATCCGTGCCAGCATCCAAAGAGATATCCTCCTAGATAACATGAGAAAAGGTACCGTACTCTATCTTGCACACAAGACAAACCACCTCATTGCTATTACTCTTGTTGAGTTAGATCTATCTGGAGCAAGCAACAATGAATAATAGATTTGCAACCCCTAATTCCCAATGCTCAGTCATTCAAGCCCTCCTAATCGAGGATAATCTTGCTGACCGTCGCTTGGTTCAAGGGATGCTTGCTGAAGGAAGAGATGTCGTGTTCAAGTTGAAATGCGCTAATCGCCTTGCCACAGGATTGGAGCTTCTTTCCCGGAACGATATTGACGTAATCCTACTGGGGCTCTTACTACCTAACAGCAAGGGGCTTAGTACATTTGTTAAAGTGTATGAACAAGCAAGTAAAGTACCGATTGTAGTGCTGACTAACCTCAGTAATGAAGAAATAGCTCTTGAATGCGTGCGCATGGGTGCACAGGACTACTTAATCAAAGGGCATGTGAATACCGACTTACTGGTGCACTCTATTCGTTACTCAATTGAACGTAAGCGAGTGGAGATGGAACTGCGCAAACTGAACGAGATAAACAAGAGAACAGTAGCAATGGTTGCTCATGATTTGAGGTCCCCACTCACAGCTATCCGGGGATACGCCGAACTTCTACACGATGGTGAAATCGGCATAGTTTCCGCAAAACAACAAGAGATGTTAGCCACTATAATCCGTAACACCCAGCAACTCTCGTTACTAGTCAACACCTTTCTCGATTCTGAGCAAATAAGAGCTCAGACGTTTCATCTGGACCGAGACTATTTCGCTCTTGAAGGAGTACTTTCTGCAATTGCAGAGGAGTTTGAGCCTAACGCTTTGGCAAAAGGACTGGAACTGCGGACAGATCTCGGAAGTTCTTTACTAGTCTATGGTAGCAGGGAGCAATTGGCGCGTGTTTTCTGTAATCTTCTCTCGAATGCGATCAAGTTCTCGGACACAGCCGTGATAACCTTAAGAGCATGGAAGGAGAAGAATCACGTGCTGGTTGATGTAATTGACCAAGGGCAGGGTATCTCAATGCAAGAATTGCCCCACATCTTCGAAAAGTTTTACCAAACTCGTTACCTTGATTCAAACAACCCTAGAGAAGGTATTGGTTTAGGGCTAAGTATAGCTCAAGCGATTGTAGAGGAACATGGCGGGATAATTCGAGTAAACTCGAAACTAGGAGAGGGGAGCACCTTCTCTGTTACTTTGCCCATTGCCCCAGACCGCAGGAAGCACTTCGAAAGCCACTGAACCCACAACACCTCTCCATTGATATCTTGTCACTCTCCCAAACTCAATGTGAACAGTGGGATATCCCTAGCAAACGGTGCTTGTCCGTAAGGTAATCTTTACTTAGATACTCTGCGATTACCCTTGACTGCCGAGAGTTTGGCGCTGTGACTCTATGAATCCATTGAACTTAACAGACTATGTACTACTACTGGCTTGCTGTTTGCCTTGTTCGAGTAAAGCCTTGTTGAGCTAAACTTGAGCAGGATATGAGTTTCCTTTTACCCACGTTTGATCTTCTATCTATTGTTCTCCTTCATAATTCTCTTTAGGATATGATCAGCGGCTTGAATGAGTTGGGGATCACTACATCTCAGAAATACGAAGTTTGTCGGACAACAAAGTGAAAGTAACGGAAAGTTTTCAATTCCGAAGTTGCCTTATGCAAGGCGAGAAGGTGTTATGCAATGTTGCAAGAGAAGTCTAGGCCAAAGGTTAACCGCTTAAGATATCGCTGGGAGAGAGACATGGGAATCAATGCACAGATTCCCCGTAAACTGATAGGCCACATCACATCGATCCAGGGTTATGCTGAGCTATTATATGATGGAGGCGTGGATCAGCTTTCCCAAGAACAGCAGGAGATACTAGAGATCATCATTCGGAATAGCGAGCGGCTTTTTGCTGAATTGAGGGAGGTCGATATCGCAGCCAGAGGAGAGTTGTACTGGTTGCGTCAGCGTGTGGCGCAACTCGAACAGGTTAACAGTAAACTCCCGAAACTAACGACCTTGGAATAGAATCTAGGCATGCTTGTTCAAGCCGCACTAGATGATTATTCCTTTACTGACCTAAATGCCACATTCATTGCCTTCGATCTCGCATTCTCTCCACTAGGAAGAAAGACCTAGGGCCACACGAAGTGACAACATTCCGATCTGCCCTCAAGTGTCAAGATGACATTATCTAACTAGGCAATGGTTTTGCTGCTCGGATACTTCCTTATGAAGGAATTCCTACTTATTGCGAAGAATGGATTAGGGCAAGCATCTGCATCAATTGGAAACGCCTGGTTCCGAAGAATAGAGCTTCTCAGCACGCCGCAGCGCAAGGTTGTTATACAGTGGCCAGCGAGCCATCACTTCCGGGTCTTCAGCTAGCTCAAGCACGCTGCCAAGTTCATGGCGAAAAATGTCCCATTCTTGTTCGGGCTTGGCACAGTACTCAGCGTAGTCGACATAGTTCTCCACGAAATTCGGTCCAAGCTCGATTGCGCGTTCAAAGGCTGCTTTGGCTTGTGTCATATCTCCCCCGAGGAATGCCGGAACCTTTGCCAGGAACGACCCCAATGCACGCCACGGCCCACCCCCGAAATAGGCTTCATCGAGCTCGATTGCTCGTTCAAATGTCGCTCGCACATCCTTCATCCCACCAGAGAGTGCGGTTAGCCAGTGAAAATCGAGGTACTTGCCACGATTGTTCCCATACCAGAATAGGGCAATTGCATCGTCTGCCGACTCCAATGCGGCGCGGAAGCCTTGTTCTTCACCCTCTACGAAACTGGGGTCAAGACGCAGGCTCGTGAGCGCGTGGGCCTGTCCCTTAGCAAATGCCTTTTCCTGGTCGCCTCGATCAGTAATGTAGGCAAAGCCAAGTTCGAAGTACCCTTGTGAAAGACGATTGGCTATGTGTGCACGCGTTTGTCGCTCATCTTCGGGGACAAGGTAAAGCAGCTGTTCATAACTAGTGAGAGCAGTCTCAAGCCGTTGTTGGTAAGCCTCGAATTCAAAGCTCCCATCCCAGCGGTCGAATGCAGCGTCAGCTATCTCGATCCTGTCATTTGTCTCTGCAAAGATGCCCAACGATACACACAATATAAGTATCACCAGCAAACATATCACCTGTTTCTTCAAGACACTTTCCTCCTTGTGTTCTTGGCAAATATCTTTCACAAACGCGGCTTGGGAATCAACTTCTCTGAGACATCAACGGGTAGTCGGCAGACTTCCTCCGCAGCTATTTGGGGCTTCTTTTGAGATGGGAACTCGAAATGGTCAATCATAAGCGTATCATTACATTGAATCGCTCCAGAAGGAAGATCGATGCGCATTGATATCTTGGCAACCGAGTCTCTTGGTGTCCGTGGATTATGCTGTCTTGTGAGCATTGACAATCGAAGAATTCTCATTGACCCGGGGATTGCTCTGGGATATTTGCGTCATGGACAGCTTCCCCATCCATTTCAGGTTGGTGTTGGCGCAATGATCCGGAGCGATATCATCTCTACCTTGGAAAGCGTCACCGATGTTGTTATCAGTCACTTCCATGGCGACCATGTTCCATTGATTGACGCCAACCCTTATCAGATGCCAATGCCCTCCGTCGCTCATTTGCTGCGAGAACCGCGGTTATGGGCCCCGAGTCGGGAGGATCTTTCCTACGTTATGCGACAGCGTAGAGACGCAATTGAAAGGGCCTGTGGGGCTCGTCTACGTGAAGTAGAGGGGACCACAGATGGTCCTCTCTGCTTCTCTACGGCGATGCCACACGGTGAATACAAGAACGGCTTGGGCGCCGTCATGATGACACGAATTGAGGAAAGCGGCTTTGTCTTTGTGCACGCCTCAGATATTCAACTCCTGGAACGACACCCTATTTCCCAGATAGTGGAATGGAAACCAGATGTTGTTTTGGCATCGGGCCCGCCTATTTATCTGCAGCAATTGTCGGAAAGCTGTCGTAAGAAAGCGTGGCAAAACGCTCTCTACTTGGCTAACAGAGTGCCCTTCCTTGTTATAGATCACCACTTGCTGCGCTCTCAACAGGGGATCGAATGGTTGGATAAACTTGATGCTGAGACAAGAAACCGTGTCGGGTGTGCGGCCGATTTCATGGGCGAAAGACGACGTTTCCTTGAAGCATGGAGAAGGAGACTATATAAGGAGTTGCCTGTACTGCAAGGGTGGCATACAGACTACGCTCACGGTAAAACGGACACCAGTAATTACCGGCGCTGGCGAGATTGGGATCTCTCACAAATCTGTGACCCACACAATAAAGAAGAAAACCGCAAATGCGGCAAGTGGAATCCTGCTACTACGCGGGGCGACATGCGAAGGGAAGAATAGGTAAGGTTTACCTCGGGTTAGCGGCTTGAAAAAGCACCAAACGGTAACTTCTCTATTGACAGACTCCTTCAGGTTAGATAACATGAATCTATTGCCGGGGTGGCGGAATTGGCAGACGCGCATGGTTGAGGGCCATGTGGACATTAAACGTCCGTGCGGGTTCAAGTCCCGCCCTCGGCACCAATA
>JAUWPW010000020.1 GCA_030611415.1 Candidatus Bipolaricaulota bacterium
AACAAGTTGGGCTTGAAGACCCACCTCGTCCTTGTCGGAGAGGAGCCCCTCATAGCCACAGGAAACCTTCTTCTGGATAAGATCCTGGGAGCGGCCGAAATCCACTATGTTGTTAAACCTGATGCTTACGGAAGTATCAAAGAAGGCTCAGATCCTGTAGACGAAAAGGTTCAAGAGATCAAGGAAAGATTGATATCTCAGGGAGAGAAGCCTTACTACATCCCGAACGGCTGCCACCCCCTTCACGGTGCTTTGGGCTACGCCAACTGCGTTCGAGAAATTGTCGATCAACTCTACGACTATAATCTGGCCCCTAGTTCCATTATCACGGCTTGTGGATCGGCTAGCACTCAAGGAGGGCTCATCCTAGGTAGCAAGTTGTATTGCCAGGGAATGACGCAAGTGATCGGCATAAGTATATCCCACTCTAAGGATGAACTGATCAAAAAGATTAAGGAGGCACTAGATGATGCCTGTTCCTTCTTGGGGCTGGAGTGTAAAACTACCCAGGAGGTTATTGTCTACGACAACTACCTGGGGGATGGATATGGTCTTCCTACTCAAGCTATGAAGGAGGCTGTCGAGTTGGTGAGCCGAAAGGAAGGGATTATTCTAGATCCCGTATATACGGGCAAAGCCATGGCCGGGCTCATTGATCTAGTTCACAAGGGGCAATTTCGAAAGGAAGAGGCCGTAGTGTTTATTCACACTGGTGGGGTCCCAGGCCTGTTTGCGGAAGAACAGGTCGTTCATTTTCAAGGATAGTCAGGAGGAGATGATAATATGTTGGTCATCATGAGTGGCCCTCCTTTAGATGTAGAAGATTCAAAGGTAGATAGGGTATTTATTGAGGGACAGGAGGTATACAACGAGAAACATGCTGAAAGATGTTGATGAGCCAGATTCTGGCCTATGCTATCGTGGCGAATGAATCAGAAGGAATTATCTACGATGTGTTAAGGAGGGAATTATGGAATCTCCGAAAAAGGTTTCAACGAACATGACCAAGAAGGAAATAATTAAGGAGTACAACAATCTTCTAGATGAATTGAATGAGGAAGCTGCTGTAAGGAAAGAAGCTGACAGCAGGCTGACAGAACTGGAGAAACAACAGGCCCGGGAGGCCATTGACGCTGGGCTGGAGACAACGGTGGACTCTGTAATTGAGGGAACAAGCAGGCTGAGGGCTCTGGTCGGATCCACCCTTAGCGGCCTGAGCGACAAGATGTCCGAACAGGCGGAGAAGCTCAACCAGTTGAACCGCGTGGTAGAACTGCGGGAGTCAAGGCTCAAGGATTTGCATGATATCCAGTGCGCTGCCGACACCATGTCCAAACTTAACGCGACCTACGCTGAAGAAAGGGCCAGTGCTGAGGCTGAGTACACAACACATATCAGCGAGCTTGAAGAGGGCTACGCCACAAAGACGGAGGAACTGGACACAGCATTCAACGATCGCAAGGCACAACTCCAACGGGAGATGAATGAGAAGCAGACCGGCTGGAAAGCGGAGGAAGAGCGAATCTCAAAGGAACGTGAAAGAGAGCAGGCGGAATACGAGTACAACCGGGACCGAAGCAGGTGCCTTAAAGAGGATGAATACGCTGAGAGGAGGGCAGAGCTTGAAAAGGAGCTTTGTTCCCTGAGAGAGGAGGCCGAAAAGGAGATCTCGGAACGCAAAGGGGTCATTGAAGCAAAAGAGCAGGATTTCCAGCGGATGGCAAGCGAGATCGAAGGGTTTCCCGAAAAGCTGGACGTGGCTGTGACACAAGCTCGGGAGGAGGCAAGTGCCGAGGTGGGGAGAGAGATGGAGCACAAAGCCGCCTTAGCTGAGGCTGAAAGGGAGTGGGGGCGCAAATCTTTGGAACAGACGATCAGTCACCTACGGGAGGTCAACAAGTCACTGGAGAAGAGAATCCAGGGTCTGGCTTCGGAGCTTAGTGAAGCCCGCAGGCAGGTCAACGTGATCGCGGAGAAGGCCGTTGAAGGAGTTTCCATAGCCAAGGCATTCGAACCAGTGGTCGAGTGGATGCGAGGTTCTGAGAGAGCAGCAAAGGAGCAATCGGCAGGTTGATCATCATCAGGCTAAAGCCATAAAGGTAGAAAGGAGTCAGCTTAGTATGAACTTTACTCTTCAGCGCACGGTTATTCGCGGTGGTGTACGTATTGACTCAGCGAGTTGGCCGTGCTATAGTGGTAATACCGGCATGAAAGAAAAGAAAGGTGTATTGCAAACTTCCGAGATTCCGGTGATTGAAAAGAAGAGTGCCCATGCTGCCAGGCTTGTAGGGAAACACCGGGATATCCTTAGATGCTATTAAAGGGCAAGATCCTGCAGCTGTTGTGAAACAATGGACACACTTCGCTGCTTCCGAGCAGATCTTCTTAGGCAGAGTTGAAGAGCAATATCATTGACAAAAGGAGGTGAGCTAAGTTAAAGATCACTAGTAACTAGGGAGACAAGCTAAGAATTTTAAAGGAGGCACAATGAAAAGAATACCATTGCTTGTAATGATGGGAATATTGATCTTTGGATTGGTTGGGGTTCTCAGCGTATCTGGCGTTGCAAAGGACACGATCGTTGTCGCAGTTGGCGCACCACCACAGACGATGAATCCTCATGGATCAGACTCGGATTGCAACCTGGGCGTAGTGGCCAACATCTTCGAGGGGCTTCTGCAGAGGGACACCGGCGGTACTCTTCTTCCTGCGCTAGCAACCTCCTGGGAGCGCGTTAACGAACTCACGTGGCGATTTCACCTAAGGCAGGGAGTCAAGTTTCATAATGGTAATGACTTCACCTGGGAAGACGTTAAATACACTATGGAGAGGCTAAGAATACCGTACCCCGTGTCGGAGTTCCTCGCCTTTGGCGGGTTGATCGTGTCCATTGAGACAGTAGAGGGCAACCCCTGGATCATTGACATCGTGACAACGACGCCAACCTCTTACTTCGACCAGAACCTTCACCAAGTGTTCATCATGGACAAAGAATCCACAGAATCACGTTCCACTGGCGAGATCGGAGAATATCCAATCGGAACTGGTGCCTACAAATTTGTCGAGTGGATCAAAGGGTCATACCTCAAGCTAGAGGCAAACGAGGATTACTGGGATGGTCCTCCTTCCGTTAAGTATGCGGAGTTACGACCGGTTACTGAGCCCTCCACACGAGTGGCAGCGATCGCCACTGGTGAAGTGGATATCCTCCAGGACATCCCTGTCGAGCTCTTCGATATAGTTGCAAAAAACGCGAACTTAGAAGTGGTCACCCGCCCTGCGAGAAGGTCAATATGGCTAGGACTCAGAAATGAGCCCGGATTCCCTACAAGCGACATCAGGGTCCGCAAGGCTATGTACATGGCAATTAATGAGGATGAGATCATCGAGAAGGTCATGTTTGGGCACGCGTTCCCATGCACCCAGATACCAGACCCTCCAACTGTTGGCTACGACGCTAGTATCGAGCGACTCCCTTACAATCCCGAGATGGCAAAGCAATTGCTTGCTGAAGCGGGCTATCCAGATGGTTTCAAGATCAAGTTCACTGGACCAAACGATCGGTACGTACGGGATGAGCAGATCGCGCAGGCGCTTGCCTCACAGTTGGCAAAGGTTGGGATCGAGGTTGAACTTGATACCAAACCAAAGGCCGTTTACTTCCCAGAAATGGATGAACATGGGCTTGATTTCTATTTGCTGGGTTGGTTTGATGGCTCCTACGATTTTGGCCGATCATTCACCAAGCTTCTCCACAGCGTAGATGCTGAAGCTGGCTTTGGCGGCTTAAATGGTTCGTCTTACAAGAGCATAGCTTTGGACAGGCTTCTGGAAGCGTCGGCTGAGATTGTTGACCCGGCACTGAGGGGAGAGACACTACGTCTTTTGAACAAGGTGGCAATGCAGGAGAAGATCGCCATCATCCCCCTTCACTACCAAGAAGATTCCTATGCAGTCTACAAGGGGCGCGGGATCAGCTTTACGCCGCGGTCCGATACGTGGATTGTATTCAAAGAAATGTCCATCAAGTAGTGGAAAGAATCAAAGGGAGTGAATAGCGAGGGGGCGCAAAGCTTGAGCAATGTAACTTTGCGCCCCCTCATTCTATGTTTGCCTACATCGTTAGACGGATTGCTCAGAGCTTCATTGTACTGCTTGCAGTCTCATTGATCTGTTTTGCCATTTTCCAGTTTATGGGAGACCCGGTTCTTACCCTTGCGGGAAGATATGCCACACAGGCACAACAAGACCAAGTCCGCAAAACACTTGGACTAGATAGGCCGTTTTACACTCAGTACTTCAGCTTTATTGCAAACGCTATCCGCGGTGATTTTGGGCTGTCTTATGTTACACAAGTGCCGGTATTAAGACTGATATTTGAACGCCTGCCCGCAAGTATTGAACTAGCGATTACTGCCATGTTTCTTTCTCTCTTCTTGGGAATTACACTGGGAGTTGTTTCTTCACTGAAACCTCATTCGCTAGGAAGTAGAGTCATTATGACAGGATCGCTCTTTGGAATTTCTCTTCCCACTTTCTTGGTGGGAATTCTTCTTATCTTGGTTCTTGCTGTCTCGTTGAGGGCTTTACCTCCCTTTGGACGGGGAAGAGTAATAAAGGTTATTGGAAATTGGCGAACCGGGTTTGTGACAATCGACGGCCTTCGACATCTCATCCTCCCTGCGCTGACCTTGGGAATGTATCAGCTGGCGGTTCTCCTCCGTTTAACACGAGGGGGAATGCTTGAGGCACTGCAAGAGGATTACACCAGAACTGCTTGGGCAAAGGGATTATCCCAGCGGATTGTGATGTTCAAGCACGCACTGAGAAACGTGTTAATCCCGGTTGTAACGATAGCTGGACTGCAAATGGGTGAGTTGATCGCGTTTTCCATCGTGACCGAGAGCATATTTCAGTGGCCTGGAAGTGGTAACCTGCTGTTAACGTCAATCTACGAAACGGACCACCCCGTCATCGTGGCATACGTCATGATCACGGCACTAATCGTGTTGACCATAAACATTTTCATCGACATTCTCTACGGGATTCTTAACCCAAAGATCAGCTATGATTAGACGTCTTCTTCAATCAAAGCTACTTAGCCATTATGTAAGGGACCTCTCAGCAGTTGTAGGTTCAGTGATCCTTCTCATTGTGCTGTTTGGGGCGATCTTCGCGCCGCTTATTGCCCCTCAAGATCCTTATGATCCGAAAATCCTCTCCCTGCAAGACTCGTTGACCCCTCCTATTTGGATGAAGGGCGGACAAGCACCGTTCTTGTTGGGCGCAGACGACCAAGGAAGAGACATACTTAGCACCATACTTTACGGTTGTAGGACCTCCTTCTTCGTGGGTTCTAGTGTGATTCTCATCGCTGGTACAATCGGAGTAACGGTTGGCCTCTTGGCCGCTTTCTATTCCGGAATACTAGACGCTGTGACGATGCGAATAGCGGACACCTTCTTTTCCTTCTCAACCACTCTGATGGCGATGCTGTTACTTGGGATATTCAAAGGAGGAGGTATTCCCTTGGTGATCTTGGCAATCGTAATCGCTGACTGGGTCCGCTATGCAAGAACGATGCGTGGAAGTGTTCTTGGAGTGAAAGAGGATGATTACATCCAAGCAGCAAGAGCCTGTGGAGGAAGCAACCTCAGAATCATGATTAGGCATATTCTTCCCAATGCTATACCTCCAATCCTGGTTGTGGCTGCTGTTGATTTCGGAGCTGTTGTCATGTTAGAAGCTACCTTAAGCTTCCTCGGTGTGGGCGTCCCAATTAACAAACCATCTCTGGGAATGATGATCTCTCTTGGGAAGAACTACATCTATGCGGGGAAGTGGTGGCTTATCATTTTCCCTGGAATTGCGCTAATCTCCATCGTCCTTGGCATCAATTTGCTAGCAGATTGGTTACGAGAGGAACTCAACCCTAGGCTAGGTCAAAGGCAACAATGAGACTTAATCATCCCATCAAGTTTATTCGTGGAGGATATTTGTACGACCCCGAAGAGAAAGGAGTAAGAGATATAGTCCTTCTTGGAGATCGCATTGCCTGGGTGGAAGATCAATTCAATGCCGTGTACCCGGTTGAAATGGATGTGATCGATGCCTCAGACAAGATTGTAATCCCTGGCCTGATCGATCTACACGTTCACTTGATCGGTGGTGGTGGAGAAGCAGGCCCTACCTCACGAGTCCCAGAGATCAGGCTTTCCAGGATTACTGAAGCCGGGATCACTACACTAGCTGGGCTGCTTGGTACTGATAACGTTTCCCGCCACCTTGAAACATTACTTATAAAAGCGAAAGCCCTTTGTGTGGAGGGGATTACTACTTACATGTATACCGGTAGCTATCATCTTCCTTCTTCCACGATCACCGGTAGTGTGAAGCGTGACATTGCCTTGATTGACGAGATTATTGGGGTGAAGATCGCCATTTCTGATCACCGTGGCTCGCAGCTAACGTTCATAGAATTGGCAAGGCTAGCCTCTGAGGCTCGAGCTGGTGGCATGTTGAGTGGCAAGGTTGGTGTTGTTCATGTTCATGTAGGTGATGGTAACCGGGGATTAGACCCACTTCTTGACGTGGTAGAACACACAGAAATCCCTATTAACCAGTTCTTGCCAACCCATATCGCCAGAACTTCATCTCTATTGCAGCAAGGGATTGAATGGGTTAGCAAGGGTGGCTGTATAGATATCACTGCACCTGAAGATGGGAGCACTGCCATCTCGATACTTGAGGAGTTGTACGCTAGCAAGATTGACCTTGGCAAGGTTACATTTAGTTCCGATGGTAACGGTAGCAAGCCTAAGTACAATGATCAGGGCGGGCTTGTCGGGATGTCAACAGGCAGCGTATCTACTTTGATTAAGACATTCAGATCTTTAGTGGAAGCAAAGCAGACCTCCCTGGTCGATGTGTTACAGCTTGTTACGAGTAACCCAGCCGATCGATTGGGTATATCTCAACGCAAGGGGAGAATTCGTGAAGGAGCTGATGCCGATCTTGTAATTCTTGACAGGGATCTATGCATAGACAAAGTCTTTGCCAATGGGCGATTGATGGTCGATGCTGGCAAAGCGGTAGTTAAGGGAACGTTTGAATGAGAGAGTTCCCTTGCCTGCAAATCAGCATCGCTAATACCCCAAACCCACTTGAGTAGACTCTATATCCAATACGGATTGAAGTTCTTTTCATAATTGAGAAACCTACGCCTTTCATTAGGTAAAAGCAGGATGATCTGCTGGCGACGGGCCATTCTTCACTGCGGCACAGCAGGTAGCGGGTAGTGCGCCCTCCCCCAGTAACAGTGCTCTCCTTGACACCCACTCCTCCTCGTACTGTTTGTCAGCGGTACCCTTCGGCAAGTCGAAGCTAGACGGTGTCAGGGCCGTGCTTTCTTGGAGATATAACCTTCCTCAGGTACATGTTCAACATCATGCACAACAATGAAGTAAGGCTGAAATTGCCTGGGCCAGTATCCTTACCGCCGTTACCACTCCCTGACTTCCTAAATGATACAACTTTACCTTAAAACATAACACTACAGACTACTTCCTGAAGAATCTTGTCTAGGGGCTATCGAAATATCAACGTCTAAAGTTGTCTCGTATCATAAAGCTTGCGTGAGACAGCTCTTTGGTAGACATCCACCCAATTATCCGCTATAATCATAATGTTTGTGGAAGCTAATTGTGGGGATGTGGTTGTCTTTAATGCGGAAATTCAGTTGTCAAAGGGAAGGGAGGTGGTGGGATAAAATAAATAATAACGATAGCGTGTAGGATAAGATACAATAAAGGAGGTTTTCATGGAGAAGAGGATGCGGTTTTGGGGAGTGTTTGTGATGGCTATGATGGTGGGTTTGTTGGTAGGGGGGGGTACTCTGGCTCAAGAGCATAACGCTATTGTGCTGGGTACAAGCGAAGGTCAAGATAACCTCGATCCTCACGTGACAACGATGAACAGCAATATGAGACATATCTATCTCATCTACGATGGCCTTTGCCAGTTTGGCTCGGATCCGAGCACAGTAGATCCGATGCTGGCCACGTCGTGGGAGGCATCAGACGACGGGTTAAGTTGGATATTTCAGTTGAGGGATGACGTCTACTTCGAAGATGGAACCCATTTTGATTCTTCAGTGGCAAAATTCTCCTTTGAACGGCTTTTGGGCATTGGTGGTGGGCCTTCCAGCCCATTCCAAGTGATGAAGGAGATCCTGACTCCTGGACCCTATACGCTCAAGTTTGTCTTGAAGGAACCTTTTGGCCCGTTCATCTGGACCATGTGTTCTGTGTTTTGCAGGATCGTTCCACCAAGTGTCATGGAGCACGAAAAGGACGGTGACTGGGGACAGGCTTGGCTTGCTGACCATAGTCTTGGGAGCGGTCCCTTTACGCTTAAGTCCTGGGAGAAAGGTCAACGGCTTATTCTTGAGGCGAAGAAGGATTACTGGGGAGGAGCTCCTAAGGTGGACGAGATTATCGTACGGACCATCATGGAGCCCGCGACTCTAAAGATGGAGCTCTTAGCAGGCACCATTGATATAGCAGAAGGCATCCTCGTCGAGGATCTCGACGAAGTGGCCGCTGCCGAGGGTGTCAAGGTCTTTAAGGGTCCAAGTTTTCACATAAATTACCTGTACTTTGACACTCAGAAGCCACCGTTTGATGACGCGCGGGTCAGGAAAGCAGTGGCCTATGCTGTCGACTACGACGCCTTGATCGAGGCGATCATGGAGGGGTGGGCGGTTCCACATGAGGGGCCTGTCCCAATTGGAATGTGGGGCAGGGATGAAAGGCTGGACGGACTGTATACACGGCACCTGCCGTTGGCACAACAGCTGCTGGCTGAGGCCGGCTACGCTAACGGTTTTACCACCACTTTCACCCTTGCACCGATAGGAAACTGGGCTCAAATAGCCACAATAGTTCAGAGCAACCTGGCTGATATTGGAATTACGGTCAAGATCGAGCAGTATTCCTGGCCCACGTATATAGCGAAGGCCTTGGGCCACGAGGTAGAACTTGGGATCATTGGAATCACGCCCGATTATCCCGATCCGGACATGTTCGCTTGGATGCTTTGCCACTCCACTGCTGAGTTAAACTTGTCTTACTACCACAGTGAGGAGATCGACCGCGTACTTGACGAAGCCCGTTCTATAACCGACCAAGATGAGCGTGACAAGCTCTACAGGCAGTTCCATTGGATGCAGCATGAACTGGTTCCAGCAGTCTATCTCTATCAAGATCTTTTCCGACTTCCGATGCGGTCTTGGGTTAAGGGGTACTACTACAACCCAAACATGCAACCTCTGATTCCCTTCCACGCGATGTGGGTCGAAAAGTAAGAAAGTAAGCCAAGGGGCCTGGATGGCATATGCTAACCGGGCTCCTTGCATAAAACAGCAAGAGTGTTTACATATCTAGTTCGGCGTGTTTTTTTATTGATTCCGGTCTTATTTGGCATATCTGTCTTGGCCTTCCTCATCGCAAATTTAATACCAGGGGACCCTGCACGGCTACAAGCAGGCCCCAACGCCTCAAGGAAAGTGGTTGAAGGACTTCGAGAGAAATTGGGGCTCAACGATCCTTTGTACGTTCAATACACGCGCTATCTTTCCCGCCTTCTACGAGGGGACTTAGGAATCTCTCTTCGGACCAAGCGCTCCGTTCTCGAAGACTTGAAGACCCGCTTTCCTGCCACCTTTGAACTGACCATTATTGCCCTTCTCTTTTCCGCGATAGGAGGGATTCTCATAGGTACCTTAGCTGCAGTGAAACACGATACTGTTATTGATCACACAAGCAGGGTATTAGCCCTTGCCGGTGTGGCTGTACCCGCCTTCTGGCTGGGGATTATGCTACAGCTGGTTTTCTTTTTTCATTTGCGCTTGTTGCCCAGTTCCGGTCGTATTGGACAGTTTATAAGCTCACCCGGTCACATTACCGGCCTGTATGTCTTTGACAGCTTGATTGCTGGGAACTGGGTAGCATTAGGAAGCTCCCTGCTCCACCTGGTAATGCCAGCAGTAACCCTTTCTCTTGGAACCTTGGCTTTAGTCTCCCGGACAGTTCGGGCAAGCATGCTGGACACCATGTTTCTAGATTACGTTCAGACAGCGAGATCTAAAGGACTCCGTGAACGGGTGGTAACTGTCAAACATGTTTTGCGTAATGCCCTCGTCCCCGTAGTAACCATGTCAGGCATGACACTCGCTGTTTTGTTAGGAGGAACAGTGCTGATCGAGACCGTTTTTACCTGGCCTGGAATGGGATTGTATGTAGTGGACTCGATCTTTGCGCTCGACTTTCCTGCTATTATGGGGTTCACTCTCTTGGCGGCTGTCATCGTCCAAACTATGAATCTGCTTGTCGATGTTTCCTATGTCTTTCTCGATCCAAGGATTCGTTATGGTTAGAATCTGCGTACCCTTAGGGGAAATATGCACCTCTTAGACTTCAAAATAATCAGGAAAACTTTTCGCAATCCATCTACGCTTTTGGGCTTCTCAATCATTATGTTATCCGCTTTTGTGGCAATATTTGCCTCCTTCATTGCTTCTCACGATCCGTTAACCATTGACGTGTTCGAAAGGTTTCAGCCACCCTGCAAAGCCCATCTTATGGGAACGGACGAATTGGGTCGGGATGTTTTCAGCCGACTTGTATACGGGACACGCCTGACCCTCCAAGCCGGGGTGACTATCGTGGGAATTGCCGCGGTGGTGGGAATCCTCCTCGGGGGTATAGCAGGCTTTTGGGGGGGAATAACTGAAACGCTCATCATGCGCACCGTCGATGTCTTCATGTCCTTTCCCGCTCTCATTCTTGCTTTATCGGTGGCTGCAGCCTTGGGACCGAGTCTTATGCACGCAGTCATTGCACTTTCTGCGGTATGGTGGCCCTGGTATACCCGGCTTGTCCGCGGCCAGATTCTTTCCGTCAAGGAGAGTGACTACATAGAGGCAGGGAGAGCTCTTGGGGCATCCTCGCTACGCCTTCTCTTTCGACACGCTCTTCCCAACTGTATTTCTCCGGTGATTGTACTAGCAACTCTCGACATGGGCTTTGCTATCTTGACGGCGGCTGGGCTAAGCTTTATCGGTGTCGGCGCTCAACCCCCCAGCCCTGAATGGGGAGCTATGCTGAGCACGGGGAGGAATTATATAACTACAGCTTGGTGGTATCCTACCTTTCCAGGAATCGTTCTTTCTCTGACTGTACTGGGCTTCAATTTGCTTGGAGATGGTTTCCGCGATATGTTGGACCCAAGATGGCGTCGGTAGATGTCATATAAATTATCAAATTCATAAAGGGGTGAGAATGAGAAAAATAAAAACTGGTGATATTGGGTCTTTTATCATGGTAGATGATCCCCACATCTCTCCCACCGGAGATAAAGTAGCGTTTGTCGTTGGTCGTACTTTGGTTGACGAAGATAGGTATGAAAGCAACATCTGGATTTTTGATAGGGAGAATAAGGCGCTAAAGCAGTTGACCGGTGGGGGAAGTGACCATAATCCAGTTTGGTCCCCATCAGGGGACAGAATTTTGTTCCTATCCAGTAGGGGTAATAAGGGCACAGCTATCTGGATTATTGATTCGGAAGGGAAAGGCGAAGCTTCCCCTGTGTTAACTAAAAAAGGCGGGATAAGCCAGCCATCTTGGTCACCGGATGGAGAGAGTATCCTGTTCTTGTCGCGCTTGATAAACAAGGAGGAAGTTAAAGAAATAAAAGTGATTCCTTTCTGGATCGATAACCAAGGATTTACCTATCATTCTGCCGTCCAGGTGTTCGTCGTAAATATCTTAACCCGAAGAGAAAGGCGGCTTACAGACGTCGATATGGATGTACAAGGTGCGACCTTTTCCAATGACGGGGAAAAGATAGCCTATATTATCTCCGCCGATAAGAAGAATCCTCTCACCTATGATGTTGAGATAATGAGTTCTAATGGCAAAAAAGTAGAAACCGTAGGTTCCGGATTTATGTACGATGGCCCTATGTATCCTGTTTGGAGTCCGGATGATGAACATATTTTGTTACAAGGCAGCCGATTCGAGAAAGGATTTGCCTCCCATAACAATCTTTGGCTAATTCCGATAAATGGCGGGAGTCCAAAAAATCTGACCAAAGATCTTAAGGTAAACATCGGGAATTCTCTCTACTGTGACATAAAGAACCGACATAGCTATTCTCCTCAGGGTCCTGTGTGGAAAGGGGAACACATCTATTTCCTCCTTTCGGAGGGCGGATCTGTTAAGTTAGCGAGATTAAGTATAGCAAGTGATAAAATAGAGATTGTCGCAGGTGGAGATATCGGGATAAATAAGTTCTCTGTTAAAGGTAATTGCATAATATTTTCTGGAGGGACGGATGTGGAGCCCCTTGAGATTTGGAAGAGCGAGGATGGCAAGAAGAAGCTGACCCACTTTAACGATTCCATTACCGCTGATTTAAGAACGGTTCTTCCGGAGCGGTTTGCTTTCAAGGCAAGCGATGGTGAAGAGATCGAGGGCTGGTTCATGAAGCCAGTGGATTTTGATCGAGGCAAGAGATATCCAGCTGTGCTTTGGATTCATGGTGGTCCCAAAAGTAAGTTTGGTTACGGATTCATGCATGAGTTCCAGCTTTTTGCCTCCAGTGGTTACGGTGTTGTCTATCTGAACCCTCGGGGAAGCGACGGATACACAGAAGATTTCGCCGATATACGGAAGCATTATGGAGAGAGGGATTACAAAGACATAATGGAAGCCCTTGATTGGACAAAGAGTAACTGTTCCTGGATTGATCCTGAAAGAATCGGTGTCACGGGCATCTCTTATGGGGGGTTCATGACGAACTGGATCATCACTCAGACTGATAGGTTCGCCGCCGCCGTATCTGAAGATGGAATTGCGGACTGGATCACTATGTTTGGCATGACCGATATAGGATTTTTCTTCTCTAAAGATGCTGTTGGAGGGGATCCGTGGGATAGTCTTGACAAGTATTTGGCGAAATCCCCCTTGTTTAAAGCCAATCAAGTTGAGATACCGACCATGTTTATTCATTCAATGGATGATTACAGGTGTGGAACCGATCAGTCTATCCAATTTTACACTGCGCTTTCCTATTTGGAGAAAGAGACCAAACTTGTTCTTTTCCCAGAAGGCGGTCATATTTTTGGATGGACTGGTAGGCCCACACTTAGAGCCAAGAGACTTGAAACCATTCTAGCCTGGTTTGATGAGCACTTAAGGGAGAAAGAGATGGAGAGCTGATAATCCCCGTAATTCTGTGGTCCTAGGAAGTTATGTGGGGGGGGGCAAGATGAGAATAGCGGTTGGCGACTCGACAGGTTATATGAGCCTATTTTGGCAAGTAATTTGTCCCCTTAACAAAGACTATTAGCCACGACACATATAATTGGCTTTGTCATCGCTAGCTGTTAGAAATTGGGCACGAACCACTATTGTGCTAAGGAGGTGAAAATGTGAACTGAGGAATTTCCTCCTCTGGTTGAATCGTTTAACCGATTGAGCCCAGGCCAACACCAACGCCTACAAGCGCAACTGGGGAAGGAAGAACGCAGAGACCGGATCAGCAAATTGATCGAGCCCTGTAAACCAAGCTTGGCTTCCCTGTCTCTACTGTGGGAAACTGAACCCCACCGGTGGGCACAGGCCATAATCTCACCCGGTTTCGGTATCAGGACTACACGTGGATATTCAACATGCGCACCCACACTCCATATAGCCCGGTTCAGGCATCGGGTCCGATGGCCAAAGTTTGGGGTGCCGCGGTGGGAAAGTTGTACCACCTACAGTACTAAGTCAACAGTAGCCAATATGGTAAGATTACCTCGCCAGGAAGAGGGCAGAGCTTCGCGAGGGGATAATGGAGGGTGATGAGAGCCTGATCTTGCACTCATGAAGGGGGGAGAGTGCTGCTGTGAAGTTGTTTCACCATTCAGCTGAGAAATTCGGGAGATAGAATAGGAGCGATGTATCTTGAAATCGGACGTTTGATTTGTAAGCGAATAGTTACCTTAACTAAAGAGGAGGCCTTATTGCATGGCTACACAGAAGATTGATTTCGATTTATCGACGCTCCATTTATCAGAATCGCCGGAGATAAAAGTTGAACCACCAGGCCCGGAATCAAAGAAGCTATTAGATGAGCAAGAGAAAGTAGAATCCAGTGCTGTGTCTTATCCACGATCGATTCCCTTGGCAATTGATGAAGCCAAAGGAGCTACGATAAGAGACGTAGATGGCAATATATACCTTGATTTCTTTGGCGGGGCCGGGGTATTGAATGTTGGTCAATTGAACCCCAAAGTAATAAGTGTAGTAAGTGAGCAGCTGAAGAAACTTGTACATGCGCTTGACTTTCCAACTAGAACAAGGATAGATCTCGGAAAGAAGTTGCTGGAAATCGCCCCGGGAGAGCTGAAATCTGGTAAGGTGTTCTTTACTGCACCTACTGGCTCAGACGCTGTTGAAGCTGCAATAAAACTTGCTATGCATAATACCGGAAGAAAAACGATACTGGCTTTTGAGGGTAGTTATCATGGGATGACCCGTGGAGCACTATCCGTTTCAAGCGGAAGAAAATTCTACGAGGATTATCTTCCTTTGCTTCCACAAACTCACTTTGCCCCGTACGCCTATTGTTACAGGTGTGCATTTGGTAAGGAATATCCTGATTGCGACTTACAATGCCTTAAATATGTTGAGCATTTGCTTGAGGATCCCCATTCCGGCGCCTCGATACCCGCGGCAATAATAGTTGAACCAGTACAAGGAGAAGGAGGGAGTATTGTTCCCCCTAAAGAATTCCTTCCCGGCTTGAGAAAAATAGCCGGCCAGTATTCAATCCCACTTATCTTTGATGAAATCCAGGCAGGCAATGCGAGATGTGGGAAGATGTTTAGCTGCGAGCTTACAGACACCACTCCTGACATAATGACCATAGCAAAAGGGTTTGGGGGAATAGGTTTTCCATTTGGAGCTATAATTTACAAAAAAGAGCTTGATACCTGGAAGCCGGGTGCTCACATTGGGACCTTTAGGGGTCACCAAGTGGCGATGGCAGCTGGGTTAGCAAGTATTAGATTCATAGAAGAGTACGATATTGCGCAGCATTCCGCGAACATGGGGAGAATAATGCTCGGGATGTTTAAAGAAGCCGAGGATAACCTCAAGTTTGTAGGTGAATCAAGAGGGGCAGGTTTAATGGTAGGTGTAGAATTTGTAAGGGACAAAGAGAGCAAAGAGCCATACCCGGAAATGGCAAAGAAAGTCCAACATATCTGCTATAAGAACGGGGTAATATTTGAGTTGGGCGGTCACTTCTTCAATGTAATTAGGTGTCTTGCCCCTCTCACCGTGACAGAGAAGATGGTTAGAACGGGGACGGAAATCCTCATAGAATCTATAACAAGAGCAGAGAAAGAAGTGTAGCATTTGACCTTCACGAAGAGTGAGCTGCCTACTCGTACAGGAGTTCTCTCAGCAAAGCGAGTTGCTCGTGATCTTTCATGTGGTTCAAAGGATCAGACAAAGCAGTGACTCAAAGGGTACGGAAAAGCACGGATTATGCCTTGTGCTCTAGCTAAGATCATCAGGAGGCGTAAAATGCTTGGTGGATATAGCGGGAAAATGCTCGAGATTAATCTTACTACCAATAAAGTGAAGAACTTCTTCCCCAACGAAAAGAGGCTTAGGGATTTTGTCGGAGGGAAGGGCTTGGGTGCAAGGATCTTAATAGATGAGTTAGAACCCGGTGCTAATCCACTTGGACCTGAGAATCCCTTGATATTCGCAACAGGACCCCTTACAGGCACAACAGCGCCGACATCTGGAAGGTTTTGCGTGGTGACGAAATCACCTGCCACCGGGCTATTCTTGGACTCCCAGGTTGGGGGCTATTTTGGCCCGGAGATGAAGTTTGCGGGATATGACTTGATAATCATAAAGGGAAGGGCGGCTGGGCCAGTTTACCTGTTGATTGACAATGATAAAGTGATCATTGAGGATGCTTCAGAATTAGCGGGAAAGGGGATCTTTGAAACCGAGGAAACCCTCAAAAAACGGCATCCAGGGGTGAGGGTCGGTTCTATTGGCCCTGCCGGGGAACACCTTGTTAAATTCGCATGTATTGGTTTTGATCTTTATAGACAGGCGGGTCGTGGTGGGGCCGGTTGTGTAATGGGTTCTAAGAACTTGAAAGCCATCGCGGTCACAGGTGATAGTAAAGTGAAATATGCTGATGAAAGGGAGTTCAAAGCCTTGGTTAAGAATGCACACCATTCAATTAAAATAAATGACAGTGTCTCATTGAGAACAAGGTATGGGACACCATTGTGGGTTAACCCTGTGAACGAAGCAGGTTTACTTCCAACAAGAAACTTCAGCAAGGGGGTCTTCAACAAGGCTGACGAGATCTCTGGTGAGGCCATGAAAGAAAAAATATGGGTTAACAATAAGGCCTGTTTTGGGTGCCCTATTGCTTGCGGAAAGCTGACCGAAGTAAAGGAAGGGAAGTATAAAGGAACGGTAGTTGAGGGTCCTGAATATGAGACCCTTGCATTAATGGGTTCAAACTGTGAGATAGGCTCAATAGAAGCTATAGCTATGATGAATATGTTATGTGATGATCTGGGGCTTGATACGATCTCCGCTGGTAATGTATTGGCATTTGCAATGGAATGCCACGAGAGGGGAATCATAAAGGAAGATCTACAATTTGGCGATGCAGATACAGCAATTGAAATGATTAAGAAGATCGCTTACCGAAAGGGACTCGGTGACTTGCTAGCAGAAGGGGTTGAGAAAAGCTCGCAAAGGCTTAAGCAAGATACGGAGAAATTTGCTATGCATGTCAAAGGCCTTGAAGTCCCCGGATATGACCCCAGAGGAGCTTGGGGAATGGCACTGGCATACGCAACATCGGACAGAGGGGCATGTCATCAACGTGCGTGGACGGTTGCAGACGAAATCGAGGGGAAGCTTGGTCCCCGGTACTCGACTAAGGGAAGGGCAAAGCTTGTGAAGGATAAGCAAGATGAACGTTCTTGTTGTTATTCCCTTTTGCTTTGCGACTTTGCTCCTTATGACGTTAATCTCTTCTTCAAAATGCTGAATGCGGCAACCGGTTTTCATTACACTGAAGACGAATATTTAAAAACCGGGGAACGAATCTGGAACCTAACACGAGTCTTTAACGTAAGGGAAGGTGTGACAAGAAAGGACGATACCTTGCCACCGAGATTCTTGGAGGAATACCTTGATCAAACGGATGAAAAGATCGTCACATCAAGAAACCTTGACATAATGCTTGCTGAGTATTATCAGCTTAGAGGTTGGAGCGATGACGGAATCCCTACACAGGGAAAATTAGAAGAACTAGGACTGGATAAAGCCATTTACTAAAGCAACAGAAAACATATCGTGTAATTCCTTTATCAACACTGTAAAGGCAGTATCGCACCTTACCAGATAAAAAGCAGCTAGCCCCTTTACTCATCATCAATAACCATGCTCCCTTCAGCAATTTGTCACGCGGTTGAACGCATTCACCTATGGCTATACCATGAGGCCAACATGTAACTATGAGGAGGATTGATGAATAAGTACAAGGAAAAAATCTGTACATACATAGATGAGAATAAAGAGGAGCTTTTCAGCATAAGCAAGAATATCTATGAACACCCAGAGTTGAAGTTTGAGGAACATAGAGCATCAAAGCTACTTGCTGAACGCCTGCAACAAGCAGGATTTTCCGTCCAGCTTGGCATTGCAGGACTAGAGACAGCTATCGAGGCCGTTCACCCAATAGCAACCGATGGTCCTACAGTCGCAATTCTTGGTGAATACGACGCCCTGCCTGGGATCGGACATGCCTGCGGACACAACTTGATTGCCACAGCTGCCCTTGGCGCCTGCCTTGCCCTTGGCCAAATCAAGGCTGAGCTTCCGGGAAAACTTATCTTCCTTGGCACTCCAGCCGAAGAAGGAGGCGGCGGCAAGGTGATCATGGTTGACGCCGGTCTGTTCAACGAGGTCGATGCCGCAATGATGTTTCATCCTTCCTCAAACACAGTGCTGGAGCGTGGCAGTTTGGCAATCACTGAAGTCGAGATTAAGTTTGCCGGAAAGGCAGCACATGCATCTGGTTCACCGGAGAAGGGAATAAACGCTTTAGATGCGGTCATTCAGACATTTAACGGCATCAACGCCCTGCGTCAGCATATTAAGGATGGAGCGCGTATTCATGGAATCATCACCGATGGGGGGGCAAAGCCAAACATTGTTCCTGAACATGCAGCTGCCTCGTTCTATGTACGTGCAAAGGAGAATGATTACCGCGACGAACTTCTGGAGAAGCTACATAATTGTGCTAAGGGAGCGGCACTCTCCACAGGCGCAACTCTATCTTTTGAAACAGTGGGACACGCCTATAAAGCAATGCGCCCGAACCATGTTCTAGGAGACTTATTCACACATAACCTGGAAGTCCTAGGTGAGCCACTGAACCCGCCCCCGGCAGATGCCGGAATGGGGTCCACTGATATGGGTGACGTTACTCACGTTGTTCCAGGGATTCATGCGTATATCCAAATCTGTGGAGAAGAAGTCGCTGGTCACTCGCTCGAGTTTGCTAAGGCTGCGATATCCAAGCGTGGTCAAGAAGTAATGCTTATCGCTGCCAAGGCATTAGCTATGACAGCAGTTGACCTATTCACAGATCCCAAGGCGGTAAGGCAGATGAAAGAGGAGTTTCAATCACCTTAACCTACGGTAACGGATCGTATCCACCAGGATGGAAGGGGTGGCAACGTAGAATACGGCGCAATGTAACGTAGCCACCTTTACATGAACCATATTTAAGGATCGCTTCCTTCCCGTATTGTGAACAGGTCGGATAGAACCGACAGCGTCCAGCGAAAACCGGAGAGAGAAATCTTTGGTAAAGCACTATACCACGTACTAACCACTTCCTTAACATGTCCACAGTTTATCTTCTTTGTCTTGCCTTGACAAGGAGTCCAGACTATGTTATAGTGTTTTTAGCAGTTGACTAGTGAGACTGCTAAAAACAGGATTTAGGAGGTAGTTAACATGTCTAGAACACTTGCAAGGGTCTGGAATCAGCCGTTGCTACTGGGGACGGGTCTCTCTCGAATGTTGGATGAGTTCTTTCGCGACTTTAGTCACGTGGGTTTCGATATTGCACCGAGCTTTGGGCAAACTGACGTCTACGAGCAGAACCGGAATCTGGTCTTTGAAACTGAG
>JAUWPW010000013.1 GCA_030611415.1 Candidatus Bipolaricaulota bacterium
GCCTTCGTTACCCAGAGCATCTAGTGCTAAGGCTTCGATCGTATTTGTTCCCTCAATCAGGACGACTTCTCCACTGAAGGAACCTTCCACTACAGCTATCGTCTGCCCAGTACCGTTTAGGTTAACTGTGACCTCAGTTACCACTGGGTCATCGACTGTGCCTGTAACTGCTACCATAGTTGTATTGGTGAGGTAGTTATTCGCTGGTGTCGTTATCTCTACTTGGGGAGGGGTAGTGTCAAGGGTGGTAAACATCGCACCAGAGGAACCGGAGTTGCCAATTTCGTCTGTCCCTTCCACGGCAAAGGTGTTCTCACCCTCACGCAGGGTAATCGTCTCACTAAACGAGTAAGCGTATGAGTCAGCTTCCTTGGTCAGGTTTATCTGTGTTCCCACTCCATTAAGGTAAAGTAATGCTGAAGTAACGGGTGCAAGATGGGTAATCCTACCTTCTACTGTAACCACTTCGCTGTTGGTCATGTATCCATCGGATGGATTATCAACCTCTACAATCAATCTCTCAGGAACGTAGATCACGCCTACGATGCCTGATGAGGTGCTATCTCCCCAGATGTCGGCAACCTCTGCCCTGATCGTATTTAAGCCCTCTTCTAGCACAGTGATCGTGTATTCGAAGTAACCGCCATCAACGTCAGCTACAATTGTATCCTTACCATTCAAGATAATGGTTACCTCGGTTACTGCCGGATAGCTAACCACTACTCCTCTTACCTCTACTGAGGAGACAGTAAGCAATGTACCTCCACTACCAGCAAACTCCATCGCCAGCGGGTAGGTGATGGTCACCTCCATGCGCGGGAGAAAGATAACTATTACCTGCTCTGATGAAGTAGTGGTTCCAGCATCGTTCGTTGCTTGTACCTGCAGTATGTTGTCTCCTGGTATGAGGGTGATCGTGATCGACCCACTCTCTGGTGCAATATCAATCAGCTTACCGTTGTGCAAGAAGGTGGCTCGGGACACGTTTTCACCGAGGAACTCATAGGTTACTATCCGTTCGCTCTCCTCTGTGAACAATCCATCCTGCGGGGAGGTAATCATCGTATAGGCACGGGTGGCTACATTAGCTGCCGGTGAGTAATCCCCCCACAGATAAGCGTTGTCCCATTCGATGTACTCCTTAATGTACCCACTCTCAACATCGATCTTTAAGCCCAGACTCAGGATGCCCTCATCGTCGACTGCACTAGTGACATTCACATCTCCGGAACCGCTCAAGGCACCACAGGAGGTCAAGAAGCTGTTGGGGGCATTAGTCCAGGTTATGTCATCCTCCTCCCAGTCGGAGGAGACGCTATAGATACCGACCGGTGCAGCACCATCAATGTTCTCTGCATCGAGATGGAGCATTACGGTGTCCCCATCGCCAAGTTTGATGCTACCGGTATCCTCATCACCAACGTCGAAATCGTACTTGATGAAAGACCGTTCTACTATCAGTTCATACTTTGCACGAAGGTTTCCTCCGCCATAGTTTTGATTTGGCTTGTCGCTTCTGACATAGGCTCGGTCAAGATCTTCAAAGGGTACTTGTCCGCCATCTGTCTCAATGGTCAAATAGACGTTGTCCCATTCGACATACTCCTTGATGTACCCACTCTCAACATCGATCTTTAGGCACAGGTTCAGGATTCCCTCATCGTCGACTGCACTAGTGACATTCACATCTCCGGAACCGCTGAAGGTACCATAACACATCCAGAAACTATTGGGGGCATTGGCCCAGGTTATGTTAGCCTCTTCCCAGCCGAAGAAGACGCTATAGATACCGACCGGTGCAGCACCATCAATGTTCTCTGCATCGAGATAGAGCATTACGGTGTCCCCATCGCCAAGTCTGATGTTACCGGTATCCTCATCCCCAACGTCGAAATCGTACTTGATGAAAGATCTTTCTACTTTCGGCTCATACTTTGTATGAAGGCTTCCTCCGCCATAGTTTTCATTCGGCTTGTCGCTTCTGACATAGGCTCGGTCAAGATCTTCAAGAGGTATGATAGTTGAAGCAGACTGCGCCCATCCCTGCTCGCTCTCTGAAAACGCAAATGATACCGCCAACAGAAGAATCAACGCACCCCGGAACGCCCTTCCCACTAACCGCTGTTTCTCAACCATTTCCTCTCCTGAACAGTGAAAGCTCGGTGTGGCCCGTTTCCTGTTCGCTGCACCCCTGCCCACATATCTACATCCCGTAGCTTCCTTTTTACCGTCTCATACAGTTGCTCTTCTTAACCCTGCATATTTCTTCACAATAATGCAAGTATATTCTTACACAGCAAGAAAAGGGCAGGAACTGATTATTAGTTGAGTTTGTTGAGTTTGTTGGGTTCATAGAGTTCATTGGGTTCAAAAGCAGTAATGGGTAAGATAGAGCCAGTCCAACGTCCAATGTCCAGCGCCCAAGAGAAGACACGAAAAAGGGGACAGGCCGGCCCGACTGAGGATGCATTTCGTCATGCCGGACTTGATAAGCCTGCCCCGTACTTGATACGGGGGCATCCAGAGGATTAGCAGGATTTGTATACAACCATTATTTGACTGGATTCCGGCTCCTGCGCCGGAATGACGGAGTCGAAAAACGGTGATGGGTAACGGGTGAAAGGCCAGGAACTGATGGTTAGTTGAGTTCGTTGAGTTTGTTGGGTTCATTGGGTTCAAAAGCAGTAATACGTAAGATAGAACCAGTCCAACGTCCAAGGTCCAAGAGAATACAAGAAAAAGGAAGCGCCCGCCGGAATGACGGTGGGGGGTTCGCGGAATGACGGAGTCGAAAAACGGTCATGAGTAATGCGTGATGCGTAGAAGACAGAGAACTGATAAAAAAAGTGGTAGAGGACTTCCTCCTGATGTTCGGTCAAGAAGCTAATGAGTGACTTCATCAGGTATTTGGGAAGTTGACGTTGGACGTTGCTTGGACTATCGACTCATGGCTCTTGACGCTTGACTATCTCTTCCATCACACCTTTGGCAGCAAGTAAAGAACTATGGCAAAATAGTGACTGACACTTCCCCCAAGCACGAACATATGCCAAATAGCATGATTATATGGCAAACGTTTCCACCCATAGAAAATCAGTCCAAAGGTGTAGAAAAAACCGCCGGCTCCTAACCAAACCAAACCTCCATGCGGGATGTTAAGCCACAACTGCCGGGCTGCAATAACAACTAGCCATCCCATCAAAAGATAACCAACAACCGACAGTTTGCGAAACCGAACCTTGAATAAAACCTTGAAGACTATCCCTATTATTGCCAACGCCCAAATAACACAAAGTAACGTTACACCCCAAGCTCCACGAAGCCCCACCCAAAGAAACGGCGTGTAAGTTCCCGCAATTAGGAGGTAAATGGAGCTGTGATCGATCACCCGAAAGATCATTTTTACTCGGGGTGGCTGCAAACTGTGATACAACGTAGATGCCAAGTGCAAAAGGACCAAGGACACCCCGTATATACAAAAAGCCACTACATCTGATAGCGTACCATGAGAACGGGCTAGGGCAACCAGAAGACCCAAACCGACAAGACTGAGCGCAGTACCGATCCCATGGGTAACCGCGTTAGCTATTTCTTCACCTGTTGTATATAGTTTGACTGTCTTAGAAGTAGTCTTCCATTCGATCAAATGCTTTGTCAATTTCCTCCTCCGGCACACAGAAAGACATCCTCGGACCTGTTTAGGTATTCCTTCTATCCTACACCTTCTACGGAAGACCGGCAATGCGATGTCAAGAGACCAGCAGCCAACAATACTCTGCTCCTTGCTTTCATTGGAATGCGGTTGTTCTTACTAAGCCAAGTTTTGCGGCTTTCGCTACCAGGAACTTGTAATTTGTACAGTAAGATCCTTTCGAGTAAACTGTTTCTTTGACGGGAGTGTGGCTCTTGGTCGGCAAATCCCCAACGGGATATTGTCAGACCGTACATAAGGCCGCTCCCGTCACTTATGGACATTTAACATCTATAGTTATACCAACAAGGACATATATCACACAATGCTAATGCAAGAACCTGGTTCACTAGAAACTCAACATGGACTCACGCTCGGCGCAGGTGTGGAGGGATTCTTCTATGGCAAGAACCCTTCGCGGTGGCCAAAGGTAAGCGAAGCGGTGAATGCTGTCGTTTCTCTTGGGCTAGGAGTAGAGGTCTGGGCCACCCGCGGGGAAAACGACTCAGAGCCTGGTCCTGAGGGCATCGAGGAGATTCGGAAGACCTGCGATCGGGCACCATTTGTTTCCATGCATACACGCCACAAGCTCTGGCGATGGGACCCACACGGACTGCAACACGAGATTCGGTTTTGTGAGGCAATCAACGCTCGTACCCTCGTTCTCCATCGAGAAAGCCTTGGGCTCTACGATCCTTCTTCTCGACCGGATTTCCCGGCAATAAAGCGACTAGCAGAAGCGGCGAGAGAAGCAGGGGTGCAACTTGTTCTCGAAAACGGGCGAGACACCTTATGGGCACTCGATCTCATCCTCGATGAAATAGGGGATGATCCAACTGAGACGAACCTGGGCATCTGCATCGATATCGGTCATGCCCACTTATCAAAAGATGCGGGTCGCCAGCCAATAGAAAACTATCTCAAACGCTATCGTGAACAACTAATACACCTACACTTACACGACAACTTGGGTAAACAAGACAACCACCGTCTTCTTGGCACGGGCTCGGTCGACTGGGAGAAGTTGTTCAACGTTGTTGAAGCAATCCGCTACAACGGACCTGCTGTTTTAGAGATTCATACAAAAGGCAAGCCACTAGAAGCAATTGTAGAAGCTTGCGAGTTCGTAAACGGGTTATGTCGAACAGAACGAACACGTACCCACTAAACCCACAACGGACCAACACACAGGTTCGCCCCTACATTGTGTGGTACAATAGGAACAACCTCCTAATAATGCTCTTTTAGAGGTTATCTACTTCTTCCTTCCAGGCAGGTATATAGGAATCAATTGACAGCTTTTCCTTGATGGCTTTGTCAAATCCCTTTAGGGATCTCTCTTCGCCGTGCACCAAGAACACTTGCTTAGCTCTTGTTTTAGCCAACCAATCGAGCAAGATTGGCTGATCCGCATGAGCAGAGAAGCCGTTCACAGTCCACATTTGAGCCCTTACAGCCGTTTTCTCACCAAAGATGTTCACCTTCTTAGCTCCATCAACAATCTGTCTCCCGATGGTCCCGCGCGCCTGATACCCAACAAAGATTACACCAGCTTCCTCTCGCCACAGATTGTGGCGCAGATGATGAATGATCCGACCGCCAGTACACATCCCACTCCCAGCGATGATGATACTTCCCTCTGAGACGCCATTGATGCGCTTCGACTCGTCAGTTGTCTGCGTACAATGCAACGGCGGGAAGTGAAAAGGATTGGGAACATTAGAGAAAAGCTCTTTTCCTTCGACATCAAAGTAGTCAGGATGACGAGAGAAAATACGCGTAGTGGCAATGGCAAGCGGACTATCAAGGAATATTTTGCACTTGGGAAGCTCATCTTTCTGCCACATGAGAAACAACTCGTACAACACTTCTTGAGTTCGTTCAAGAGCAAACGAAGGTATTAGTAGGTTTCCTCCACGACCGATAACCGTCTTTATTGCCTCTCTCAGCTCAACGACAGAATTATCTAACGTGCGATGTTCTCTATCCCCATACGTCGATTCGATAAGTACTGTGTCGGCCTCGCAGGGATCCTTGGGGTCACGAACAATCGGTCGATGCCGATTCCCTAGATCACCGCTGTACACGACCGTCTTGCCTTCCGCGCGCAGCTCAACCGTCGCCGAACCAAGTATGTGGCCGGCGTCATGCAAGACTGCTTCAACACCATCCTTAAGAATGATAGGCTCTTCGTAAGGAATGGGCCTGCGGAAAGCATCGAGGCTGTCGAGAACGTCTCCAACATCATAAAGCGGTGGGCGAGCCTTTTCTCCGCGGCGACGGGCTTTGCGAGCGCGGTATGCTGCGTCCTCCACCTGAATATGAGCGGAATCAGTCAAGATCACCTTGGCGATCTCTGCCGAGGGCGGGGTAGTAACGATCTCGCCATGGAAGCCGTTCTTCACCAACAGAGGCATCAAACCAACATGATCAAGGTGGGCATGAGACAGCAACACGTAGTCTATGGTCTTCGGATCAAAAGGAAACCCCGCCCGGTTACGTTCTCTTATCTCTCTTTGGCCCTGAAACAGACCACAATCAAGTAATATCCTCAGTCCGTCTGTCTCTATCAAGTGGCACGATCCAGTTACTGTTTCTGCTGCTCCACAAAAGGTAATCTTCATTTGATCCCTCCAAAGGTTTTCTACTTACTGATCAGTGTACTGCTATAGCAAGAAGACATACAAACTCGGCACAAATAGAGAAACTCAGATACGATTGAGGAGTGCTAATTCTCGTGGAGTATTGAGATTGATAAATGAGGAAAGCTCTGGGTCGAATGCTCTTAACGTTTGCTCTGGTACCTCGCGTACAAGCAATTGAGAATAGATCTCTGTAACCTTTAGTACGTTACGATCAAGTAGTTCTTTGATAACCGGAATAGCCCGCTTGCAGTACACGGCGCATAATGGCTCGTAGTACCCATTCACAATAGGAACAACTACGTCAACATCACCAGCATATGAGATAAGATACGAGACAAGCGCTGATTTTACAAACGGCATATCACACGCAAGCACAAAGTTGACATCAGTCTGGGACGCAAGAAGGCCGCTGTAGATCCCAACAAGCGGACTCTGTGCCAGATAAAGATCGCTAACCGTTCGTAATTGCATCGATGCAAGATCACGCCCAACCACAAGTGTCTCGGAAAAAAGGTGACGCATGCACAGATCAAGCTGCTCAATCAGTGTTCCTTCCGAAGTCAACAGAAGGTGTTTTGGCTGGCCCATTCGCTTGGATTTGCCACCAGCAAGAAGGATCAATGTAGCTTTTTCTGTCATTGAAGTTTCACTCGCCATTTATTGGTGTAGATGTTTAATCGTTTGTCACGAACAAATCCGCACAAACAGATCCCAAGCGCTTGTGCCCGTTCAACCGCTTGTAACGTAGGAGCAGAAACCGCACCCACAATAGGAATCCCGCTTCTAGCGATCTTTTCCAACATACCCTTAGATACACGTGAGGAAAGAAAGATAAACTTGTCATGCAAAGATATCCCATTTAGCAAGGCGTGACCGATCACTTTTTCCAGCGCACAAGTCCGGCCGACATCTTCAAAGAAATTGATTGATCCTGACACGTCAGCAAGCACAGCAGCATGTGTTCCGCCCGTTTGTTGAAAGATTACCGCTCGCTCATGGCACTCCCACCCCGCCTCGATGAGCGACTGAAGAGGCAAGGTGAACGAACTATCGATCGGAGATAGAGGGCCTGGCACATGAGAGCGTACCTCGACGGAGAACCGCTCTTTTTCCAACTTGAAGGAGAGCACATCATCTATTGCGCGGATGATCCCCCGTGAGAAGAGAGCCCCATATGCCAGTTCGCGCAAGTTTCCCGGCGAACAGGAGGTTCTGAGAATTGATTCCCCATTGACAACAAGAACGAAATTCTCCTCCACTGTAAGGAGGTCTTCGACTTCCTGAAACTCACCCTTAAAAAACCGCGAAATCTGTCGTGTTCCTGTTCTTTTCATTCGAATAGAATAAGGTACCGGCCACAAGGAGCCCTATGGCCGGATATAAGGATCAATTGCTATGCGTTCTTTCCTTTGCGAATGTAAACAGCCCAATAGAGCGTTGCAACAAAGAACGCTCCTCCGACGATGTTCCCCAATGTTACCGGGATCAGATTCATCACCATTCCTCCAACCGTAAGGTGGGAAAGCTTTTCGGTGAGACCAGCGGCAGCAACTACAGCAGCCTGACCCTTGATGGCAAGGCCCATCGGGATGAAGAACATGTTGGCCACGCTGTGCTCAAATCCGCTGGCAACAAAGGCCATGATTGGAAAGAAGATCGCCCATACCTTTCCCACGACCGTGCGAGCAGAGACGGCCATCCACACCGCCAGGCAGACAAGCCAGTTACACAGGATCCCACGGGCAAATGCCTGCAAGAATGTCAGATCTACCTTAGCATTGGCAATAGACAGGGCCTTGGCTCCGACCAGGCCTCCGTTCGTGTTCCACAGTCCGCTCCAGTACATAAGAAGGACGAGGAGAAGTGAGCCAGCAAGATTAGCGAAGTAGACGATCGTCCAGTTTCGCAATAATCTCCTCACTCCTACCTGACGATCAAGGACGGATAGGAAAATTAGATTGTTTCCAGTGAACAATTCTGCCCCAGCAATCACAACCAACATTAGGCCCACGCTGAACACCGCGCCGGCGATCAGCTTGGCCATGCCGACTCCGAGGAAGCCCGCCAAGTCATGCGTAACCATGATCGCAAGCTGAGCTCCAAAACCGATGTATACCCCAGCAAAAAGACCAAGAATCGAGAGACGCAATGCGCTCGCCTGCACCTTCTTCACACACAATGTCCGCGTCAACGTATCGGCAATCGTCGCCGGAGTCTTACAACCAATATCCATTAGTAGATCCTCCTTACAGGTTTCTTGTTGGTTAAGTTTTTTCGATCTGACAGGCCGCAACCTTTAACTCTGGGATCTTCGCTTTCGGATCCAGGGCATCATTGGTCAGTCTATTCGCGGCTGCCTCGGCGAAGTGGAACGGTACAAATACCGACCCTTCCGCCACCCTCTCAGTCGTCTTCACCATCGTAGTGATCTCTCCTCTTCTGGTACGTACCTTGACCCGGCCACCGTCCTCAAGACCGAGGCGGGCCGCATCGTTGGGGTGAATCTCCGCGTACCCCTCGCTGACAAAGGCATTAAGCGCCTCGGCCCGCCGGCTCATCGTCCCAGTGTGATAATGGAACAAGATCCGCCCGGTGGAAAGGATAAACGGGTAGCCCTCATCAGGGAGCTCTGCCGGTGGGATGAAGTCAACAGGATGGAAGTGACCCAACCCGCGGCTGAAGTCACCTTTGTGCAAGTAGACCGTTCCCGGGTGATCATCACTTGGGCAAGGCCATTGTAAACCATCGGGAACAAGTCGATAGTGGTGAATCCCTCCGTAGATCGGCGTGACCTCCGCAATCTCATCCATAATCTCAGCGGCGCTGTTGTAGTGCATGGAATAACCAAATTGCCCGGCAAGCTTACAGATGATCTGCCAGTCGGGAAGGGCCTCACCAGGAGCATTGATGACCTTGCGTAGCAACAGTACGCGCCGCTCGGTATTAGTAAACGTCCCTTCCGTCTCAGCGAACGAGGCCGCAGGGAGGACGACGTCAGCAAGCTCGGCCGTGTCATTTAGGAAGATGTCGCTCACCACGAGGAAATCGAGGTTCTTCAGTGCCTCTTCCACGTGATTCAGGTTCGGATCGGAGACCATCGGGTTCTCGCCCATGATGATGAGCCCCTTTACCTTTCCTTCCGCGGCGGCGTTCATGATCTCAACGACAGTAAGGCCTACGTCTGGCGAGAGCTTGGTACCCCACACCTCTTCGAACTTCTCCTGCACAGCAGGCTCGGCGACCTTCTGGTAGCCAGAGTACACGTTCGGAAGGGCCCCCAGGTCACACGCTCCCTGCACATTGTTCTGTCCCCGTAACGGGTTCACCCCAGTAGCTGGCTTACCCATATTACCAGTGAGCATGGCAAGGTTGGCCGTGGAGAGAACGTTGTCGGTTCCGGTGGTATGTTGCGTGATCCCCATCGAGTAGACGAGCGAAGAGGTCTCCGCCGTGGCGTAGATCCTCGCCGCCTCTCTGAGCTTGTCCGCGGGGATCCTCGTGATCTCCTCCACCCTCTCCGGCGTGTAGGTCTCGATGACCTTCTTGAACTCCTCGAAGTTCTCGGTTCGTTCCTTGATGAACGCCTCATCTTGCAAACCTTCACTCAAAATGACGTTCATCATCCCGTTCATCCACGCGACATCCGTCCCGTTCTTCTGGCGGAGCCATAGGGTGGCATAATTCACAAGATCTATTTTTCGTGGATCAACAACGATCAGCTTTGCTTCATGGTAACGCACTGCTCGTTTGATCAGATTTGCTATCACTGGATGCGTTTCAGTAGTGTTAGAACCAGTAACCAGAATACACTTTGCATATTCCAACTCAGCGATTGAGTTTGTCATTGCACCAGAGCCAAACGCCGCTGCCAGTCCAGCAACAGTGGAAGCATGGCACAGACGAGCGCAGTGATCAACGTTATTTGTTCCAATACACGCACGCATGAATTTCTGGAACAGGTAGTTTTCCTCGTTGGTGCATTTGGCAGACGCTAGACCGGCCAGAGCGTCGGGGCCGTATTGGTCTTTTATCTTGAGCACATTCCTCTTGATTACAGCCATTGCCTCATCCCATGTCGCGGGCTCGAGGCTCCCATTGCGGCGTATAAGTGGGGTCGTTAGTCGATCTGACTTATCGATGTACGTGTGGCCAAACCGTCCCTTGATGCAGGTTGACCCATAATTGGGGATAGCCTCCGCTCCGCGTACCTTCACAACCTCGTTATCCTTTACCCACATCTCAAGCTGGCAGCCAACCCCGCAGTAGGAGCAAGTCGTCTGCACTTTCTCTACCTCCCCTGCACGCGGTGGACGCTTGGGGCGCTTCTCCATGATTTGCCCTGTTGGACAAAGCTGCACACACTCGCCGCAGCCATCGCATTCTGAGGTTTCCCATTCGCCAAGGCTGGCAGTAACAACCGTCTCCAAGCCACGCTGGGCAAAGCTCAGGACTCCTTTCCCTTGGATTTCATCACATGCCTTGATACAGCGGGCGCAGATAATGCACTTGGACGGATCGTAGTTGAGAACTGCAGAGGAGAGATCAGGATTGGGGAGAACCCTCTCCCGGGCAACGAACCGGCGCGTGCGGTTGTCGAGGCCATAGCGGTAGGCGAGATCTTGCAACTCACAGCTGCCTGCCGATTCGCAGGTCATGCAGTCGCAGTTGTGCTCTGACAGAAGGAGGTCGATCAGCATCCGCCGCATAGAGTCTAGCTCCTCATCGAACGCTATTACCTCCATTCCATTTACAACTTCGACCGTACATGCAGGTACCAAGCCTGGTCGACCGGCAATCTTCACCACACACAGCCGACACGCTCCGCTGACGCTCACAAGCGGATGGTAACAGAGCCCAGGGATATCAATTCCGTTGTCACGCGCCACTTGGAGGAGATTCGCTCCTTCTCGTGCCCTAACCTCTTGTCCATCGATCTTGACTGCAATCTCTCTTATCATGATCGGCCCCTCACGGCATTCTTCTGCCCCGCCAACAGACTATCCTGGAAGTATTTCATCGCGCTTTTTAGCATGGGATACGGAGACTGTCCCAAAGGACAGAGAGATGTCTGTTTCATCGTCTCTGCTATGTCGAGCATCAGATCGAGATCCTCCTGCGTCCCTGCTCCTGTGAGGAATCGGTCCATGATTTCCACAAGACGCACGGTCCCCACCCGACACGGAACACATTGGCCACACGCTTCATGACAGAAGAAGTGGAGAATATCCCAGAGCAAATGCGCCACATGACACGTCTTGTCCAACACGAGGATCGCGCCAGATCCAAGCACAGCTCCACGGGATGCCAGGCTGTCATACTCGAGTGGCGTATCCAGCATGTCCTCACCAAGGAAGACACCCGCTGCTCCACCGACGAGTGCAGTCATGAATTCGCTCCCCGGTGCCATCCCCCCTCCAAACTCGAAGATGAGTTTCCTCAAGGTAATACCCATCTCGGCTTCCACAACACCGGTGTTAACAACCGCACCTGATAAAGGATAGAGCTTTGTCCCGGGAGAAGCCTTCATGCCAACTGACCGGTAGGCATCTACACCTTCTCGCACTATTTCAGGGACATTCGCCAGGGTCTCAACGTTATTGATGACTGTCGGTTTCCCCCACAAGCCTGCGCTTGCTGGGTAAGGAGGACGCAGGCGTGGGAATCCCCGCTTCCCCTCCATTGATTCAAGCAGTGACGTCTCCTCGCCACAGACGTAGGATCCGGCTCCTTGATGCACATAGATGTCAAACGAAAACGATGAATCAAGGATGCCCTCTCCTAGGTAATTAGCCCGGCGAGCTTCCTCGAGCGCGTTTTTCATCTGTCTGATCCCCTCAGCATACTCGCCGCGTATGTAAATGTACCCCTCCAGCGCACCAACGGCGTAACCAGCAACGATCATCCCCTCGATGATTCGATGAGGAGTCCCCTCCAGCAGAATACGATCCTTGAACGTCCCTGGTTCGCCCTCGTCCGCATTGCAAACGATGTACCGCGGTTCGCCAGTGGCCATACGGGTGAACTCCCACTTACGAGCGGTGGGGAATCCCGCTCCGCCCCGTCCACGCAATCCCGCGTCCTTAACCATGGATACAACCTCGTTGGGAGTCATCCCGGCGAGAGCCTGTCTCAACCCTTGATAAGCACCATTTGACACCGCTTGTTCCAGACTCCCCAGCTGATCATAATCCTTCAACAGCCGCCGAGGTTCTCCGAGGAGAGTTGGTGGGTGTCGCCGAGATGACATTCGTTCCGCGCCACGTGCTTCGCCAAGGATCCTAGGAAGATCCTCCCGACTAACCTGCGTGTAGAGGGTATCGCCTACCTGAAGGACCGGTGCCTCTGCACACGCCCCTAAGCAGCTTGAGAACTCGAGAGTGAACTCGCCATCTGGTGTCGTCTCTCCCGGATCGATCCCGATCTCGGCTTTGAGCCCTGCGACCAACGCGCTCGTTCCAGCAAGACGACACTGCGGGGATTCGCATACGCGTATGATATGCCGTCCACGTGGACTCTCACTGAGCATAGAATAGAACGTTACTACTCCATGTACAAAACCCATACTCACCCCAAAATCCTCTGCAACTGCTTCCAACACTTCTTCTGAAAGGGACTGGTCCTCCGAATGATCCTGAATCTCTCGCAAACGTTGCAGGAGTCCGGGCTCAGCGGATCGTTTCTCTCTAAACCCTAACACGCTCTGTCTCACGTTACCTCCTCTTCTGTCTTGCCTGGTTGGACTCCCGATTCCTTCGCGGGTTTCTCCGACCGGATTCTAATCAATATTATTTTCTAAGACAGAACTGCTTATTGGCGCGTAGTATACACAGAGCAACCCTGAAAGATCAAGCTCATCGAGTACATTCTTGAATGAGGCAACAGGCGGTACAACACCTTGTTGAACGAAGACAGAGAAGGGTAAATCGCATTAAGACCCGAACTTGGGTGCCCAGTTGTTGTAGTTAAAAAGCATCGGAAGAATCTGGCCGCTGAACCGGCACAGGCCGCCGCGTCCTGCGTCCCGCTCGCCAAATGCGACGGTCAAGTCCTGACGCACGTTCGGCCCCACGAATAAGACCGGGACCGGCTCTGCCGTGTGATCTCCGTAATCGATCGGGGTTGTATGGTCGCCGGTGAACGCGAGGTGGGCGGCGTTCCAGTCAATCCCGTCCATTAAGGGACCGATCAGCTCGGCATCGATCCGCTGGATAAACGAGGTCTTGCCTGCTGCGTCCTTGTCATGGCCAGCATTGTCTGTTCCTTTCACATGGATGAAGACATAGTCGAAGGTCTTTAAAGCCTCAAGGGCCGTCTTGGCCTTCGAACGGAGGTCTGTATCGAGCCCACCGGTCGCGCCAGGGGCGTCAATTGGTTCCATGCCGCAGGCCAACGCAATCCCACGATAAAGAGCACCACCGGAAATAACGGCCCCGCGCACTCCGTAGATCGTCTCGATCGGATCCAGGCAAGGGAGAATCGAGGCCCCACGTGCGAGGATGTAGTTTGCCGGGTGTTCCCCGGCGCGGTCACGCTGTTGATTCACAGGATGATCGTGAAGAACCTCGTAACTATAGGTCACCAGTTCGTTCAGAGCAGTAGCCGTGCGGCAGGCGGCTTCATCGTCATGCCCTACAATCGGCCGAAACGCGACTGCCTTCTTGCCGCTCCTGTGCGGATCGTTATCCGTGACGAAACGCGACAACTGCTCCCCGCGCAGAAGAAGCGCTCCACGGTGCTGCGTGCTCGCGCGGAAGTCAAACTCAACACCCACGCTCTTCTTCAAGGAGATCGCATTAAGTGCTTCTGCTAGCTCGTGTTGCCCGAATGAGATTCGTCCCGCGCGTCGGTCCTTGACAATGAATCCATCCTCGTCGGGAGTCACGGTGGCAAAGTTCGCACGAAAACAGACATCGCCAGGCTGTACACTCATTCCAATTCCCAGGCACTCGAATACCCCGCGACCAGCATAGACTTGGTATGGATCGTATCCCAAAAGCGACAAGTGTGCTGTATCACTTCCCGGTCTGATCCCAGGGGCAATCGGATCCACAAGCCCAATCGCGCCACGACGTGCTAGCTCGTCAAGGTTCGGAGTCCGCGCTGCCTCCAGGCAAGTCTTGCCGGCTACATCGGTCGGTCGCCCGGCTAAACCATCCGCGACAATAAAAACTGCTTTCACGATCTCCCCCTTACATAAGCGTAAACTACCAGAGTCCAAGAATAAAATCAAGCCGTAAAACCTACTTCTCACATACCCCAGCTTGCTATCAACCCCTGAAAAACGGATGATTGAAAACCCATGTTAAGGCAGACTGATAGAATGAGACTTAGAAAGGGATTGTTATCAGCTATAAGAAAGGCGGCAACTATCCTTCCAAGAGATGTTGTAACCGCCTTAAAAGAAGCAATACAAAAAGAGGATTCAAAGTTAGCAAGGGGGCAACTTGCTACGATCCTGGAAAACATTAAGATCGCCCAGACTGACTCAATCCCTTTGTGCCAGGACACAGGGATCCAGACTTTCTTCGTCCAAGCAGGGGTAAGAAGCCCATATCTTGGACTACTGAAACCCGTGATTACACAAGCAGTCGCCGAGGCGACCGCAACGGTCCCATTGCGACCAAACACGGTTCATCCATTTACAAATAAGAATTCCGGGGACAATCTAGGTCAAGGTATGCCAGTAATTGACTGTGAGCTAACAGAGAGCGACAAAATCATTATTACACTACTCCCCAAGGGAGGAGGTAGTGAGAACTGCTGTGCGCTTAAGATGCTCACTCCCAGCGCAGGAATCTCCGGAATCAAGCAAGCAATAGTCGATCACGTTATCGCATGTAAAGGGGCGCCCTGCCCACCAACGATTGTTGGAGTGGGAATAGGTGGAGGCGCAGATGTTGCTATGAAATTGGCGAAGCGCGCAATACTCCGTAAGATCAAGATTTGTCATCCCGAACCAACAGTCGCCAAACTAGAAGAAGAGCTACTCAAACTCATCAATAAGAGCGGCGTTGGACCGATGGGACTAGGTGGAAATACTACGTCTCTCGCGGTCCACATCGAGTACGCCTTTCGTCATCCAGCATCTCTTCCGCTAGGAATCGTCCTCCAGTGTTGGGCCAATCGACGAGCACAAATACAGATCAATAAAGATGGCTCGATCAAGGTAGGTTAATGGAACGCAACATCACCCTTCCCACCACCCACAATCTTGTGCGTAAGTTCCAGGCGGGAGATATCTTGTACATCAGCGGCACGATTTTTACCGCCCGCGACGCGGCACATCACCTGTTAATCGAACTTCATAAGGGAAAAGAAATCCCATTCAATATAAGGCAAATGCCGCTATACCACTGCGGACCGCTGGTAAGAAAAAAGGAATCAGGGTGGCAGATAATCGCGGCTGGACCAACAACCAGTATGCGCATGGAACCGTTCGAAAGCCAGTTTGTCTCTCTTTTCGGCACCACGATCATCATCGGTAAAGGGGGGATGGGGGACAAGACGCTTGCCGCTTTACAAGAAGCGGGGGCGGTATACGCCCACTATACCGGTGGAGCCGGTGCCCTCGCCGCACGCGCAGTTGCCCGAGTGGTGGATGTTCACTGTCTTGATGAGCTAGGCATTCCTGAAGCCGTTTGGATTCTCGACGTAGAGCATTTTGGACCGTTGACAATCACCATGGATAGCCATGGAGAAAGCCTGTACCATAAACTGGACAGGACGGTCAAGAAGAACATGGAATGGATACATGCGCGAATTAACAAGGGGGCATAGCAATGGTAGAAGAGCGCCTGAGCATAGAAGAGATGAAGAAAAAGGCGCAGATCCCGGGGAAGAAAGCGCCGGCCTGGCACGCCTTTTACCACGGAAAGGTGGAGACAACACTCAAGTGCGCGGTAACCGAATTAAACGACTTTGGAATCTGGTACACACCAGGTGTTGCCGCCCCTTGTCAAGAGATTGAACAAGACAAGAACAAAGTGTTCGACTACACAAACAAAGCAAACACCATCGCCGTTGTCTCTGACGGGTCACGCGTCCTTGGTCTCGGGAATATTGGACCACAGGCAGGTCTTCCCGTGATGGAAGGAAAAGCCCTTTTGTTTAAATACCTTGGTGGTGTTGGGGCGTTTCCCATCATGCTTGACACCCAAGATCCCGATGAAATTGTGCAGGCTGTGAAGTGGATAGCCCCAGGATTCGGGGGGATCAATCTGGAGGATTTCGCGAACCCAAAGTGCTTCTATATCCTCGATCGATTGCGCGAAGAGCTTGATATTCCGGTCTGGCATGACGATCAACAGGGCACCGCATCGATCACCCTCGCAGGCGTTATCAACGCGCTGAAAGTCGTAGGCAAGGATATGAATAAGGCTACTTACACCGTTATTGGAACAGGATCCGCGAACATCGCCTTTGTTCGCATTCTCCTGAGCGCCGGAGTACCGGCGGGAAACCTGATCCTTGTCGATAGTAAGGGAATCCTCCATTCCGACCGTGAGGACCTGGAGAGAAACAGAGGACAAAATCCATACAAGTGGAAATACGCTTTGGAAACGAATGCCGAAGGCCGCACCGGAGACATGGCAAGGGCAATCGATGGTGCTGATGTGCTAATCGCCGCCTCCAAGCCCGGGCCAGGTACAATCAAGAAAGAATGGCTGCGCGCAATGAACAAAGACGCGATTGCATTTGTCATGGCTAACCCGGTGCCTGAGATCTGGCCATGGGAGGCAAAAGAAGCAGGAGTAAGAATTGTAGCAACCGGTCGTTCTGACTTCTCCAATCAGGTGAATAACTCAATCGGTTTTCCCGGGATCTTCCGTGGGACACTTGATGTACAGGCGCGAACGATCACCGACGAGATGGCAATTGCTGCTTCGCATGCCATTGCGGAAACAGCCCAGGCAAAAGGTATCCACGATGAATATATCGTCCCCACAATGATGGAGACAGATGTATTTGTCAACGAGGCGGTCGCCGTAGGACTAAAGGCAATCGAACAGGGAATTGCGCGAAGATCACTTACCCCGGATCAGCTGCGTCGCGAAGCAGAAGAGAAGATCCATCACGCACAACAAGAGACAAAGATCCTGATGAATGCCGGACACATTGCACCACCGCCATTAGCTTGACAAGAGATCGAAACTAGGAGTAGGATCGATTCTATGGATAACAGAAAGTACTTTCTCATAGTGAACTTGATCGCTGGACGGGGTCATTGCAAGGATATCTTCCCTCGGGTGAAAGCCGAATTGGATCGCCGTAAGCTCAACTATGACACGCATTTTACCAACGAACCCATGGAAGCGGCCGATGTTGCGCAGATGGTGATCGAGGCCGGATTTACTCACATCATTGCAATGGGTGGGGATGGGACAATCAACGAAGTTGTAAACGGTATTGTGAAGTCGGAGACACCCTACCCAATAGGAGTAATCCCAGCGGGGAGCGGTAACGATTTCGCACGCATGACGGGAATCCCAACTGACCCAATGGAAGCGATTGAGCTCCTCGTCTCCGGAGAGGAGCGGACGATCGACTTGGGATACATCGTGGGCGATCGGTACTTTGTCAACGGCGTAGGAATCGGAATCGACGCCCAAGCGGCCCGTGATGTCCTAAGTATGGATCACTTGCGGGGAACAGCTGCCTACCTCTACGCCGCGGTGAAAGAGGTCATTCGATTTAAGGCATTCCCGGTAAAGTTAATCGGCAAGGACTGGACCGAGGAAAGAGAGTTCATCTCCATTGGAATCATGAACGGGAAGTATGCCGGCGGCGGGTTTAAGCTCGCCCCCAGGGCTGAGATCGACGATGGCCTGCTCGACACTGCTGCGATTGAAGATTTCCCTTCGACGATCAAACGGTTGATCAATCTACCACGGGCACGAAAGGGTACACACCTGAGTCTCGCAGAGGTACATTACCACCAAGACCACAAGGTTACAGTCTCCTCGCCAGCGAAACTGATCGCCCATATCGATGGCGAAATGTACCGCCTGCCGAAAAGCCCATTTGAAATCGCTGTTGTGCCAAAGACACTCCGTGTAATAGCAGCCCCATCAAGCACCAGACCAAGCAACTAGCTCGAGGCCTCGTTTTGTCGTCCTTCTCGTAGGAAATTAGATGGTATCCTCGGCATAGCTAAGAAGTATCTCTCCAATGACAAGCATATGGTGATCGTTCTCTTTGTAGTACTCCTGCAGGATCATTGAGGAGGAGAAGTCGACTTCTTCCAGTTGCTTACGCAGCAGGATGCGGCACTCGTAGTGAAGGGCACACTCCTCGATGATTGGGGTATTCACCTGTTTGGAGGCAGCTAACGTCAGGCCACACGCAGCCACCTTATCAACATCACTCCCTGATTTGGTTCCGCAGAAGAGAAGCTCTTCTTCGAGCGTGTTTGGCCCAGGAACGTTCACCGTAAAACTCTCCGAAGATTGCAAACAGCTGTAAGTATAGCGCGACTGCCTGACAAGCACTGTGAAGACTGGCCGGCTCCAGACGATCCCCATCTCGCTCCAGCCAATTGTCATCGCGTTTGCCTTGCCATCCTTATCCAGAACCACAAGAAAAGCTCCATCTCCGGAAAGGGCTTTCTCCAGAACGCTAACACGGTCACTCCAGGAAAGTCGCTTTTTCACTGCTTCCTCCTTAGTTTTGCACAGATTCTAATAGCAATTATACAGTTAACCATTTTGATAGCAATTCGCCAGCAGTGCATTGACCCATCAAGAAGGGAACCACTAGAGAAGATCGGGAAGAACCTGTAAAGTTGTTCATGAATAGAGAGCTAGCTTTGTGCGTGTTTTCACAAAAGGAGAGTGATGGAATCCCTCGATGAGCGGTCTCTGATCGGTTCTTGCGGCCTGTACTGTGGCTTGTGTCCACGCTATCAGTCAAACGCGCCGAGCCGGTGCCAAGGTTGTCAATTAGGAGCGACGCGTTCCTACTGTAGTGTCTACCGTTGTTGTGTCACTAAGCACAAGTTCCTGACCTGTGCCGAATGTCCCGAGTACCCGTGCGGAAAGCTCTTGCGCACACTCAGGGTCGATAGAAAGGAAGACACCTTCGTAACCCACAAGCAAGCCCTTCCGAACCTCGACGAGATCAAGAGAGATGGGCTAGGCTCTTTCTTGGAGGAACGGCGCAAACGTCGCCTATTGGCAGAATACCTTATCGCAAACTATAACGCCGGTCGCTCGGTAACTCTCTATTGCACGGCCTGCGCGCTGCTCCCTTCCCGTACAGTCGAGCGGACAGTTGCCAAAATGGAAAGAACACTGGGTGGGTTATCTAAAGACACGAAAGAACGCAAGAAACTAGCCAAGGAGATGAGACGACTAGTCAAAGAGGCTGCTTCAGATCTCCACATCGACCTGGCACTACGGAGAAAGAAAACCCGGTCATAGGGTGGCATTATTGGCTACTGCTACCGTTTGCCCGGTTCCACGTGATGGCACTGGCTCTTGGAACAAGACTGGCAATTGCTTCAGCCAGTTCGATATCCCCTTTGGTGGTTATCTTGAGATTGATCTCCTCTCCAGGAACGGTCCACACACTAGCTCCTGCTGTAAGAGCGGCCTGCGCATCATCACTAAGCGATTCATTGCTCATTCTCAGACACTGGCGGATCAGTTCTCGCTTGAATCCTTGCGGGGTCTGCATCCGCAAAAGCCCTTGCCTCTTGACCTGTTCCCTCAAAAGGCCACCTGTTTCATCCTTGTAACGAAGTGTGTCCGCTACGGGAATCACAGGTACACATGCACCATATTGCCTTGCTCCTGTTACTACACGCGCAATCAACGCCTGACTAGGGAATGGACGAGCAACATCATGAATCAAGACGATGTCACCGGTTGCCTCTTCAATTCCAGCAAGAGAGGAATCCTGCCGTCGCTCTCCACCATAAACAAACCGAATCTCCTTTTTTATTCCTTGTACAAGTGATGCTACGCGCTCCTTCTCTTCACGTACTACAACAATGATGATCTCATCAATTAGCGGGGATCTGACAAACGGGTTCAATGCATGGAGGAGTAGGGAACGGTGAGCAATTTCAACATAGACCTTGTTCTCTTCAATGCCAACCCTTGCGCCTTTGCCGGCAGCAAGGAGGATACCACTGATCTGTGTAGTCATCGTAATTGAGGAAAGATCAATCTTCCGTGCTGGTTTCCGTCACCTTGACCAGGCTATGTCCGTAGGGGTCAATCGTGTAAATCTCCCAAACATCGGAACGATTAGAATTGAACAGGATTGTGCTCTCAGTTGCCCACAACGGGTTTACATCATCTTTCTCGTGCATAGTAAGCCGAACCGTTTGTAACGTGTCAACATTGACGATGTACAGATCAACGTTTTTGTCGCGGTCAGAACAGAATACAATCTGATCCCCTTGCGGAGACCAACTCGGCGCCCAATTATTATCCTCATTACTGGTTAACTGCGTTTCTTCGCCACTGTAAAGCTGTCGCGTGTAGATCTGAAATCCCTTCTCACCAAGAGATGCGAAGGCAATAGTTTCACCGTCAGGTGAAAGGTCTGGCTCCCAGTTTATGAGCTCTGGTTCGTTCTTTTGAAGAAGAGAACAACCACTAATCCCCAAAAGCACTAGGAATACAGCAATTCCAACAAGAACCATCTTTTTCAAGCCTCTCTCCTCCTTACTTCTCCCATCGGGGAGCTTCTCCCGCAGGTTCAACGAACAGCATCCGCCCCGCTTCGGTCTGCAGAGTGCTCTTGACCGTTGTTCTAATCTTACGACCAATGTGCCGTCGGCCATTTTCAACCACCACCATTGTTCCATCGTCCAAGTAACCAATTCCCTGACCTATTTCCTCTCCACGATCAATCACTTCCATGACAATTTCCTCTCCAGGGATGAACTGAGGCTTCACAGCACTGGCAAGCTCATTGACATTCAACACCCTTATTCCCTCGACACGCGCCACTCGATTTAGGTTGTAGTCAGTAGTAAGTAACGAGCCTCCCTGTTCTCGAATCATATGAATTAGCTTTTGATCCACTTGCTTAACAAAGGGATAATCCTGCGAGGAGACGCGAACGTTCACCTGTTCATTCTGCATCAAGTTATTAAGAATCTCCAGCCCTCTTCGACCCTTACGACGGCGTAAGCTGTCTGAAGAATCGGCAATATTCTGTAGTTCACTGAGAACAAACTCCGGTACGCAGATTTCCCCTTCCAGAAATCCGGTCTCTGCAAGGGGACCAATCCTCCCATCAATGATCACGCTTGTGTCGAGAACCTTACTCGAGGAGTTATCATCCATGTGCAGTTTGTCAACCAGCTTAGTACGTCGGCCAAGAAAAGCTGACAAAATGGACGTCTCCAGTCTATATCCAACGCATAAGCCAAGGAGAAGAGTTACAATAAGGATACTTCCCTGAGCTATCTTTACCCCAATTCCTGCAGGAAAAATAAATCCAACCGAAAACAGAAGAATAATCCCGATAACCGCAAAGCTTAAGCCAACAAACAAGCTATTGATAAGGCGCACTATTGTCTTCTCTTCGTTTACTGCCGCCGGTCTGCGCCATACACTGGCAAGCAACCAAGCTACACACAAACCTCCTCCTGCTCCTCCGGCCAGGAAAGCCACCCACGCAGGTATCCCGGTCAACCCAAGAGAAAGACTGTGGCTTACAGCAACTGCCGCACCAAGCATAACTAGAAAGACAATGAATAAATACTTGAGCATAATTCCACCTCCAACTAGTGAAAGAGAAATGCCTCGCTTATTTTGCCATTCGTTTTCTGCAACACTCGATTATATACTGTGCTTGACATCAAAACAAGATTCTGCTATTCTATAGGGCATAATAAGCACTTGCTCCGGGGCAAAATAAGCACTTACCCGAGCAACAATAAAGAGGGGGGGGACACTGAGCGCCACCTGGACTGTCCGTGAGATTGTTAAGTGGACACGTGGTTATTTCAAGAGAACTGGTATCACACAACCACGGCTGGAAGCAGAGATTCTCCTTGCTCACTCACTTAATGTAGACCGTCTCCACCTCTACCTAACGCCGGACAAACCATTGACACTTGCGGAACGAGAGCGTTTCAAAGAGGTGGTAAAGAAGCGCCGAGACGGAGTGCCTCTACAACACCTGACCGGCGAGGTTTCCTTCTTCGGCCTACGTTTCCGCGTTCGCGAAGAAGCCCTTATTCCACGACCGGAAACCGAGGAATTGGTAGAGAAAGCGCTAAGCCTTGCCCCCAGAAATCGTGATATTAGATGCCTCGACCTGGGGACTGGGACAGGAGTGATCGCGGTTTGCCTAGCGAAGTTCCTTCGTCGTGCTAGCGTAACAGCCGTCGACATCTCGGCAAAGGCCTTGAATCTCGCACGTGAAAATGCTGAACTAAACGGCGTTATCGACAAAATTGTCTTCCAGGAAAGTGATTGGCTAGGAGAAGTCCGCGGGCGATTTGACTTAATTGTCTCTAATCCCCCATATATAGATGAGGCACAGCTTGAGAAATTGCCGACAGAGGTTCGTGAACACGAACCACGCGTTGCCTTAAACGGAGGCAAAAACGGAACAGGAAAAATGGAACTCCTATTGGAAGATGTACGCGCCCACATGAACAACAGTGCCGTACTCCTGCTGGAAATCGGAGACAGCCAAGCCAATCAGGTCTTGCAACTAGTGGAAAGGGTTGGGCTGATCGAAGCCAATATTGCCAATGATATTGCTGGCAAACAGAGATTCGTGATCGCAAAATGCCCGTAATGATCCAGGTTTCCGAACTTCACTTTTCAACAGATGACGGATTCACAGTGCTGGAAAACGTCCACTTGCACATCAACCGGGGCGAGTTGGCGTTCTTGATTGGCGCATCACACACAGGAAAATCCCTTTTGTTGGGACTACTAGCCGCACAGATCCCTTCACAACAAGGGCAAATACTAGTTTGTGGTCGGAATATCGCGCGGCTCAATAAAGAAAAGACCTTTGCTCTACGGAGAAAGATTGGTTTTCTCCCACAACATTTTACACTACTACCGAAATCCGTTGCTGACAATATAATCTTTAAGTTAAGAGCCCTAGGGAATTCCCGAGAACAGTCCGAAGAACAAGCGCTTGCCGCTCTGGAGACTGTGGGATTGATCGACAAGCTGTCTACTCCGACAACAGAACTTAAGGCCATCGATCAACTTAAACTGGCCATCGCTACCTCGATCTGTAATGAACCCTCTCTTCTGCTTTGCGACGAACCGCTTGGTGGCCTTTCTCCAGAAGACAAAAGCGAGGCAATCGCTTTACTGGAACGACTTAATGCCCGAGGCCTGACGATTCTTGTAACAGCGAGGGGTTCACTACCGCCTATAAGAGCTTCACATCGAACTATCTTGATCACTGATGGAAGGATAAAAGAAGAATGAGCGTTTTCTTGTTTCTGCTATGTGAGTTTATCGGTTCAATTAGAGCGAGAACTGGCGTGTTACTTCTGTATTTTCTCCTTCTCATCTTCTCTTTTCTTGCCTTATTCTCTTGTTTCTTTCTGCTTGGAGCAACAGAGAAGGACGACCAATTATTGATGCCTGGAGAGATCACTCTCTACCTCTCTGGGCAGCTTTCGGTACAGCAAGTTCAAGACCTCTATCTGAACATCCGAGACATGCAAGAAGTCAGACAGATCAACTACTTGTTCCACCAAGAATTGGACAAGGGACTAGGAGCAAACGTATTGCTCGTCCGTGCGGTAAGCATAGATATGGTTCCCGCCCTGCACAGTGCGTTAGGCCAATTAGAAGGTGTTGCGCGAGTGGAGTCTCGCGCCTCCGCAAACAAGACTACCCTTTCGTTTTCTACAGCGCTAAGAATTGGTTTGTTGGTTGGGCTGGGAATAACTGTACTTGCAGGCTTAGTGCTAGCTCGAATGGGATTCGCTGAGCTTCTACGCTCATGTACTAATAGAATAAGATTACTGCGTTTATCTGGCACCCCAGAGCAAACAATCCGGTTCCCGATAGCTGCAATAGGAGCCATTTGTGGCCTTATCGCAACTGCCTTGTTGATTGCCGTTATCTACGTTCTACACTCATTTGCTGCTGCAAATCCACAACAGTTCTCAAGCACAGCCTCCGGGCTTATTGATACAGGTACAGTACTGATGACAAGCTTGCTCTGCGTTCCCCTCGGTCTTCTCCTGGGAAGCCTTGGAGGAATCTTGGGAGCAAGCCTCACTGAATCCTGCAACTCTTAGCTCTACTCATAGCGTAGCGCGTCGACAACTGGGAGTTTCGCCGCGCGCCATGCAGGCCACAAGCCAGCAACCGCGCCAATGACAAACGAGCAAACCAACGTACTCAAGATCAATGTCGGGCTGGCAACCACGGCCATCTCAACCCCGAAGAACCGGCCGATAAACAACGAAGCGGCTGCGCTAAGCCCTAACCCCAACAGCGTTCCGACAATGCCTCCCACCAGCCCCATCAGGCCGGATTCGATTAAGAAGATGGTCAGTACGTGACCGTTCTTCGCGCCGACGGCCTTCATCACGCCGATCTCCTTCGTTCGCTCGAGGACCGAGGTGAACATCGTATTCATCACCCCGACGCCACCAACTAGAAGGGAGATCCCGGCGATTCCGGCGAGAAACGCGCTGATCGTCGAGGTCATCGTACCGATCACTTCGCTGATATCGGTGTAGGTCACGGCCGAGATCTCGGAGCCGCGAGCGTTCAGGGTCTCTTCGGCGCGATCGGCGACTTTATCGACATCCTCACCCGGATTGACCCGTACCACCGTAATCAGGACATCCTTCGCCGGTCCCCAGAGGAGATCCATCGTCTCGTACGGGACATAGATTGTGTCCTGG
>JAUWPW010000019.1 GCA_030611415.1 Candidatus Bipolaricaulota bacterium
GAAGCGATTCATCACTGCTACGATCGCCTCCTTGTAACACTTACCATTGTCTCGATGGCGTTGATAGATGGCGTTGAAGTAATCGTCTTTGCGCACAACCCCTCGGCAGGTAAAGTACTCGGGGAGTGTAGTACATCCTTAAACTAATTACTACACCCCCCAAGCTACACAAGCAAGACTCTGTCCTAAGACTCTGTCCTTCTGGCCTTTCGCCCCATTACGCATTGCCCATCACTGTTTTTCGACTATTGACTCCCGACTCTAGACTCTCAACTATCTTTTCAACCCTACGAACCCCTGCCCCGTGAAGTGATTTCAGTAGTTGTACTTCCATGGGGCAACGAACCCTATGGACTCTACGAACTCAACGAACTCAATGAACCCAACGAACTCAACGAACCCTGTTTCATCCTATTATGCGATCTTTCCAAGGCGAGGAATTGCCCGCCTTAGCTTCTCAGTGCGATCGGTTTGCTCCCAGGTAGGATTGAGGTCAATTCGTCCGAAGTGTCCATAACAAGAGAAAGGCTCGTATATCGGCCGTTGTAGCCTCAGGTGATCGATTATGGCACCAGGGCGTAGGTCAAATACTTTAAGGACAGCTTTAGTTAGTTGTTCGTTTGAAACAATGCCTGTCTCATATGTATTCAAGTTTACTGCAAGGGGGGCAGCACGGCCGATTGCGTAGGCAATCTGGAATTCCACTCTTGTTGCTAGCTTGGCAGCGACAATGTTCTTGGCGATATAGCGGGCCATGTAGGAAGCTGAGCGATCAACCTTGGTTGGGTCCTTCCCTGAAAATGCTCCACCCCCATGGGATCCGTATCCTCCATAGGTATCGACGACGATCTTACGACCGGTTACGCCGGTATCCGATGCCGGTCCTCCGATGACAAAACGCCCTGAGGAGTTGACAAGTAATCTCGTCTTGTCATCGATCCAGTTATCGATGGCTGGGCGAATCAGTTGCTGTATTATGTCCTGCCCTAGGATTTTTTGCTCAACTCCAGGGTCGTGTTGAGCGGCAATGAGGACTGTGGCGACGCGGATGGGTTTATCATTTTCGTACTCGACCGTCACTTGTGACTTTCCATCTGGTCGCAAGTAAGGAAGCGTTCCGTCCTTGCGCAGTTGGGATAGTTGCTTTGTCAGTCGGTGTGCAAGGATTATTGGAAGTGGCATTAATTCCTTTGTGGAGGTGCATGCATAACCGTAAATAATCCCTTGGTCGCCGGCACCAATGACGTCATACGGGTCTTTGACTGTGATATCTGTCAGATCTTTGGTTGTTCCTACTGCGGCAGCGATATCCGCTGACTGTTCTTTGATCGTTGATATCACCGCACAGTCAAAGTAGTTAAACCCATACTCAGCCTTGTCGTAACCAACGTCTTTGATTACGCGACGCGCGATCCGATCGATATCGACATATGCCCCTGTGGAGATTTCCCCACCAACAAGCGCAAGCCCGGTAGTGAGAAAGGTCTCGCAGGCAACATGGGCGTGGCGGTCTTTGTCTAGTATAGTATCCAACACAGCATCTGAAATCCGATCGGCAATCTTATCCGGATGCCCCTCGGTTACGGATTCCGATGTGAGAAACTGCCTTTGCATACTCCCTCCTCTTTTTCGTTGGAGATGCTAGCCACTATTGATTCCTATTGCAAGGTTTGAGTCTTTGTTACGGAGCGTTAAAATGGTTGCATGTGAAGGAGATAGACAATGCCACATATCAAGTTACCGTATGGGAAGAGCCTGGTGGAAATAGATGTCCCTAAGAATAATTTGGTTGGTATTCTGACTGGAAAGCATGCACCAGGTCAAACGATTGAACGGGCATTCGAACACGCGTGGAAGAACCCTATCGGGATTGAGAACCCAGCAAAACTCATCAAACCAGGAGAAAGAGTTGTCTTTGTGGTTACGGATCATACGAGATCGACCCCGACTCAAGAGATCTTTTCGCTGCTCTGGGAGTGCATACACACTAATGTACGGTCAGACGACGTTGTCTTGATCGTAGCCACGGGGACACATAGACCTCCCACAAAGGAAGAGCTGCAAGCGATGTTTGGCAATCTATTGGACAGGTTCAGGATTGAGGTTCATGATTGTGATAACGATTTGCTGCAGGTAGGGACAAGCAGACGGGGAACACCGATTCTCGTTAACCAGCATGTTGCTGAGGCTGACCGAGTGGTGACTATCGGCCATATCGGGATGCACTACTACGCTGGTTACTCTGGTGGACGGAAGAACATACTTCCCGGTGTGGCTGGGCGGGAGACGATTGAGAAGAACCATGCGCAGCTTACGGATCCTGGCTGTGAGGCCTGTGTTTATCAAGGAAATCCGATCAGCGAAGAGATGAGCGAAGCGGCGCAGATGGTTGGTGTTGACTTTATCGTGGACTGTGTACTTGATGGACAGGGTCAAGTAGGGCGGGTGGTTATCGGTGACTTAGAAGAAGCACACGCTGTTGGTCGGGCATTCTGGGACTCGCTGTTTCGGGTGACCGTACCTGAGCGTGCAGATTTGGTGGTTGTCTCTGCTGGTGGACACCCTAAGGATATCGATCTATACCAGTCGTACAAGGCTCTTTACAATGCGGGAAAGGCTGTCAAGCGTGGAGGTATCATTCTTCTTGTTGCCGCATGCCCCGATGGCGCAGGCAATGATGTCTTTGCTGATTGGGCAATGCGATCTAAGCACCCCAGGGATGTTTTTGATATCTTTGCCAGGGAAGGGTTTAAGCTAGGCGGCCATAAGGCGCTCTATCTTGCTAAGGATTTACAGCGAGCAGAGATCTATCTTCTTTCTGAAGGCAGTCGTTCATGTGTTGAGCGGTTCTTCCTGGAACCCGTGAGCAGTCCCGCAGAGGTACTTAACGCAGCCCGCAAACGGTTTGGCAAGGATTATCGTGTTCTTGTGATGCCTCATGGTGCTGAGACATTTCCCATTATTGGTTCCCCGGTGTTTGAGGAGTAAGCAGTGATGAGTGAGATAGAACCAGTCGGGAGTCAATAGTCGAAAAACAGTGATGGGCAATGCGTAATGGGGCGAAAGGCCAGAAGGACAGAGTCTTGCTTGTGTAGCTTGGGGGGTGTAGTAATTAGTTTAAGGATGTACTACACCCCCCGAGTACCTTGCTTGCCCCGTGCAATCCTATTGCACTGGGGCCTGCGACGTTGCCTCTAACGTCGGACACAGGTTCCGACGCTACACACGGTCTGACGACTGCCATTCCTGACAGCTAATAAGTTTTCTGGTTGAGGTAGATAACGGTTAGTAAGGTATTGGTCCATGCGAACATGAGGGCTGATACAAGGACAACAAGCGCCTCGCCAACTATGCCAGATGCAATGGCTGAGACAACGTAAGAGAAAAGAAAGGCAAGTGCATAGAAAGGGCTAAGAAGCAGTAGGAGCATAGTGGGAATCCGCCATCCCGGTGTCCGCGTGAAACTGTCCTTTATTCCGGCAAGGGTACTGCTCCCGCCTATTGAAATCGCCTGCTTATAGAAACTTGAACGCAACCCGAAGTACACTCCGGGAACGAAGAAGAGCAACGCTCCCCCGATTACCAGTAAGTTGACCAGGATTTCTCCAACAAAGAGCCGAGTATAAAGAGGAATAGCCTGACTTAGCGCTTCAGTGATGCTAATTGGGGATTTACTGTAATAGCCGTTCACTAACAGAATGAACAAACCATGCCATAGAGGAGACAAGAGGATGAGAGTAGCTATTGGGATTACCCAGTATGGATCTTGTATGTCGTAGATACTTGCTGGGCTGTTGCCGAGATAAAGAATGACGGAGAAACACACAGCCAGCCAGAGTAGGGCTAGGTGTCGAAATGGAAACAAGAGGATCTGGCTAATTTGTAGCGGTTTCACTATCATCAACCCGCAATAGCTGTTCCAAACGCATAGCCCATTCCAGGGTTTCATCAAGGATGAAACTGAGTTCAGGGATATAGCGGAGGGACATTCGATGGGCGAGTGCGCTACGGAAAAACCCTTGGTTGTGCCGGAAAGCCTTCATTATTGCTTCTTTATCCGTTTCTGGGCAATCCAGGGCAATATATACCTTGGCATAACGTACATCAGAAGATAGCTTTACTGCCATTATGGTGGGGAGAGCTGTCTTAATTAGCGGATCGCGAGCCTCAAACTCAATGATCTGAGAAAGGTTTCGCTTGATCTCTTCGCATAATCTGGCCTGTGTATATCCCTTGCTCATATGATTCCAATCCAATAGTTTCGTATTACGTAGTTCATACCATGGCCCCAGTATAGCGCACAACCATGCCCGGGTAGAGTTGCCATAGTGGGAGTCATTTGAAGCGTTTCGGCTTGACGAAAACTACACAAGGAAGACATGAGTACTGGGTAAGAAGGGCAACCTTTGTTGAGAGCTAGGGTTCGACCTCTTTCAGGGTAAAGATAATGAACTTATCCCCTACTTTAATGTTGTCGAAGTCCTTTATGCAGATTCCGCACTCTTGTCCGCTTTGTACCTCACGAGCATCTTTCTTGAATCGGCGGAGTGATGCAATTTGCCCGGTAAATAGCTGTTCATTATCTCGGACAACATGAATCTTTCCATTGCTAGTTACCTTTCCTGCGGTAACGGCACAACCAGCTACTATACCGCCAGGTACCTTGAACAGCTCGCGTACCTCTGTTTCACCCAGCTTCACTTCCTCGTATTTTGGAGGGACCATTTGCTTGAGAGCACGCTCAATCTGCTCGACCAGTTCATAGATAATGTCATAGGAGAGGATAAGTACTCCTTCGCGGCTGGCCAGTTTACTTGCCTTAGAGCCTGGCTTTGTCCCAAAGCCAACAACTAGACAGTTTTTGGCTACTGTAGAAGCTAGAAGGATATCGCTTTCAGAAATTGCTCCTACTCCTGTATGCAGAAACTCTAGCTCTATGCTGTCTACTGTGATGGAGTTGAGTTCGTGATGGATTGCCTCTAGGGCTCCAGTTGACGAGGCTTTCACAATGAGTCTAAGCTTTTCTCCCTCCATTGCTTCGCGGAACAGATCTTCCACGTTCATCTGTTCTCTTGCTCGATGTCTAGTTACCTGTTTTGCGGGACGGCTGGCAGCGATTTGCCTTGCTTGAGTAATGTTCTTGGCAATTTCGATCGGTGTTCCAACTGGTGGTACCTCTTGAAGGCCAAGGATTTCCACTACTGTTCCTGGAGTCGCTTCCCGTATGTGCTTCCCGTTTTGGTTGATTAGAGCCCTCACGCGTCCATGGGTTGATCCTACAACGATGCAATCGCTTTGATGTATGGTTCCTTGGCTGATTACTGTGGTTGCCACTGGGCCACGACCCACGGACAGATGGCTTTCGATGACACTCGCTTCGAGTAAACCATCTGGATCAGCGCGCAGGTCCTCCATTTCTGCAACAAGCAGGATCATTTCCAGCAGCTCGGTAATCCCTTCGTTCTTGGTAGCTGAAATGGGTACCGTGACAGTGTCTCCTCCCCAGTCTTCTGGGGTGAGGCCACGTTGGGCGAGGTCATTCATCACTTTCTTCAAGTCGGCATTCGGTTTGTCCATCTTGTTGATTGCTACGATCATTGGGATGTTAGCTGCTCGAATGTGGTCAATTGCCTCCACTGTTTGTGCCATAATACCGTCATCAGCGGCGATCACTAATATGGCAATGTCGGTAGCCATCGCACCACGAGCACGCATTCCGGTAAATGCTTTATGCCCGGGAGTGTCAATAAAGGTAATCTTTTGGCCGTGCAGATCAGCCTGGTACGCCCCAACTGTTTGAGTAATTCCCCCGGCTTCCTTATCAGCGAGGTGAGATTCGCGAATTGCATCGAGAAGGGTTGTTTTGCCATGGTCTATATGGCCGAGAACAGAGACGATAGGCGCGCGAGGGACACCTTTCTTAGGCTTGTGTTGCCCTTCTTTTGGTTTAGCAACTGCCACGTCCTCTTGATAAAGGTTAAGAATAAGAGAGTACTCTTCCTCATCGACTGTGTTGGTTGCCTTAAGACCAGGCATCCCCATTTGCTCCAGTTTCGTGATTAGTTCCTTACTGGATACACCTAATTCTCTTGCAATCTCATAGATTCTTTTCCTTGCCACTTATAGTGTTCTCCTGATTATTGAGATAGGAATCGAGAAAACTATACACGATCGGGAACATAGGGTCAAACGATGTTTCATTCCTGGTTGAGTTATTTGTTAGCGGAAGAGAAGAATAAGAATGATGACGATAGCGCCAAGACCAAGAAGCATGTACAGGATAGTCTTAAAGCTTAAGCGACGCAATCGTGTTTTCTGTTTCGAAGTGAGTTTTGGGTTGCGTGGGTAACGTAGTTGCATATGTTGCGATTTCTTGAAGGTTTTTACATAAAGAGAGGTTTTCTTTTGGCGTTTGTAAACGATTGCCAGATTATGCATCGCATTCACATGGTGTGAATCCATCTCTAAGGCACGTTTATACGCGTATTCGGCTCGACCCAGGTCAGCTCCGTCAATATAGACATTGCCAAGTCGATAGTAGATCATTGCTTTGTCTATATTGTATTTGAGGGCTTCTACGAGAAGCTTTATTGCTTGTTTGTAGTCTTTTTTCTTACGCAATTTGTCAGCCTGAACAAGGGCTTCTTGGACAAGAGCCTGCCGTTCTTCAGACGTTTCTTGTTCCTGCATGTTCATTTATCCATTCCTTTACTTTTTGGATATCAAGCCAAGTCAAATACTTTGGGCTTCCTTTAGCACGCGATGGGTTGCGGAGGAGGTAGCTCGGATGAAACATGGGGAAGATCTTGATCCCACCGCGCCAAGAAAGACAGGTCCCGTGTACTTTTGTTATCCCAGGCGTATTGGGAAGGAACCATTGGGTGGGAATGTTTCCCAGCGTGATGATCAACCCTGGGTTGATCAGGGCAATCTGTGCTTCTAGATAAGGCGTGCACTTTGCCGTCTCCTCCTTGCTTGGGGCACGGTTTCCTGGTGGTCGGCACTTAACCACATTGGTGACATAAATCTCATCGCGCGTAATGCCTACCGAGGCAAGAACGTCGTCTAATTTCTGTCCGGCTGGCCCAACAAATGGCTTTCCGGTCTTGTCTTCTACTTCACCCGGTCCCTCGCCTACAAGCATCACGTTCGCTGTAGCATTACCTTCTCCGAAGACAACGCTTACACGTGTAGCTTGTAGGCCACACTTCTTGCACTGCTTGACCTGTGCCTCCAGTTTGTCCAGGGTCAAGGCACCTAGGGGTTCCTGGATCTGGTTCATAGCACCCCTTTGTTCATGACAATGTTGTAGAGGAAGGCTCAGCGTGAGACATATTCTTAAGCGGGCAACGGGATTCGAACCCGCGACCCCCGGCTTGGGAAGCCGATGCTCTACCGCTGAGCTATGCCCGCAACCTGAGACATTGTAGCACCTGTAGGGCTCAGCGGCAACTTATCGAGGTCTTGTTTAGAAGAAAGAAGAGTGTTGAAAGGCCAAAATTGTAGGGAGAGGAATATCCCTAACTAGTCCTGGTAGGGTTATCTAGACTGGAACCACCGATAAACTCGCGCAGAATGGAGTTGCTGGGAATGATACCGGCCGTATAGGGCTTAAACCAGCGCAGGAATGCAAGAAGCCGCTGTGTTTCTATGCGTGCTCGTACGTTTTCTACTTGGAGAAGAAGTGGTTCAACCAGGGGTTTCAGCACAGCCAATTCATAAGCTAGGGCAGAGTTAAACATTATATCAGCTTGTTCTTGGTAAGGGAAGATATTCTGTTTTTCCCCTTGGCGCACGTTTTCCCAGAGACCAATAGTTTCTTCCGCGGTATACCCGCGAGAAGCTGCGTCGCGAACGATGCGACGGATCAAGCGGGTATCTCTAGTGGAAACACGATTGTGACGATCTAGGTTGAGTTGAGTGATGGCAGAGACAAATATGCGGAGTACGTCTCCTTCCGTTAGATCTGCTGCCAGGCGGGGGTTAAGACAATGAATACCTTCTACCAGTAGAACACTTGAAGGTTCTAGTGTCACTGTTGACCCCAGCTCTCGGGTTCCAGTGTAGAAATCGTAGCGAGGAAGGTTAACTTTGTTTCCCGCGAGTAAGGCATAGAGCTGCTGTTTAAAGAACGGAATGTCGACAGCGTCGATCGAGTCAAAGTCGAATTCCTTGTTTTTCCCTTTGATCATCTGATCCCGTGATAGAAAGTAATCGTCCATTTGTAGCGCGTAAGGGCGGCATCCCTGAGCCAGTAACTGAATGGATAGACGTTTAGAGAAGGTTGTCTTGCCCGAAGAAGATGGGCCGGCGATAAATACAAGGTGACGTTGTTCTTTTTGTCGCCGTGCAATGACACCAGCGATCTCAGCGATTCTCTTTTCGTGAAGTGCTTCAGAAATGAGGATCACTTGCTCGATCCTTCCAGAATGAATGGCCTTGTTCAGTGAATTGACGTCAGCTACTCCCAGCAGGTTCAGCCACTTTCCGTATTCGTCGAATACCTTGCGTAAAACTGTGAACCGCTGTGGGGGAAGAAGTTTTCTCGGGTTTTCACGACGAGGAAAACGAAGGATAAATCCTTTTGAGAAAGGCTCCAAGGCAAAGGTCTGTAAGTATCCGGTTGAAGGGAGCATATATCCGTAAAAGTAGTCGCGGAATCCGTATAGGGAATAAACGGGTATGTGCTTCTCCTTGAGCCCTTCCAGGAGCTGCACCTTGTGGAGCTCCTGGCGTGAAGCAAAAACCTCTTTCGCTTCGTCAACAGAAAGCCGCTCCCGAATGATTGGCTCATTCTCGTTTACCATTGTCTGCATAAGCTTTTCGATCTTGGAGAGTTGAGCGCTACTAAGTGGGCGCCCTCTTTCTACCTGGCAAAAGTAACCGCCGTGTGGCACTGAGTAGTCAATAAACAGTTGGGCTCGTGGGAATAACTTGTATGCCGCTACAATCAATAGGAAGGAAAGACTGCGGCAGTAAATCCTCATCCCATCTGAATCAGAGAGGAAAACTGGGATTGCTTCTATATCATGTACCACTGGCCGGGTGAGCTCACTCAGATTCCCATTGATGATTGCGGCGACTGGAGGGTTTGCCATGCCAGGAAAAGCTTTTTGAAAGAACGTGGCAAGCAAGGTATTTGGCGCTCCTTGGAAAACCCTGCCATCCGGTAGGTGAACTTGGACACTTTTTCTTGGTCTTGCCAAATGAATTCCTGAAGTATTTTGTGACATGGTCTTATCTCCTTTCTCTAGAGAGAAACTTTGTAAAGACTAACATACTTGTTTTTGCCACACCTGTCAACGAAACGAGAGTTTGTCGGTTTGTGTGGATATGCAGTTGCTGGTGTTCGAGATCGAGGCTAGAATGTGATTTGTTGACAGTAAGGCGTCATACTGTCTTCCGAGCTGTTCATGCTAGGGGGAACGAATAGTGCGTATCGGTCTGTTTACTGATGGTTATCTACCCGAGATAAGTGGGGTAACTACAGCGATTCACGTGTTGAAAAAGGAGCTCGAACGGTTAGGGCATGAGGCATATGTTTACGCTCCCTATTACAAAGGGTACAAGGATGAGCAGGAGGGCGTGTTTCGCTTTTACTCGCGGCGGTTCGTGTTTAATAAAGGGAGCCGAGTCGCGCTTCCCTATAGCCGAGAGGCAGCGCGGAGTTTCAAGAATCTTGACATTGTCCATAGCCATACCCCGTTTTCTATGGGGATTCTTGCCTTGGTAGTAGGGGTACGATACGGCATCCCTCATATTCATACTTACCACACCTATCTAACTGAGTATCGGCACTACCTGCCGCGGCTGTTCCGTCCTCCCAAGAGGACTGTTGAGGAGATCTCCGCGGTTTTCTGCAACCGTTGCACTGCGGTGACTGTTCCGTCAATTCCGGTTAAGAACGAGCTCCTTCGCTATGGTGTTCGTCGCTCGATCCATGTGCTCCCATTTGGAGTGGATCTCTCTCTTTTCCAACGGCCTCCGGCATGGAATCCTAGGCAAGGGCTCGATATTTCTCCCGAAGCGCCGCTTCTTCTTTATGCCGGACGTTTAGCTAAAGAGAAGAATCTACCATTTCTGTTGCGGGTTTTTGAGCGAGTCCATAGCCAAATCCCAGAAGCAGTTTTTGTGCTTACTGGTGATGGTCCGGATCGTGATCACTTGAAGTCTTTAGTTAAGAACTCATTGTTAGATCGATCGGTCTTTTTCGCCGGTTTCCTTGATCAAGCATGCCTGATCGATCTATACAAGGCCGCTAGGTTGTTTCTGTTTGCCTCCAAGACGGAGACGCAGGGGCTGGTGATAATCGAGGCTATGGCTGGTGGTACGCCTGCGGTAGCTATTGGGCATATGGGGGTACTCGATGTTATCAAGGATGGAATAAATGGCTTGTTAGCTCCTGAAGATGAAAAAGAGTTTGCTCGTATTGTCATTGAGCTATTGCGGGATGATGAATATTATAGTAGGCTTCAACAACGGGCGCTTGATACCGCTCTTGAACTATCGAGCGAGAACTGCACTTTGCGTCTGCTGAAAGTATTGGAGGGATTAGTCCAATAAGCAAAGGGGGGTTGATAGTTATCGAGCAGTGATCTTAGTTTGTGTAAGTAAACTGCAGGCGGTAGAGCAAGATCAAGATGGTGTGGAGGAGGCATAAATGAAGGTTACGCTAACTGCAATTAAGGCTGATATCGGAAGCATTGGTGGACACCTTGTACCAAGTATTGATGTGATCGCACGGGTTGACGAGTTCGTTGGTGAAAGAGGAAAAGATCTAATCTGTGACCACTTTACTGGCCATACCGGAGATGACATAGCTGTCCTGGTTACCCATGAGAGAGGCACAGGAGATGAAGACGTACATCGATTGGTGTGGGAAGCATTCAAGAGTGGGACTGAGGTGGCCAAGAGTCAGGGGCTATATGGCGCTGGCCAGGATTTGCTCAAGGATGCTTTTTCTGGGAATGTGCGTGGTTTGGGTCCAGCTGTCGCTGAGCTTTGCTTTGAGGAGAGGGAAAATGAGCCGTTTCTTTTATTCACGGCTGACAAGACTGAGCCAGGAGCTTATAACCTTCCTCTTTACCTGGCTTTTGTTGATCCAATGTACAGCCCTGGATTAATCCTTTCCCCAACGGTTGGTCAGGGTTTTGGCTTTACGGTCATGGATGTATCGTGCACAGAAAAAGACCGTATTATTGAGATCTCTACACCTGAAGAGGCTTATGACCTTGCGGCGCTTCTGCGTGATAATGGCCGTTTTGTTGTGGAGTCAATACGATCCCGCGCTACCGGAGAAGAGGCTGTTTCTTGTGGCACTACCAGGTTGCGCAATATTGCTGGCAAGTATGTGGGGAAAGATGACCCAATTATGCTTGTTCGCACTCAGAAGAACTTTCCTGCCACTGGAGAGATTCTTGCTCCGTACGAGATTGGTCATTTTGTGGCCGGGTTTATGCGTGGGAGTCACATTGGCCCACTAATGCCAGTGAAGATGGGATCTGGGGTGTCTTTCTTTGATGGTCCTCCCATTGTTTCGTCACTTGCTTTCTGTGTACACGATGGAAAACTGACCGAACCAGCCGACGTTTTTGATCATCCGTATTGGGATTGGATTCGAAATAAGGTTGCGGAAAAAGCCCATAGCATCAGGGAGCAAGGATTCTCTGGGGCCGCTATGTTGCCGTATGCCGATCTTGAATATGGAGGAATAAAGGTAAGAATGAAGGCACTGGAAGAGCGTTTCCGTATCCGTGATTGACGCCTGAAAGGAGACCTGGATTATTGACCAATATGATTGAGGAACAGGTTGCTAAGGTTCTGTACACTAGTCAGGCGATCCAGGCAAAGGTTAAAGAGCTTGGAGAAAGAATTTCCCACGACTACAGTAAAGGGGGTCTAGCGCGGGATCCCCGTGGCCTGCCCCCTATTCTTGTATGTGTGCTGCGTGGAGCGATAATGTTTATGGCTGATTTGTTACGACAGCTTCCAATTGCTGTCGAATGTGATTTTATCCAGGTAGCTTCGTATCGTAATGGAACTGCTCCTGGCGCTGTGCGTCTGATCAGTGACCTGGATAAAGCAATCCAAGAGAGAGATGTATTGGTTGTAGAAGATATCATCGATAGCGGTTACACGATCAATTACTTGCGACGTAATTTGGGTGCACGCAGGCCAGCATCGTTGCGTATCTGTACATTAATCGACAAAGTCTCTCGTCGCGAGGATCCGGTTGATATTAGCTATACAGGCTTCGTGCTTGAACAGAATGTGTTTATAGTTGGCTACGGAATGGATTATGCTGGAATGTACCGTAACCTTCCCTATGTTGGGTTGTTGAAGGGCGAGAATAGTTGATGGGCTGCCCTTCTTACACCCTAGGGATTGAGACTTCTTGTGATGAAACGGCTGTCGCGATCCTAGAAGGGGAGACCAAGCTTGTTGCCAATCTCGTTTATTCGCAAGCTGAATTGCATGCGCGTTATGGGGGGGTTGTTCCTGAGATTGCATCACGCAACCATCTGCGAAAGCTTCCTTATTTGATTAGGGAGACGCTTGCGCATGCTGGAATCTCGATCAGTCAACTGTCGCTTATAGCGGCTACTTATGGTCCTGGATTGGTTGGACCGCTTCTTGTCGGCTTGTCACATGGTAAAGGGATTGCCTTCGGTTTAGATGTTCCGTTCATTGGGGTGAATCACTTGGAGGGGCACATCTTTGCGAACAGGTTGAGTGAACCGGCGAGCAACCCGCCATTTATGGCGCTTGTCGTTTCTGGAGGTCATACCAGCTTAGTGGCAGTGCCGGAGTACGGCGAGTATCAGGTCGTTGGAATTACTGTTGATGATGCAGCTGGCGAGGCTCTTGACAAGATGGGAAAGATGCTGGGGATTGCCTACCCGGCGGGACCAGCGATTGATAGGCTTGCGTATAAGGGTGATCACACCGCAATCCCCTTTCCCAGGCCGATGGAGGCAGCGCCTGGATTTGACTTCAGTTTTGCTGGGTTAAAAACCGCGGTTCTTTACCATTTGCGTAAATACCCGGAGGAAAAACCGGAGGATGTTGCTGCTTCGTTTCTGGCGAGCGTTGTTTCTGTTTTGAGGAAGAAATCCATTGAGGCCACGCGGCGTTACCATTTTAGGCAACTTGTCGTTGTTGGTGGCGTAGCGGCAAATTGTCACCTACGAGAAGAGTTGGTTTCTTATGGAACGAGACGCGGGATTAAGGTTTTCTTCCCTCCAGTGGAATTGTGCACCGATAATGCGGCAATGATTGCAGCAGCTGGCGCTTTTCATTTCCTACATCAAGGAAAGTCTGACCCATTATCTCTTGCTCCCGCTCCTTCTTTAGGCCTCTAAACTTGCTGTAGTTTGCCTTGATTATTCCGTTACTTGTTTCAGCGAGGCAATCGCTACTTCTAGCATGTCATCGGTTGGTTCAGCGGTAGTTATCTTCTGCAACCATAATCCAGGTTGAACAAGGAGTCGTACCCATTTTGAGCTTTTGTAGTGTCTTCCGCTGAACCGTAGAGCTTCGTATGAGATCCCTGCAACTACGGGGAGGAGAAGTAGCCGGGAAAGAATTTTCACCCAGAGGTCGGGATTTCCGGCAAGGGAGAAGATCAAAATCGCGATTATAAACACAATCATTAAGAAGGCAGTTCCACATCGAGGATGAAGGGTTTGATACTTGTGAGCATTTTCTACAGTTAGTTCCTCTTTCGCTTCGTAAGTGTAGACGGACTTATGTTCAGCTCCATGGTATTGGAAAACGCGCCGGATGTCTTTCAGTAATGAAATGAGCAATAGGTAAACAAGAAAGAGCAGAATTCGGATTATTCCCTCCACCAGGTTGAATAGTATAGGATTTCCCGTTCGAAGCCCTTGTACGGTGTTGGTAATGTAGAGAGGAAGGATAACAAATCCGCCGATGGCAATTATGATAGCAACAAGAAAGGTTAAGCTTGTCTCGATCCTTCCTGGTTGGTCCTGTTCGGGGAAGGCAAGCTTAACGGAAACATTGAGCGCTCGTATACCCAGTGACAACATATCGTACAAGCGGAACAATCCACGAATGAACGGTATTTTTCCAAGGCGCCTAAAGTGTGTACGCGCAGGGATATCACGCACAGTAATCTGATTGTCTGAACTACGACGAACGGCGACCGCGATTCGGTCGCCGTTCTGCATCATGACACCTTCAATAACTGCTTGTCCCCCAACTGAGGGCATGTTCTATTCTCCTTGCTCTCCATACTTGCGTTTAAAACGTTCTACACGTCCCTCGGTATCAACAAATCGTTCTTCGCCTGTAAAGAATGGGTGACACTTGGAGCAGATATCGACATGTAGTTTGTCTACGGTAGACAATGTTTCAAACTCGGCACCACATCCACACTTTATGACTGTGTGTTTTAGTTTGGGGTGAATCCCTTTTTTCATGATCCCTCCATTAACGCTTGGAGTACTGCTCGCGCTTACGTGCCTTCCGGCGCCCATATTTTTTTGGCTCTACTTCGCGTGCATCACGAGTAAGTAAGCCAGCTTCTCTGAGTGGTTTCTTGTACTCGTCTGTTATTCCTGTCAGGGCGCGGGCAAGGCCTAGACGAATTGCCTCTAATTGTCCAGTATAACCTCCGCCTGAGACGCGTGCTTTTACGTCGAAGCTTCCCGTAGTTCTCGTTACGTGAAACGGCTGGTAGAGCGTCTTTTTCAACTGCTCTTCTGCATTGAGGAGCGAGGCAAAGTACTCTTCTGCAGGTTTACGGTTGATCAAGAACTTGCCATCCCCTTCAGTTAGATAAACACGTGCAGTTGCCCGTTTGCGTCTACCGATGGCGTGAATCACATTTCCAATATGCTTTGGTAATCGTCGCTCATTGGGTGTCACGAAAGAAGAACACCTCCTGCGAATTGGTATTTAATTGATGATCAAATGATAACCAAACTGCCTAGATCTGTCAATCCTACTATATGAAGGGCAGGTACTGTCGCTGTTTGTCTTGCCGCGACGTACCAGCTCTTCTTCCACGCTTACCTCCTATTCTCTCTAGATGTAACCCAAGCCTAAGTTCACAAATGACTCCCTTGTCTTTGCTGCTCACTTGTCGAATCGCTCGAGTTGTAGTGGCTCAGTAGCGATTGATGTCGGCTTTCCTACGATCATTTCTGATATCAGCTTGCCAGTTATGGGGGCAAGCCCGATCCCATCACCTTCGTGCCCGGCCGCGACGTATAGGCCAGGGACTGTGGGAACAAGGGAGACGATCGGCAGGTGGTCAGGGGTGTAGGGACGAAGACCGGCATAGGATCGGATGACATGGATATCGCGGATCGTGGGGAAGAAGCGAAGAGCCCTTTTCGCCATCAGGCTGAGGACGTGGTGGTTGGAACGCCTATCGAACCCGACGAACTCGCGACTCGACCCAATGAGAAAGTTCCCGTGCTCGGTTGGTTCGAAGACCATGGCGATTCCGTACTGGTCCATCTCTGCCTCCACCCTCCGCCCTTCTGTACCGCCAAATTTGGTGAGCAGATACCCGAACTCTTGCACCTTACGTCGTGCCGGCCGGCCTGATCGCTCAGCGACAAGGATGTGCCCTTTCCGCGGTCTGATAGGAACGGCTACACCAACAGTGGTGGCGAGAGCTGGTGTGTACACCCCGGCAGCAAGGACAACCTGATCGGCGCTCATCATGCCACGTGTGGTCTCTACGCCGCACACGGAACCAACGGGATCCCGCAGAATCCGAGTAACTTCAGTAAATGGGTGTATCATTGCCCCTGTGGAGCGGGAGGCTTCCACAAGACCGTAGACAAGGGCCATCGGGTTGAGCGACGCGTCGGAGGCACACTCCACAAGACCGACGACATCGCGTGCCAGCAGGGGCTCATCCTCGAACACCTCCCTCCCCTCGAGGTAACGCATCGGTAAACCGGCTTCCTTCTGACGGGCAAACCAATCTCGCGCAACTTGTTCTTGGTTCTCATCTTCGACTACGAGTACGCTCCCTCGTTGCGCGTATTCGATGTCGTAATCCAGGCTCTCTATAAGTTCAGCGAGGAGCTTCTGGCTCTTCAGTGTAACTTGACTATCGTAGCCCGGCACCTTGTCAATGGCGAGAATGTTTCCATCACACGCGCTCGAGGTCCCTGACCCTATGTCTCCCCGCTCGATAAGGGAGACCTTTACTCCTTCTTGGCTCAAGTAGTAGGCGATTGCCGATCCGATGACTCCTCCACCGATGACAATGACATCGGCTGCACTAGTCATCATGAGATCCCTTTGCTAACAGGCCGAACGTGACCGGCTGCACCGGTGTTCGCACCGTAGCCGGTTCGAGCGTGCTTACTGGCTCTCCAAGTTCCTCCACGAGAATTTGCGTGACGATCTTCTCGCAGGTTCGCCCTTGACACAATCCCATGCCGGCTCGCGTCCGCCGTTTCACACCAGAGACGTCAATGGCTCCTTCGCGAATGGCTTTCCTGATCTCTCCCACTGTTACTTCCTCACAGCGACAGACGATCGTATCATCATCCATTCTCTTTACCTCCTTGAGCGCAAGATTCCACGGACCTGGGTCGCGTATTTGCACGGCACAGCTACTGTCACAACCGGGGTCCGATCGTTCCTCTTAGGGTTTTGCACTCTAACCACTGTTCCGGAGCAGACGGGCTCTCCCGCGCGATTTACCGCGCACACTGTCTGGCCCTCCTTGGGCAAGGGGAGGTACTCATAAGGGAAAGCTACACTGGCGGACCCCTGCGAGTGCGTAAGGTCGATCAAGAAAATGGCCAGCCCCGGGCACTGAGAGACGCACAGCCCACACCCGATGCATTTGTCTTCATCCAGATGGGGGCAATTCGTGATCGGCGTTCCGATCGTGATTGCGTGCTGTGGGCAGGCCTGTTCGCACGGGTTACAAGGGATCTCCTCGATGCACTCGATCGCTACGACCGGCCCTTTCTCCAACCGCTCCTGTGATGGGTAGCCGGGAGCGTTCCGCAGCTCCTGTTGCGAGGGATAACCTCGTGAATTTATTACTTGGGACATTGTGTCTCTGCGATCCCGATGAGTTCCTGTTTAGCATCCTGCCGACGCTGGCAGAACGGACCACTACGCAGGCTGAGCAGGCGCTGCTCGATGGCTTTGATCTCCTCAGGGTCGCCTGCGCGTTCCTTGCTCAGGGAAGCGGCAGCGCAGATCCCAGCCAATCGGCCCTCTTCCAGGGCGGTACTCGCCTCCTCTACTCCGGAGAGGTCGCCAGCGATGTAGATTCTAGGGACGGTCGTCTCCATTCTGCTGTTGTGGATTGGGACCCATCCCCCTAAGCTGGGGGAATAGTGCAACTTGCACCCTGCCAACGAGGCCAATCGTGCGTTGGGACGCAACCCGACAGCGATGCAGATTGTGTCGACTTCCAATTCCTCTTCGGATCCAGGCACGATTCTCCACGATGGGTCGACCTTGGCAATCACCGCCCGCTCAACTCGCGATTCACCTGAGGCGCCAACGATGGTATGGGAGGTGAGGATAGGGACTCCCGCCCTGCTGATCTTGGCAGCATGAACTCCGTACCCTCCAATCCGGGGAGTGGCCTCGATCACCGCGACCACCTCGCCCCCCGCCTGCATCAGTTGATAACTGACGATAAGCCCGACATTCCCTGCTCCTACCATGAGGATCCGCTCTCCGGGAAGGACGCGCCAGAGGTTGATCATCGTCTGCGCGGCACCTGCGCCCATTACGCCGGGGAGCGTCCAACCCGGAAAGTTGAGTGCGTTCTCTGCCCCTCCCATTGCCAGTACGATCCGTCTCGCTACAATTGACAGGGAACGGCTGTGCGATGTGGTTGCTTCCTTTGAGGGGAGAATTGGGGAATCCTCACCGAACGTCTGGGCGACCTCTAGAGTGCTGTCGTGAATGGCGTAGACCTCAGCTCTAACCATCACTTCTACTCCGGTGGATTCCGCCTCGTGGAAAAGGGTATCAGCGATCTCTATCCCTCGCGTTCCCGCCCGATGTTCGCGTGACCCGAAGAACTTATGGATCTGCTTGATCAGCTGGCCTCCAGGGTGAGGATTCATATCGAGTACAACCGTGCTGCAACCACGTTTCGCGCCCTCGATGGCGGCTGTAAGGCCAGCCGGACCGGCCCCAACAACCGCTAGGTCTACCTCTCTCATCGTCCTCCTCTTCCGGCTCCGTGTTGCGTCTCTACGGTCATCCCTTCCGTTACCGGCGTGATACACGTACGCACGTTCGGTACGCCGTTTACGACCATCACGCAGTCGGTACACTGCCCGATCCCACAGAATACACCCCGCGGTTCCTCTCGCCTTGTGGTATAACGGTGAATCTTGGTCCCATTCGCTGCAATCGCCGCGGCTATCGGTTCCCCTTTACGCGCAGCGATCTCCTTTCCGTCAACCCATATCTTAACCTGTCGTACCTCAGGTAAATCCCCTAGGATTGGGTGATGTATTACCCTCATTATTACTGACCCCCTACCATTCAGAAAGCATTATGCTCAACCCATGCCGAGAAGGAAACCCTCCTTCAGCGGATCGTCTGGATCCACCACAAATTGATGGATTCCTGTAACATACGCGCTTCCTGTAATCTCCGGAATTACAGCGGGGATATCTCCCACCTCGGTCTCCTCTACTATGCGAGCCCGAAAGACTGTGCCAATAATGCTTTCGTGGACAAACTCCTGACCCAGTTTCCATTCCTTTTTAGCATACAGAGCAGCGAGTTTCGCCGAAGTCCCCGTCCCGCACGGTGATCGATCGATGGAGCCAGGAGGGATGACTACCGCATTCTTCACGTGTGCATCACGGCGGGTGGGTGGACCGTAGAACTCCACGTGGGTCAGCCCCTCGATGAATGGCTTCTCAGGATGCTTGATGTGTAGCTGGGAGTTTACCGCTTTTCTTATAGAGACCCCAGCCTTGACAAGATCGCCGGCCCTCTCCGGTACGATGGTGAGCCCTAGGCTCTTTGCCTCGACAAGTGCGTAGAAATTCCCGCCATAGGCGATGTCCAGTATGACTTGGCCGTAGTCGGGTACCTCGACTTTGACATCAGATTTATACAAGAAGGAAGGGATGTTCTTGAAGGTTACGCTCTTAGCGATGAGATCTCTTACCGCTACTTTGGCCACCACCAAACCAGCCGGCGTATCAAGCTTGATAGTCGTGACCGGTTCTTCAATGGGCAGGATCCCCGCCTCGACCATGGCTGTGCAGCAGCCGATCGTGTCGTGGCCGCACATAGGTAGGTACCCTCCAACCTCAATGTAGACCACTCCCATGTCGGCCTTTGCATTAGACGGTTGGGTCAGAATGGCTCCTGACATCACCTCGTTCCCTCTGGGTTCGTACATAAGCATCGTTCGCAGGCCATCCATGTGGGTTCTTAAGTACAACATCTTATCCGACATTGTCTTGCCGGGGATATAAGGAAGGCCACCGATGATCGTGCGCGTAGGCTCACCTGCGGTATGTGTATCGATTGTGCTGATCATTCGAGCAAAGCGCATCTTTCACTCCTC
>JAUWPW010000068.1 GCA_030611415.1 Candidatus Bipolaricaulota bacterium
CTTGTTCCAAGGCAGCCGACTTACAGCCTGGGAGCTCCGTCAGGAAGGGATCCCATTCCAATTGATCGTAGATTCGGCCCCGGGATACCTCATGCCAAAACGGAAAATAGAAGTGAATCTGGACGGAGCAGACCGCATAACGCAAAACGGCGATGTGGCGAACAAGATCGGAACTTACACTCTCGCCGTCCTGGGAGACCACCACAGGATTCCCCTATACGTTGCTGCTCCCACCTCAACCATTGATGCAAGCCTTGGAACGGGGGATGAAGTTCCGATTGAAGAACGGGATGGAGAAGAAGTTCGTGCGCCTTTTGGAGTACAATTTGCTGCCCGGGGCGCGCGGGTGTGGAACCCGGCCTTCGATGTGACACCGGCGGGGCTTGTTTCCGCTATCATCACTGAGAGAGGGGTGCTGCGGCCGCCCTACCATATGGGAACTGAGAACTAGATGGAAGTTATCTGGCCAACTACTTAGTCTAAGATAAGGACCAACAAGAACTCCGGCGACAATTACAGATGGCTTTTTGTCGCAAGGTGGTAGCTGGTGGAAGTATGTGAGGGTACTTTGCTTGTCCAGAGCGAGATGGTTCAGGCTAACGGTGGTCACTGCCGTGGTTAGCGTCAGAGGCGCGCTGCTTTTGCCGTATCCGCGTAAGCGGGTGGCGCGAACTGCCCAGAGAATGGCCAACTTGGGCCTTGTTCGCGGGAGCTCAGGCAACGTATCCTTGCGGATAGGAGAACGGATTCTCATCACCGCGAGTGGAATTCCCTACAAAGACTTGACAGCCAGGCAAGTGATAGAGATTGACTACAAAGGGGAGAGCTACTCCGGTAGTGGCAGCCCATCCTCTGAGTGGCGGATGCACGCGGCAATCTACCGTGCACGGAAGGACATCCAGGCGATCGTACATACACACTCACCCTTTGCCACCGCAGCCGCGATAAGTCTCACCAAGCTTTCCATGGAAAACGATGAGGGAAAGCTCCTCTTCGGAGACACAATTCCACTTGCCAGACACAAACCAGCTGGCAGTTGGGAGCTCGCTGACGCAGCGGTCGATGCCCTGAGCGATGGAAAGGCCGTTCTGCTTGCTTGCCACGGTGTGGTAGCGGTAGGCTCGAGGCTCGAGGAGGCACTGGCCCTGGCTCAAAAGATAGAAGAGATGGCGCAGCTATCCTTTCTGAGCCGGCAGATGAGAAATTCTGTAGCGGACAATTAGCCAAAGCTATACCTCTTCGTTTTCTCACCAAGGGTTGACTTCTGGATGCGCCCCTATCAAGTACGGAGCAGGCCCTGTTAAATACAAAGCAGAATAAGATTTCACAGGGCAGGCTTATCAAGTCCGGCATGACAAAATCCACTCCGTCATTCCGGCGCAGGCCGGAATCCAGGAAGAATTTAGCCTTATACCTGTTTCTTGTTTTCCTTGGCCCCTGCCTGTCAGAATACGACGGCAGACAGGTTCTTCGCGTCTCTGCGAGAGACTCATCTCGTGAGTCTCTCTCTGGCTTACCTTAACCGTGAGGAACCATATGAGAATGGTCAATCGCTACTAGATGATCTTGAATGCCAATCGGCAAGAAGAGCTACCCATCCGTACTCGATACTAGTAGGAATCTGCCTTTGAACTGACGCATCCACTCGTTAAGCCCACCAAGGAGACTCCCTACCCCATGGAAACCGGCCTGTTGGAGAATGTGCACAGCTTGCCCGCTCAATGATTCGTCCTCATCGTAGAGGACGATCAACGCCTCGCGTGGAAGCCTACCTATCCAGCTGGCTAATTCCGCGTAGGGGATATTGATCGCGCCAATCAAGTGGCTGGCGGCATAGTCCTCCGGATCCCGCAAGTCGACTAATAGATAGAACCAATCTCTCAGGTCTCCAGCGGCAATACGATAGGGCCCAGCAGGCTTAACCGATCCCCTGATCTGCAATGTCTGTTCGGGAGAATTGGGATCGTTTGACGTAATGTAGATGCTCTTATTCATGTTTCCCTCAAGCCCTACTGTATCTACTATTACCTCCAGCTTGGTGGACTCTCCTGCAGCGAGGCGAGCTTTGGGGAGGATTGTGGTACTGCACCCACAAGTTGCGTGCACACGCTCTATTAACAAGGGCTCATCCCCCGAATTTGTCAACGTAAACATGTGAATGACAGCAATCCCCGCGACTACATCCCCGAACTCGTAGATCGTGTCATCAATACTGATCTTGGGTACAGCAGTCGCGCAAAGCCCCAAGGTAACGATAAGTGCCAGGAAAAAGAATCCTGTTCTCATTTAGTTCTCCTTCCTATCCGCCACATCCACATCCACCACTTGACGGAAGGGCTGCCTCCGAATCCTCTGCCAGAATCCGAAGTGTGTCGCTTGTGACTGCACTTTCTCCCTGATTATCAATCACAGTAAGGGTAATGGTGTAGGATGCTTGCTTACTGAACCTGTGACGGCAGACCGAAGATGTTGATATAGTAGTCTTCCTATCACCGAAGTTCCAGCAATATAGCACTATTTCTCCATCTGAATCGTAGGCTCCAAGTGCGGTGAGCTTGATCAGTTCCCCCACCTTGCTAGACCAGATTGGTAGCCGGATCTTCGCGACCGGAGGGACATTTGGGGCAAGTTCTACTGCGTCGTCAAACTCACAGTAACGTGCTTCAAACCACAATTTCTCCATATTGTCGGTGTAGTATGGGATGTAGCCAAGGTTCTGCTGGTTATGATCAGGCTCCGGTGATGCCTCAACAGGAATCCAGGCAGTTCGATCTTGGATAAGGATTCCAACTAAGACCCAGCTATGCTCGCCGTCGGGCCAGTTGTCTTGGTGGGCAATCCGTACTTCATACCCTAGACTGGCAAGCGTTCCCGCTGTATAGGTGGAGAAGTCTTGGCTTAGCCAGTCCTCTGCCCCAAAATAGCGTCTTGAGGCCAGGTGGTAGTCATTCAATACCTGCTTAAGATCAGCGATCCCTTGCGAGAGCGCCACGACCTCTACAGCCGAGCAGGCACTTGCATTCGGCTGGAGGACCTGTAGCGATTCACTGCCAATAACAGACACCATAAGAAAGAGAACAAGAGCAACAAACACTAACACCTGTTTCATTACGTATTTCACACCTCCGGTTAAGTTCTCTAAAGATACCCGATCGGCGGGAAAGATCAAGAAGAAAACGAGATAGTAAAAAGATAGTCCGGAGTCGAAAAACAGTGATGAGTGATAAGACAGGATTAAGGATCAAGGAGTAAGGAGTAAGGGAAAAGATAGTCGGGAGTCGGGAGTCGAAAAACGGTGAAAGGCGGGAGGAGCGGTGAAGCAGTCAATAGTCAAAGGTCAAAGAAGAAGAGCAACTACAGAACAAATATAACCTGCAAGAGCAATGTTATGTTTGTGTAGGATCGTGTTTGTGTAGCGTCGCACACCTGTCTGCGTGCGAACACGCATAGGCAGGCGCGAAGAACGTGTCTGCCGTCGTACTGTGACAGGCACGGCAGACAGAGCTTGAGCGAGAGGATCGGGCGAGCTGATTGCTGAGCGCTGATTGCTGAGAACTGAGAACTTCCCTTCCTGATACCTGCATCAATCTGCGTCGATCAGTGTTAATCCGTGGTTCGAAATGTTCATCTGTGTTGATCCGTATGGAAAGCAGGTTGACAAGTAAACGATACGGCATATAATTGTTTACCAAGGTAAACAGCATGAACAGGGACTCATTGCTTGCCATTATTGCGGAATGGTTAGAAGAGATCACCATCCCATCACTGGTGCCGCGCCAGTGTTTGCAAGTAGACCTGGACCAGCTCAAGCGCATCCTGGCTATCGTTGGCCCCAGGCGTGCCGGTAAGACATACTTCATGTATCAGCTCATTCAATCACTGTTGAGTAGCGGCCAGTGGACCAAGCAGGATATTCTGTTTATCGATTTTGAGGACTACCGCCTGAGTGGATTCTCAGCAGAGGATGTGGACGAGCTCCTTGCCGCATTCCAGCAGCTCACCGGCCAGTACCCCCGCTTTCTGTTCTTCGACGAGGTTCAGCACATACCCGACTGGGGACGAGCGTTGCGAACGCTCCATAATCGTCGCCGGTTCAAGATCATCGTCTCCGGCAGCAATTCGCAGCTTCTCAGTCAGGAGGTGGCTACAGAACTCCGTGGCCGGTACGAGGACATCAGAATGTTGCCGTTTTCCTTTGCGGAGTACTTACGCTACAGGCAGATAACGTACAGCTTGGCCACCTTTCATACCCCTGCTTGGGGGAAAATTGTTGCCGCGTTCGAAGAATACCTCAAGTACGGTGGCTTTCCTGAAGTCGTCATGCTCAGGGTTCCTTCTAGAATGCGTAAGCTCCTTCAATCCTACTTCCACACAATCTTCTACCGTGATGTTCTCGAACGTTACCACATCAAGGCCAGATACGTCCTCGATGCGCTCATGCGTGAAATCCTTGAGGCCTTCTCAGAAACATTTTCCATAAGTCAGTTTGAGAAACAGCTTAAGAATAACGATCTTCCAGGTAGCAAGCGAACAATCGCCAACTACCTGCATTACCTCCAGGAAGCGTTCTTCATCATCGCACACGAGAAGTTCGCGTACTCACCCCGGCGCCGGATCATGAACCCCAAGAAGGTCTACCTCACAGACACCGGTCTTGCCGCACTCGGCCGTCCTTGCCGTCCACGATCAACGATTGCTCCTTGATCTCGTCCCCAAGCTCGCCCGTGGGCCGGAACCCAGGAGAGAACTCGACTGGCTCGTTC
>JAUWPW010000056.1 GCA_030611415.1 Candidatus Bipolaricaulota bacterium
GGGCATCGTCAGAAGACCAAATGTGAGGATCGGCAAAGGTAAACCCAGGAATCTCTATTGGGGATGACCCAGTAGCAAGCACAATCCGCTCGGCATCGACTGTCTTCCCGGTAGAGAGAGTGACCTGCCCTGTTCCGTCGAGCCTCCCGCGCGCCTGGTAAACCGTCACCCCGCTCGCCTTTAAGAGAGATGAGATCCCGTCTACCAAGCTGGAGATAACTCCGTCCTTCCACGAGGCGAGCTTCTCAAGGTCGATCACAGGTGCTGTGAATTCGATCCCCATCGCCTGCGCGTCCTCTGCCCGTTCAATGAGTTTGGTTGCCGAGTAGAGTGCTTTGGTGGGTATACATCCTTTGTTGAGACAGATACCCCCAAGTTTGTTCTCTTCGATAAGGATGACACTAAGTCCTAGTTGTGCCATTCGAATTGCAGCAACATACCCACCTGGGCCTGCTCCAATTATTGCTACGTTGTAGTTCATATACTTTTCCTTTCTTCCTGAGGATATCTACACATTATAAGTATGCAGGCGCCAAAGTCCCGCGCCCTGTCAAGCTTTGCACTATTTTTTGATCTTCTTCTTGATTTCGTCTAGCTTACCAAGAAAGGCTTCAGCGGACTGCCGGTCGACGTTCTCAAGGGAGAATTTCATTTTTCCTAGGCGCACGATCATGTTCTCCCCTCTGAGTGAGAGCCTGACGTGACTGAGTTGGTGCTCCCGCTCTATGGCAGTGAGTGATCTATCAATGACTGATTGTACAAAGCGGGAAATCCCTTGCTTCAAGACCCGAGAGAGTGTCCCATTTTCCTCACTGATACCTGCTCTAGCTTCGGTTCTAGCTGTCGAGAGCTCAGCTTGTATTGCTTTTGCAAGTTCTACTACCACTGTTCCCTTCTTGGTAAGAACCAGGGTTACGTTGTCCTTCTTGTCGGAAATTCGTGCGACCTCTGCCATCCATGCAACCTCATAGAGTTGTTCTGCTCCCAGACCTTTGAGTTCTCGAGTTCCCATGGAGAGGTAACGAAATCCTTCCGGGATAGTGGTGGATTGACGGATTTGCTCGGTTACAAGGATCTGTCCGCCTTTGGCCAGGCTTGAGACGCGTTGAGAAAGGTTGACGGAGTGACCGATCATGTCGAAGTTACTCATGATGGGTCTGCCAGTGGCAAGGCCAATTCCTATATCTATTGGGTCTTCCGAGGAGGCTTTGTTCCGTTCTCTGATCGCTTGTTGAATATTGACAGCGGCCTGGATGCCCTTTGTCGCCCTGGGGTAAGCAGCCATGATGCCATCTCCCAACGTCTTGACGATGAACCCATCCTGCTCTTCAATTCTCTCCTTGAGTAGGGTCGTATGGAGTTGTGAGAGCTGGTAGGCGGCATGATCTCCCCTACGAGCAGTATAGGAGGTAAAGCCACGGATGTCGCTGAACATGACGGCAATCTCTTCCCCGGCTTCCATTTGATTGCGAACCTGGTGACGATTCTTTAGTGTTGTACTCCAAGACACTTGGTGTACCTCCCTAGTTTGAACTCACGGTTACTAATATTATATCATGAAGACAAGAATCAAGATATCCAAAGGTCACAAAGGAGGAAGCATGGACAACAAAGAGCTTGTTAGATTGCTTAGGGGCGCACCGCTTTTTTCACGTCTAGGCGCAGAAGGGCTTGGGGAAGTCCTGGCGATAGCTAGACAGAAGAAGTTTAGCGCTGGGACGAAAATCGTGGCACAGGGAAGCACAGGAGTGGGATTTTACTTAGTCCTTACGGGGAGTGCGCAGGTATCGCGAGGTGGTGAGAGAATCGCAGAGCTTGGCACTGGGACATTCTTTGGTGAGATGTGCATTCTTGATGGTGCTCCACGTTCAGCAGATGTGATTGCGGTTGAGGATACAACATGTCTTATCCTGAGACAGTGGGATATCAGGAGTGTCATCTCTCGTAATCCAGACGTAGCGATGGCAATGCTGGAAGAGCTATCTCGACGCTTGCGAAAGACCGAGCATAGTTTGAGCTAGGAAGAATGGGAAAGATTGCTGTCACGTGTCTTGGTTGCGGAGCTGCATTGGGCGGAAAACGGGTATGGAGTTCCCTACTGCTTGATGATCGAATCCTACTTAGCCTTCCTCCAACAAGCATTCCACAACTCTATCGGTTAAAGAAAGATGTGCGTGCAATTGATTACATATTCATCACTCACCGTCATGCCGATCACTTCTTTGGGCTTCCATTTCTTCTGTTATTGTATTGCTATCTCTATGAACGAAAGGAACCCTTGTATATCATCGGCCCTTCGGGAATGAAGGAAGCAACAGAAAGGCTATTTGATCTGGCTTGGCCAGAATTGAAGAGAAGAGAGATTAGTCCTCGAGTTCCGTTAACTTTTGTGGAGGTTGATGAGCAAGGGGAGTTTCAGGCAGGTGAGTTGGAGTTTCGAGCAGTAAAACTGAATCACTTTGGCATGGACGCCTACGGTTATCGTTTTGGCTATAAGGATAGGGAGATTGCCTTCACCGGTGATACGGGCGAATGCGCACAGCTATACCAGCTCGTTGATGGAGCAGATGTGGTAGTAACCGAGTTTACTCATGCCTTTGAGTCTGAAGACACAGGACACATGGACGCTCCTGCGGTCTCCAGATTAACCAAGTACTTGAGGGCAAAGGGAGCTACTGTTCTGGCAACTCATCTTAGTGGGGAGCCACTTCCGATAGAAGGTTTGCTCATTTGTCGGGATGGCGAGACTTACATAGTATAAACCGCGAAAGGATAGGAGGTAGTCAGCGTTTTTCATAACAAGCTCGACATCGAGCTTCATAGGTACCAACACCTCCTACCTTGATTATTGGGTCACTTACAGGCGCGGATTTTCCGTCAATTAGACGCTGACTACGGGTGGCAACTCCTCCACACTGAACGCATACCGCTTGCAGCTTATCAACTTGATCGGCAAGGGCCATCAGGGTTGGCGTCGGCCCGAAAGGCTTACCGGCAAAGGTAAGGTCAAGTCCAGCAACGATTACTCTTTTTCCCAGTTGTACAAGTTTCTCGCACAATTCCGGAAGCCTGTCAGAAAAGAAATTCCCCTCGTCAAAAGCTACAACGGCAGCGTTACGGAGGGCTTCAGCTCCGACGATCTCTTCCAATCGCTCAAGCGTTTCCGCGCCTGAAGCAAGCAAGTGTGATTCGAATTCGCGGCCGTAATGCGTAACAACTGCCTGTTTGCTGTAGCGAGCATCGATGGTTGGCTTGAACAAAAGGAGGTTACCCCGTGCAATTCGTACACGTTCCAGCCTACGGATCAATTCTTCTGTCTTTCCTGAAAACATACAACCGGTGATTACTTCTAGTCTGCCCACCTTTTTGTCGTTCATGATTCATTCTCCTTCAAGGACCGGTGAGAAATTGATCGGTGTAGAGTTGGTCAAGAGGACAAACATCTTTTATTACTCCATTCTTGAACAGGTATGCCTGCATCTTTTCCCACTGCTCTGCTCTGTCGTCCCCTGCTTCATCCGCGTAGAAGGGAAGTGTTATTTCGTAAGCCTGGCGGTTCAGTGTATCATCAAGCTCTGGATTTGCATGAAGGAAGATGTCAAGTGCATCGTGAGGATGTTGCTTGGTAAAAGTGATCCCGCGAGCTAGACCAGCGATAAACGCGCGAAGTGTTTCTGGGCGCTCTTTGATCAGTTGTGGATTTGTAACGAGGATAATCTCGCAAGTATCAGGCACGCCGTAATCCTCCTGGGGAAAGAAGACAGGTTCGTGTCCAAGCAATGCGACCTGAACAACCTCAAAATTGCGAAAGGCACCGATTGCATCCACGCTATGTGATAGCAGAGATAGCACGGTGTTGAATCCGACATTCACTAATTGGAAATCATCACTTGTTACGCCAACTGAAGCGAGCATTGTTTGCCACAGAACAGGTTCAAGTGGGGCAAGTGAATATCCGATGCGGAGTCCACGTAGGTCGGCGAGCTTTTCTATACCGTATTCCTTAAGACTAAGCAGTCCTCCAAGTGGAGTTTGGATCAAAGTTCCGATCGAGATCAGTGGTAGCCCGGCTGATCTTGCAATGATGAAGTTGATCTGGGGGGTTAGCGCAACTTCAATTGTTCGTGCTGCTGCAAGCTTAAGCGGGTCGCTTGGGTTTGCTGGGATGAGGATGTCTGTTTCTATGCCTTCGTCCATGAAGAATCCTTGCTCGGCAGCAACAAAGAGAGGAACATGATTAGGGGTAGCGAAAAAATCAAGCATTACCCTAACGGCGGGAGATGAATTCCCCACCAGAAAGGGTGTCAGAATTAACATAACTCCTATCAGAATAACTCTCCTCAATGATTTCCTCCCGAGGTTTTTGGCTTTCTTCGAGGTCTTCGCCATTGTAGTAAACGTAGCTCAATGATACGAACTGTCGCGAACAAGAGCAAACCAATAAGAGATAGGGTGAGAATTGAGGCAAAGACAAGATCTATTCTTAACATGGCGTTTGACTGAATCATCAGGAATCCCAATCCCTTTCTTGCTCCGATCCATTCCCCAATGGTTGCCCCAACCACACTTAGGGTTACTCCAAGCTTCAGTCCGGAGAATATGGATGGAAGGCTTGCCGGCAGTCGGACGTACCAGAAGATTTGCCTTTCGTTCGCTTTTAGGGAGTGTAATAGATCAATCGTCTCGCTATTGACGGATCGTAGGCCATCAACTGTATTGACCACAATTGGGAAGAACACAATCAATGCAGCGACAGTAGCTTTCGACCACAAACCGTAGCCAAACCAGATGACTAGCAAGGGAGCGATGGCAAAGACTGGGATCATTTGCGAGGTGATGATGAATGGGTAGAGCACGCTTTCCAGGAACGGTGAATAGAAGATGATAAGAGCAAGTGTGATTCCACCAGTGACTCCCAGAAACATTCCCAGTCCTACTTCGAGTAGTGTCACCGCACCATGTGAGAATAAGAGAGGTAGTCTTGTGAAGAAAACAAGGAGGATACGGCTTGGTGAGGGAAGGATGTAAAATGGAACATGAAATAAGTGTACGCCAACTTCCCACAGTGAGAGAAGAAGGAGCAAGAAGAGGGCAGTGGCAATGTAGGATTTGATCAGCCTAGCCATTGAGGGTCTCCGTGTGGATGAGGTCGAGAATCTTTGTCTTTAGTTCCATAAGGGATTGAGCCGTGCGAGCGCGCGGACGAGGTAGTTCTATGTTGAAGTGTCTACGTACGTGCGCCGGGCGCCTGGAAAAAAGGTAGATCAAATCGGAAAGAAAGATTGCCTCATCTACGTCGTGCGTTACGAGAAGAATCGATTTTCCGAGTTCTTGCCAGACTAGGAGAAGCCATTCCTGCATTGTTGTTCGTGTCAGTGGATCGAGCGAGCCAAGCGGTTCATCTAGTAGGAGGACCTCTCGGTGGGAGAGAAACGTTCGAATAAGGGCGAGACGTTGCCGCATCCCGCCTGAGAGCTCGGACGGATAAAGGTTCTCGAACCCCGCAAGGCCAAAGCGGCCAAACAGCTCCCTGGCTTCGCTTTGTCCCTCTTTCCGGGAGCGGCCTTCAATTTGAGAGGCAAGGATAGCATTTCCAAGTGATGTTCGCCAGGGAAGAAGGCTATCGTTCTGTGGCATGTAGGCAACTACCCTGCGTGGGTCTTCCCCTTTAGCCTCTATGATAATCTTCCCTGAGTCCGGAATCAGAATGCCTGCCAGTATCTTTACTAACGTGGTTTTTCCGCCCCCAGATGGTCCAATGATCGTTACCCAGTCTCCACGTGGGATGCTGATTGAGACCTTGCTGAGCACAGGAATAGTCTTGTCGGGAGAAGCAAACGATTTAGTTATTCCTGTCGCTGCAAGGACGGTTACGGATGAAGTTCTCTCGTTATTCATTACTTTCCTACCATTGACGGCCTTATACTTGTCACTTGTTAGTGTTTCTCGCTCTCCGGTATCCGACTCTTATTCTCGCCTCTCATGCTTTAGCTACAGCAGGTTCCTAACTCAATAACTCTACGAACTCCATGAACCCTATGAACTCAATTAGGGAACAATGAGGAGCTACAATATTCTAACGATTTCGCACTACGATCCCAGAACTGAGCAGTGAGTGACGACAGAGTGTCTCTTTCTGCAAACGGATACCCGCTGGAGACGCTCGACGTTGCGAAAGAAAACTAAGGATGGTCGGGACGGCCGGATTTGAACCGGCGACCTCTTGCGCCCCATGCAAGCACGCTGCCAAGCTGCGCCACGTCCCGAGTAGCTAACATCATATCAGTTTATGTGGCGATTGACAACTAAGGTGGGTCACTTTTGAACGCGGTTCACTATTCGATTCGCCAATGAGAGATGCGCGGATCGTCATCCTCAAATGGGGCAACAACAATAACGCTTGTTTCACCTTTTTGGACGAGCTTCATAGGAATGGGTGCTTGATTACTGTGATCGCAGTAACGAGCAGCAAGACAAGCCGAAAGATGGATTTCATTAGCTGCGGGATTTCCCTTGACCAAGGTAACCGGGCCGGTAGTTTCGATTGGCTCGATCTGCACATAATTCCGGCCTAACTCAGCAAGAATCAAGTTTTCTCTCTCATCGCGCCCAACGATTGCCTTTGTCTTCTCCGAAAGCCTGAAGTGCCGCCCATACTTGAGCAAGGAGAAATCGCATTTCGTCATTCTATCCTTACCGATGAAGGAGAACGCATCACGTAACCGCGCAGCATAAGTTTTCTCGCAGAGAAGACATCCGCCGGCCGGTTGGGGGTATTCGTGGATTCCGAGGCGGTCAGCTAGATCCACCTGTTCCTTTCGGCTTCTTCCCCACATGGAACCGAGATCGTGATGCTGTATCCATCCTTCTGTTACCGGAAGGCT
>JAUWPW010000012.1 GCA_030611415.1 Candidatus Bipolaricaulota bacterium
GGATGTATACCCACCAAAGCACTCTACTCGGCAACCAAACTCATTGAACGGGCAGAGGACGCGCAGGCGATGGGGATCGAATTCACAGCACCTGTGATCGATCTTGAGAAGCTTGCCTCGTGGAACGACGGAGTTATCTCCACCTTGGTAGACGGGATCTCATCTCTCTTAAAGGCGAGCGGGGTGACGGTTTACCAGGCGCGCGGGAGGCTCGACGGAACAGGGCGGGTCACTCTCTCTACCGGGAAGACAGTCGATGCCGAGCGGATTGTGCTTGCTACTGGGTCATCCCCAATAGAGATTCCTGGGTTTACCTTTGCCGATCCTCACATTTGGTCTTCTGACGATGCCCTCGCTCTGAGAGAGATTCCCCGTCGCCTCCTTGTGATTGGTGGTGGTATAATTGGCCTGGAGCTTGCCACAATCTATAACCGCCTGGGAAGCAAGGTAACGATCTTAGAGATGATGCCCGAGATCCTACCCGGGATCGATCTCGATCGCCGCACGATCGCCACGCTGAAGCGTGCGCTCAAAGCGCAAGGGATCACCGTTCGAGTGAATACTGCTGCCAAGTCGATCGAGGAGACCTCGGAGGGGCCAGTGGTGCAGATCGCGGACGGCGACGCTGTTGCGGAGGATAGAATCCTCCTTGCCGTTGGCCGTCGACCGAATTCAGCGGGTATGGGTCTGGAGACCGTGGGGATCGAACCAGATCGACGTGCGTTCATCCCGGTCGATGAGAAGCTGCAGACGAGTGCTCCCAGCGTGTACGCAATCGGCGACCTTGTCCCTGGTCCAATGCTTGCCCACAAGGGATCGGCAGAAGGGCTGAAGCTTGCTGCTTCGTTCGCGGGTCAGAATTACCCTCTCGACTATCAAACGATTCCGCAGGCGATATTTACCGACCCCGAGGTCGCCTCAGTCGGTTTGTCGGAGGCGCGAGCAAAAGAGGAAGGCCAGGACGTTATCGTCGGCCGCTTTCCGTATGCCGCACTGGGAAAGGCTCAGGGGATGCGAGAGACACAAGGATTCTTCCAGGTTGTCGCAGATGCCAAGAACAAGCGTCTCCTGGGGACACAGATCGTAGGCGCGGAGGCATCGGCCTTGATCGCTGAGGCTGCGCTCGCCGTGCAGAACGGACTCTCCTTGGAAACGATCGCCGATAGTGTGCACGCACATCCGACCCTTCCCGAGGGGCTGAAGGAGGCGGCAGAGGCGGCGCTCGGTCGAGCGATCCATGCCGTTAATCGGTAGGATCCAACCAGACACTTTAGGTGAAAACTGACTCTCTTTGAATTAAAAGTGCGAAGTCCGGAAACCTCGTGAGCCAATCTGTCAAGTGTTAGTTGGGTGTGACTTCTTAGGACAAGCTTGTCTTGAGCCTTTCCTTGTTGGCAGTATGATTCTCTTCTATGTGGAGGATCGCCGGGATGAAGAACGCCGAGATGCCGACTGCTATGCAGAGGAAGCCTGCGACCACGAACCATACCTGGATACCGAACCGTCGAATAAACCAGCTCTCAGGAATCAACCCTTTCCGTTTCCATCGATAGAGTTGTCCGTACGAGATCCCCATTCTCTCAAGGGCATCCTTTTTGGAGATCAGTTTCTGTTCATTCTTGCGATCCTTCCACTACTTCACTTGCCCAACAACATTCACTCCGTCAACTGCGATTGTTGGCGTGTTAAGCATACCGTGAACGCATCTCCTCTCATTACCAAGAGCAATCAAGCTCTCCTTCAGGAGAGCGTAGGCATTCCCTGCAATCATCGTATTCTTCACTCGACCTACAATCTTTCCGTGTTCAATCTTGAACGCAACTGCCACGTTATTTGAGAATTGTCCGCTTATGATATTTCCTTGCCCCAAGCCAAGAACGCTATCTACTAGGATTCCTTCGTCCAGCTCAGCGATTATCTCGTCCTGTGAATGGGTACCAGTGCTGATAGTAACGTTAGTCATCCCTACTTTTGGAAGGCTACGAAATCCGCTCCTTGACCCGTTGCCGGTCGGTTCAACCCCAGCAAGAGCAGCGGCACGCAGATCATACACAAATCTCTTGATTACCCCATTGTTAACTAGCGGAGTATGTGTAGTAGGGATTCCCTCATCATCGAAGCTACTGCTTCTTAGTCCATGAGGAATTGTTCCATCATCTGCAATCGAGAGATCAGTACTGAACGCGGTTTCCCCGATGCGTCCCCTAAGCGGTGATGTACCCATAAATACCGACTTACCGTTGAATCCAACAACAAGAGGAAGCAGAAGGCAAATTGCACCGGCAGGGCTAAACACAACCGGAAGACTCCTCGACGGTGTCGGCACAATCCTCTCACCCCAACGCAGCTGTTGAATAAGGTTGTTCGCAATTCGATCCACTTGCAACTCGTTCAGATAACTTGCTTGAGCTTCTTCAAACAAGAGGAAGATGTCCCCCTCTCTTGCCTTCTCGATATCAACCGATAGCAGAATGCGAGTCCTTTCCTCCTTGGCATCAAGTCCGGAAGTATTAGTGATTTTCACCGTTTCTACTACCTTGTTGATCGAGAGATTGATATCCACTTCTGAAGACACTCGCTCCAATCTCGCAATTAGATCTTCCCCAAGTTCAACCAAATCTCTTTCTGAAAGCTCGACAATTGCTTGATCGTATGTATCAACAGATGGGAAATCGTCCTGCGCTGGAAACGCAAGGCTCGCCTTCTCCCCAAAGGCAGCAGTAGCAAGCGCCGCATCAACCAATCCATGCCCATCCTTAACGTTGGTTGTAGTACCAAAACCAAGTCTACCGTTATCAATTACCCTTAGCGCAACTCCTTCGAGTTCTTTGCTCTTGATCGATTCCAGCTTTCCAGAGCGAAACTCAACGGGAAGCGTTCGAGTTTGCAGGTGATAAAGCTCGCCTTGTCTCCCCTTGAGTTCTTCTAGTAGGGCGTTCATTACTTGCCTCCTATCATCACATTGCTGATCCGGACATGTGGCGATCCATCAGTTACTGGAAGAGGAGATTGTCCCCCTTTTCCGCATCCACCAGATCCACCATAAAGCTCCTTGTCATCGCCGATCATGTCAATGTCTCGAAGCGTCTCAAAAACATTCCCTGTAAGTACAACGTCCTTGAGCATCTCTCCCAGTTCACCATTAACGATCTCATAAGCATATGCCGCGGAGAAAGTAAACTGTTCAAACATAGTCTGCCCTCCGTATGCTTTAACTGCGTATATCCCTTTATCTATCCCTGCCAACATTTCGTCGAAGCTATGCACACCAACATCAATATAGGTATTAGTCATACGCACTATTGGCTCATATTCGTAAGAAACAGCACGAGCATTCCCTGTTGGAATAGCTCCCATCTTTTTAGCTGTTTCACGCGAGTGTAGCAAGCTACTTAAGATTCCGTTCTTGATCAGGTAAGTCTTCGCTCGCGCCACACCTTCATCATCGTATGGGATATTCCCACGTAGTCCTGGAATATAGCCATCATCAATCACATTTAGTTCATTATTCCCAAATCGCTTCCCAACTGTCATAATCTTCGCCATTTGCTCGCTCTTGAACAGGAAGTCTGCCTCACAACCATGTCCAAATGCCTCATGAATGAATACTCCCGCAAGGCCAGGATCAAGTATTACTGTGTATCTCCCGCCATCAACGGATCGAGCACCAAGCAAATCCACTGCACGCTTCGCAGCATTACTAGCTTCTTCCTCTCGGCCAAGGACAAACTCGAACCCAGCAGCACTGCCCAATGATTCAAAGCCCTGTTCGATATTCGTTTTCCCGGCACTTGCTACCGCCACTAGGAGCAATGTAATGTCAGGAACTTGCTGTACGATAAACGTCCCTTCAGAGTTTGCAAGAGTGACCTCGCGGAATGAGTCGGTATAACGAGCATTGGTAGAAACAACTCTCTTGTCATAAGATAGAAGAATACGATTATAGGAGGCAATCAACTCCTTTTTCTCCCCAAGGGATACATCACGAAAATCCCGCTCAAGCTCCGCATGAACTGTCTCTTGAACAACTGGAACTTCCGCAAGCGCCGCTGCCTCACTGCTGTGTTCTCCAACGAGGCGAGCCATCCGTTCTCCCTCTTCTATCTTCTGCTGCAATTGAGAGATATCATTCAACACAACGATTCCCCAGCCGCCGTTTTTCAAGCATCGCACAATCCCACCAACTTCACTTGACGATTCCAAGTTCTCTAGCTTGTCCTTCTGGAATTGCACCTGGTTACGTAACTCGCGCTCTATACGTATCTCGGCGTAATCGGCATTGCTTCCTGCAAGTGCCTGCAATAGAAGCTCTTTCTCTTTCACAAGTAAACCTCCTTTTTCTACGAGTTCTCATTCTACTGGGGAAATGTCTTCAAGCGCAACGAACAGATCATATGATTGGCCAAATGTCTAAGGGTATCAGTATGATATCATCACAATCACCCAAGATTCAGAAGCACATGCACTGCAAGCAAATGCGCTTTGAGGTAAGATCGCGGGAAATCCAACTGATCTATCGCTCACTTCCCCGGACACTGAGCAATAACGGCTGGATCTATTCCCTTGTTCCCGTATGCCTTGTCGAAATGCTTGGCAAACTCGCTAGCAAGCTTTGAAGCGCGCTCGTCATAAGCCTGCTTGTCCTCCCAAGTGTTCCTCGGGTTCAAGATCTCAGGGGATGGAATACCAGGACATGTTTGCGGCACAAGCACATGGAATGTCTTGTCCTCGATACATTCCACGTCTTCTAACTCTAGAGAGAGCGCAGCGTGAACCATTGCTCGTGTGAGATTAATGTCCATGCGCTTGGAGACTCCATATGGACCTCCACTCCATCCAGTGTTTACCAAGTAGACACTCGTCACGTATCTTTCCATTCTTTCACCGAGCATTCCCGCATAGACATCGGGATTTCTTGGCATGAATGGCTCACCAAAGAATCGAGAGAAGGTTGTCTTGGGCTCAACAATCCCTGTCTCTGTGCCAGCGAGTTTGCTGGTATACCCCATCAAGAACCAGAGCATCGCCTGTTCTCGAGTAAGCTTGGAGATAGGAGGAAGAACGCCGTTAGCATCGGCGGTGAGGAAGAGGATTGTCTTCGGGCATGCTCCCTTAGATGACCGCTTGACATTGGAGAGGTATCTCAACGGGTATGATGCACGTGAGTTCGGGGTAAAGCGGTCATCATGCAGGTCAAAAGTCCCATCAGGATAGACCATTGCATTCTCTATAATCGCTCCATGCTCACGGTAATCATCTTTGTGCATAACGGCGTTGTGGATCTCTGGCTCTTTCTCTGGGTCAAGATCAATTAGCTTTGCGTAACAACCGTTCTCAAAGTTAGCTATCCCTTCTTTGCCCCAGCTATGTTCGTCGTCACCAAGAAGAGCGCGTCGCGGATCAGCGGATAGCGTTGTCTTCCCTGTACCAGAAAGCCCCAGAAGCAGTGCTGTATCACCGTTCTTCCCTTCATTTGCAGAGCAATGCAGGGGAAGAATACCTTCAGCTGGCAAGAGATAGTTCATCACTGTGAACATTAGCTTTTTCACTGAGCCGCCATAGGCGGAACCATACACAATCCCAATCCGGCGGTCAAAATCCATCCCAATCACCATCGTCGAGGTTCCACCAATTCGCGGATCAATTCGCAGTCGGCCATTGTAGCGCACTGGATCAAGCTTGTCATAGGGAAGCACAAACATTGTAAATGGTCGATTGTAGAAGATGCTCCGAGAGACATCCTCAGGAACAGGACGGAACATATTGTCTGTAAATAACGCAGTAAGGCCTTGATCAGTAATCGTTTTGACCGGTAAAGCATAAGAGGAATCTGCTCCGAGAACACGGTCCGTAGCATAGATCTTCTCCTTCTTCTCAAGAGAGGCAAGTGCGTCCTCCAGCACCATGTCAAATGTCTGTTCATCAATAGGGATGTTGTTCGGTGAATCCCAATCGATATTCCCTTCGCTTTCTCTTCGCTTGACAATAAGGGTATCCTTGGGGCTCCTGCCGGTTGACTCGGCTGGTGTCCAGCATGCAAGTGCTCCGCAGGCCGCAATCATTGCCTCCTTATTCCGAACCGCCTTCTCGATCATGTCCTTTCTCGTTGGGTTATTTACAACAACCGATCGCTTGAGAAGTTTGCCAACCTGTTCTGCCAAATCCATTTTGTATCGCCCCTTGTTTTCTTGTCTGTATGATACCAGGAGTAGTCCTGGTATCATCGCCAAATCATAGCCAAATAAAGAGCCAAAATACAGCAAAGAATAGCGCTATTGCTTTCACCATTCTCCCAAGAGCACATTCTAAGATTGTCGTTCCAAGACCATACCTTTCTCGAGCAAGTTGGGGGACTACTCGTCAAGTACCACAAGTAGACTTAGAGCCTTGTTCGTTGTCCTCTAAGTAGCACGAAACGGACGAGCAATAGCACAGGGATTATTTCTAGCCTTCCGATCCACATGCTAAAACATAGTGCCAACTTGCCTAACGTTGACATCTCGGGCCCGGTAATTCCAACCGATAAGCCAACGTTACCTTGAGCGCTTGCTACTTCGAAAAGCGCATCGGAAACAGTAAAATGCGCGGGAGACGTGTGCAAAATCACAATCACTCCCACTGACAAGAAGACAAACCATAGTAGCGTAATCAGAGAGGCATTTTGTAGCTGGTCTGCTATCTCGCTTTCATCGACCACAGTCGATCCAACTCTAAATGGAACAATCGCATCGTGTGGGGAAACTATCTTACGGAATCGCCACTGCGCCCCCTTGATCAAGATCAACGCGCGGATTATCTTGATTCCACCAGCAGTTGATCCAGCTGCACCCCCAAGGAACATCGCAGCAGCAAGAAGGACTTTTGCTGTATCACTCCAGCTCCCCATATCTGCTGTCTGAAACCCAGTGCATGTTATTGCCGAAACAAATTGGAAGCCTGAGTACCGCAGTGAACGAAGAATTCCCAATGATCCCATATTTTCCAACACCAGGAGGACAACACCTCCGGCAAGGAATAGGAAAAGCCATCGCGTCTGGAAATCCCGCCACAGAATCGTCCCTTTCCCTCGCATGAGCTGGTAATGCACGGCGAAACTGATCGCCCCAAAGAACATAATTGGCAACAAAACTAGCTCAATAGCAACGTTATTATATGAAGCAATGCTATTTGCAGTTACACTGAACCCACCGGTGGATATCCCGGTCATAGCATGATTGAGCGCCTCCCATATTGGCATTCCAGCTCCCCATAGAACGACCACACTGATAAACGTATATAATGAAAAGATCCACCACATTGTGCGCAAGGTGGACACAAGACTTGGATGAATCTTCTCTCCGTGCGCTTCAGCGTAGTACAAACTGTGAGTTCCTGACCCGGGTCGTGGACCAACAAGAATCGTCAACATCAAAAGGATCACGCCCATCCCCCCAATCCATTCAATGAAACTTCGCCACCACTGAAGTGTCTTTGGTAACAGATTAGGTTGTACAGCCATGGTTAGCCCAGTTCCTGTGTAACCCGAGACTGACTCAAAGAAAGCGCTCAACGGATTCTTGAAGTAGAAAAGGGTCTCAGAGCCGATGCCGCTGCGCTGCGCGAACAGCGCAGTAAGGATAAACGGAAGTGATCCTAGTGTCGCGACAAGGAGCCAGCCGAATGCCGCGATTATCATCCCATGCCTGAGCTTGGCTTCGCCAGCACCGCGAAAAGGTAAGTACAAACATGCGCCGACAAGAAAGGATACCCCTGCAGTTATGGCAAGCGGAACAAGCGCGTAATGCTCATTGAACACGACCGGAACGACCAGCGACACAAGGGCCATGACTCCGACAACAGGAACGAGCAGACCAAGATCACGAACAATGATACGCAAATCTTCAGTTGGACTGAATAGCGAAATCCTCATCCGGTAACTTTCTCGATCAGCTCGTCCGTGACACGTTGCATAGAGTAGACAGTGAGGAGATCTTCTGACTCAATCACTGTTTCACCCTCGGCAATTTGCATATTCGCTCCACGCTCAATTGCAACAATAAGAACAGAGGAAGGGATGATCTCTTGTTTTCTTATCTCAGATATGCTCTTCCCTACAAGTGGAGCGTCTTCTTTGACCATTATACGAAAGACCTGAGCTCCATTTGAGAGAATCGAAAAGTCATTTACCTTGGGGCGTTTGACTGCTGTGTAAAGATGGTTTGCCACGACATCTTCTGGGTTCTCCATTACATTTGCCCCCAGTTTGCGGAAGAACTCTGCATGATCCTTATCATTGACAACTGAAACAATAGATGGAATCTCTAATCGGTTAGCAATAGACACGACCATCAAATTGACTGCGTCATCGTTTGTTGTAGTAATCAGCACGTCGGTTCGATCCGATCCTGCCTCTCGCAAGCTTTCAACTGATGTGGCATTGCTATTTAGGACGGTCACATCATATCTGCTGCTTATCTCCTTAGCCCGCTCGCTATTTGCCTCAATTACCACTACGTTGTTCTTTTCCTTAACAGCAATATCAATCAGACGGGCTCCAATACTTCCAGCCCCAACGATGATCATATACATATCCATCACCTCGGACGAGCACCAATGGTAGCACAGGAAGGACCAAGGATCAACAAAAGCCTTGAGGGCGATTCACCGGCGATCTCCTTCAACCCGTTCCTTGCCAACACACACCTATTGCCGTAAACTCAAGTCACTATGCGGCGATTCGTCATTCTCGGACACAAGGCGGCAATCAGTCCGGAATTTAACCTGAGCGATCTTCCGGGAAGCGCAGGAAGGTTAGATGTCCTTTGTCGAGCTATTGGGGCAGCCTTTTTGCTTTCACATGATCTGCGCCGCGACGTTGAAGTCACTCTGCTTCTGCAAGACCGGGTACAGATTCGACTACTAGGCAAGCAGCTCCGTCACCTTAATCCAGATGAGCGATCAACTGCTGCTTTACTCAAACACGCACTGGAAAAACTTGGCGAAGAAGAAGTAAGAAGCACACCTGGAATCTTCATTGCCCAGAGGAGCCTTCCATCCATCCTCGATCGGCTTTGGCAACTGCAGGCCCATTCAGTCATCCTCCATGAGCAGGGAATACCGATTGACTCCTTCTCTATCCCCTCGAATCCGGCCTTCTTTCTGTCTGATCATTCGGACTTCAGCGCAGATGATGAAAAAACGTTAAGTCGCCTTCCTCGCGTTTCCTTGGGCAGCCAGGGGCTCCATACAAGCCAGTGCATTACCATTCTCCACTATTTGCTTGATCGGCGAGACCAGGATGAATCCGAAGATCTTGTGTTATGCCACAAAGTATGGGCAGAGACACAAGCAAAACTAATTCAAGGACTACTCGCGGACTTCCACATTCCATCAAATCTTGTAACTCAAGTTCCACCTTCAGTCCTACCAATGGCGATTAACGGCCTGGCGGAGGTACAGATTAAGGTCTGCCTCCGCGACCTCGCTCGCGCGAAGGAAATTATAGCTGACTACTTCCAAGAAGAGCCGCTCTCAGAATCAATCCCGGAATAGTAACTCATTCACTAAATGACTTCCTTCCTCGCTGTTTGGACCGGTAATTTAAGCTGCACTTGCAAAAGGATTATATTACAATCACCACAATGAACCCCCATAATGCTAAGGATGATCCATTTCGTAGCTTGCGGCACAATATGGTCTCATCCCAGATTCGGTCGCGTGGAATCAGCGATCCGCGTCTCCTGCAAGTAATGCAATGTATCCCTCGTCATCTATTTCTACCACACCGCCTACAGAAAATCGCATACGATGACCATGCACTACCACTCGATAAGGGACAAACAATTTCTCAACCATACATTGTTGCTTTGATGACAGAAGCCCTTTGTCTCAAAGGAGATGAAAAAGTACTCGAAATTGGCACCGGTTCAGGTTATCAAACCGCTATCCTTGCTAGCCTCGCAGATAGCGTATTCACCATCGAATGCATATCTTCCCTTTCACAAATAGCCGAGAAATCCCTGCAGGCACTCGGTTACAGCAATATTCACTTCGCGATCGGTGACGGAACCCTTGGTCTTCCTGATAAAGCACCGTACAATTGCATAATTGCTACTGGGAGCCTTCCGCAGCTTCCAGAGACTTTACTTGCCCAACTTGATGAGAATGGAATCCTTGTTGCACCAGTCGGGGGAAGATCATTACAGAAGCTCTTGTCTGTCAAGAGAATCGGAACCAAGGTTGAGAGACATGATTTGGGGGGTTGCCAGTTTGTCCCACTAATTGGGAAAAATGGATGGAGTAGATGAATCTATCATAAGGAGGAAGGATGGAATTTATTGATCTTCGCAGCGATACCGTAACAAAACCAACGCTCGAGATGCGCAAGGCAATGGCGCAGGCCAAAGTGGGAGACGATGTCTATGATGAAGACCCTACTGTCAATCGCCTGCAACGGATCGCCGCAGAGCTACTCGGCAAAGAAGCTTGCTTATTCGTACCCAGCGGAACAATGGGAAACATCGTTGCCATTCTAGCTCATGGGGGTCGTGGCGACGAGATGATTCTAGGCGATCTAGCGCATACCTTCATGTACGAAGGAGGAGCTGCCGCAGGATTAGCCGGAATGCATCCTCACATTCTTAGCAACAGACCTGATGGAACCATTCCTATCTCCGCAATCGAACGGGCAATCAGACCGGATAATATTCACTGCCCTCGCACCCGCTTAATCTGCTTGGAAAACGCGCACAACCGCTGCGGCGGAAGCGTCCTTTCACCGGATTACTGTGATGCTGTGGGTGAACTTGCTCACAGTCATGGAATATCCGTTCACCTTGACGGAGCACGATTGTTAAATGCAGCCATATATCTCGGTGTTTCTCCATCGGTCCTTACCTGTAGTGCTGACTCGGTCATGCTCTGTCTATCTAAGGGATTAGGAGCACCTGTAGGCTCCGTCTTGTGTGGCACACAAGAGTTTATTGCCAAGGCCAAACGAATGAGAAAGATCGTTGGTGGGGGAATGCGCCAAGCGGGGATAATTGCCGCTGCCGGCATCTATGCTTTGGAGCATAACATTGACCGTTTGGCAATCGATCACGAAAATGCATCTCGACTTGTTGCTGGCATCAAGGCTATTCCTGGGCTTACCTGTAAGACAGACGATCGCGATGAGCCATCCGTTCAGACAAACATGGTCTATTTCACGGTAGACGGTTCTGCTCTTGGAGACCCCATGCTTGATGCAGCTGAATTGTCAAAGCGGTTGCGAGCCCAAGATGTGCTAGCAAATCCGCTTGGGAGCGATCCCAACCAGATGCGCATGGTCACACACCTTGATGTAAACCAGGAAGATATTGACACCGCTCTATCCGCACTCGCACGTGTTGTTAGAGCCGCTGGTTGAGCTTATTATTACATCTAACTCTTGCAAGACACACCACCTGCGGTTCTTGGTGGTGATTCACAACAGCAACAGACATGCAACATCAAGGCAGGCTCACCATGGATCCATAGGATGACAATAACAAAGTCATGTTCGAATCTAGTGGCACACAAATCCGACAATTCAAATGACTTGTTTGACTAATGAATATAGGTCAGACCAGTGGCCTTGTTTTATGCGGAATTTTGTTCCGTGATTGTGTCCTGTGCGCGCATCAAAGTCGACCAAAATCCAACCATTCTCTAGGCAATTCAAGAATCTCTCAAAGGAGAAACCAGACAAAAGCAATAGCTTCTCATATTTGAAGAATTCCCTCTTGTTCTCAACCTTGCAATCAGCTGTAACATAGAAACAATTCATTATCTTTGAGCCAATTTTATATTTCAGATCATCAAAGCCCCAATATGGCTCTGGCTTCAGAGGGCCTAGGCCGACCCTATCTTCTATGGATCGCAGCCAAACTGATATTTCTTCATTTGATGTGTCAACTTTGGAAGCATCAAAAAGCAATCGTAGTTTTTTCTGCGCTCGATCAATAACTATTCGAAACCCTCTGTTGGTACACTTCACTGAGCTGGTAGTTGATCTAAAACTCATTTCAGTATCGGGATATTGTATGCCGCTTTTTTTGTGCTTCCAACCATAATAGACAAGAAGCAAATGTGGGACAATTCTCGCAGCTCTTGGAGACGGTTCTATATGTTTGAGAGTGACAAGAGAACTGGTGTGAGCTCTTTGACCTTTGAGTTCCCATTCTCGCGCGTTAGGTATCGGTAGATTGTTTTCCTGGATACCTAGGAGAGATTCCAGCGTATTACCCACAGCGCCGTCATTCCGAGTATCACGAGTTTTCTTTACGCTCTCATGCCATCCTTGGTCGTATATCTTCGAAATAGCCTGAATAAGTTGATCTTTCGTGTATAGTTTCATTCCTTAGGCGGTCTCCAAAAATCCAGTAGATACTCGAAAGTGACACCCATTGTAATGTAGTTGCTTGGCCAACCAAATATTCCAATCCTGTTTACTATATTGGTTCTATCCCAGATAATTGTATTTCTCAGCTCATATCCTCGTTTTCGCAGCTCCTCTATTAGAGATACGTGTATGGTAATTCGTTGATTTTTCCACCACATATCAGGCACATTGATAACACAATGACCTTTTGGCTTGAGTAATCTTAACAGTGATTCATAGATATCTCCCATTGTCGTCGCATATTTATCAAGCGCCATTGTGCCAAGATCACGAGGATCTTGGGAATATTGTTCAATTGTCCCCAGTTGTTCATTATTCCTATCACGTCTCGACTTATTCTTTCTTTTTCTATTCAACAGATTTGCATAAGGCGGAGAAGTCCATATAAGGCTAACAGTTTCAGGCTCTAAGTACTTGTAGATATTGTGGGCATCATCCTGAATAGCAATTTGCTTGGTCTTACTGAAAAGACTGATCTGTTCTATCAACCTTGTTTCGCAAAGCTGAATATATCGCTGTTGGAGGTCAAATCCAATAGCATTCCTGCTCAAATCGCTCGCAGCAACAAGCGTTGTTCCGCTGCCAACAAAGGGATCCAACACCAATTCCCCTTCATGGGTAAACAATTCGATGACTTTCTTGGCAAGGGATATCGGAAAAGTGGCCGGATGAACTTTCTTGTCGCGCACGTCCCTGGACTCATAGGTAAACTGCCAAACACCCAATTGACTCCTTAACCATTCCTTGGCCGTCATACAGTTAATGTGCGTGGGCCCGCAATTACATGTCCTTCTATGATTGATCTCCAGTTTGTGTCCGTAAAGAGGGCTATCTTCCCGTACCACCATAGACTCTGTTGTTTGACTCATACTATCATATCCTGTATGATAAGCTCGTTAGATCACTTAGATCGTATTAATTATAGCTCTATTATACCAATCATCCATTATACATTCCACCATGAGCCTTAACAACTTGAATGCGCACAGCTTCAATCCTGCGCTTCATCTGAGTGATGAGTTCTTTGACAGAGGGTTCAAACATCTCAGGGGCAAGGCCCGGTGAAAGGGTTGGTTTCGGGAGATTGAAGCGTTGATGTAGATAAAGGGCGTTCACCACACTCTGCCCCAGATGGCAATTGTTGTTGAAGATGTAACACTTCTGAGCTATTCTTGCTCCATTTTCGATCCTCTCTGCCCACTCCTCCAACTGTCTGTCATTGTACAGGTAGTCGTACCGGTGACTGGGTGTTGGATGATCCCACCACATCTTTGCGTTTCGACCATGAAGTCGATAGTAGGCAACCTCAGAAGTTATAATGTTGCTCGCTTCAGGAAGGCCCGACAAAGAGGGTAGATCCACATTGACAAAACCCAATCCAGCGTCTTTCAGTGCACCAAAGATACTCTTCTCATACCAGCTTTTGTGCCGGAACTCAACGTTGATGGGAACGTCATAGTGAACAAGTACATCTGCAACGTGCTTAAGGTAATCAAGTGTCTGTGAGTTAGACTTGAACGAGTAGGGAAACTGGGCAAGGAAACCTCCCAACTGTCTGGCTTCAATAAGCGGTGCAACACCTTCAAGAAATGGCCGAACAACGGTGTTCCATTTCTCCCTCTCGTGGGTCATCTCCTTGGGAAGTTTCACAACAAATGTAAAGTCTTCGGGAACCTTCTTTAGCATATTCAAGAACATGGATGGCGAGGGGACTCGGTAGTAGGTGGAATTGATCTCTACCGTGTCAAACATCTTGGCATAGCGAGGAAGGAAGTCCCTTGACTTCATTCCCGTGGGATAGACTGTACCAAGCCAGTCCTTAAAACTATAGCCTGAAGTGCCAACATGGATTCTTGCTGTCATACATCTATCCTAGTACACATTGAGCAGGCTGACAACTGTCAGAATTCCCACTCTTCCCCTTGGGAGAATCCGCCGACGTGTTCTGGAATGGCCTTGAAGAGAAGGGTCTCTCCAGTGATAATCGCGCTCTCTCCAAAGCGGTCACGAATCCGATCGATCGCGTTGTTCAATCGTTCCCGTCGTTGATCCTCTTCTAACAAGTAAGCGGGAAGACACCGCTTTTCACTAAGATTACGCACCGAAACACTCACCTGAGAAATGGAAGGAGTGTGAATCGCCATCTTCTGGCGGGTAGCAAGGCATGCATTGTAAATGGTCTCCCCATCATCAGTAGAAAAAGGTAAGGTAATCTGCTTGCCGTAATGCGGCCCAATCGAACCAAGACGAAAGCCAAAATACACCGTTCGGCCTACGTAGCCAAGTTTGCGCATTCGTCTCCCTACCTTATCACACAGGCCTCGTAACACAAGGAGGGCAAGATCAAACGATCGCAGCCGGGGAGGAAGGGATTTAGAGTGTCCCACAGATTTAACAGAAGCAACTGTAGTGTACGGAACTACAGGGGTTGGATCTCGTCCTTGCCCAATCTCTTTTAGGAAGAGGCCATAGACGCCGAACTCCTGTTTTAGATACCAACCTGGTGCACGTCCAAGATCTCCTAGAGTATGGATGCCCACTTTTGTAAGCCGCATCTCAATCCGCCTGCCAATACCACACACTTCAGCAACTGGGATCTTCTCTAGAAGCGATGGAATCTCCTCATCTCGCAGTTTTCCAATCCCATCGGGTTTGTGACGTTTGGCAATTAGCTTGGCAAATGCTTTGTTGGAAGCGATCCCTATGGTACACGTGATATATCGGCCAAGTGCCTCGTGGAACTCGTCCTTGATCAAGCGGGCCATACTAACGGGGCCACCATAACGAGCGGCTTCGTGCGTCACATCCATGAATACCTCATCGATGCTAAACACTTCAAGTAATGGAGTGTAACGTTTAAGGATAGAAAGGAAACGTTTGGTTATCGCAATGTAACGCTCTGCCTTTCCGGAGACAAGTGTTAAAGATGGGCAGAGGTGCCGCGCTTCCCAGCTTGCCATTCCCGATTTTACCCCGTAGCGTTTCGCCTCACGGGACGCGGCGACAATAATAGAGTGCTCGTGAGGTTTACCCGTTACTCCAATTGGCCTTCCTCGCAGCGATAATGTAGCCTGCTGTTCTACCGAAGCAAAGTAAGAATCCATGTCCAGATGCATGATAATACGCGCCATCTATCCCTCCACATCAATTGAATCCAGAATCCATAGGCAGCGGTTTGTATTGAGGCGAAGCCGGAACTGATTTTTGCCGGAGCTCACCGTGTAACAAAGGAATAGGGTCTGCCCTTCTCTCTCTGGGTGAACAAGGTCAGTTGAGGTAATGTCAAAACGGCGATTTCTCCAGCGAAAGGCACGAACAATGGGGTGTGCTGTGCCACGCTTGTAAAGGACATAGGCATCGACTGGCTCACAGATTAGTTGATACATATCGGTTCACTATGTTCAGTGTACCATGTGGACCAACAACCGTCAAGGGTTTAGAATGGAGAAAAAGCGGTAACTGTGATGTGGACCAGCTGAACCAACTTCCTTGCGGCGGATGAGCCGCAGCTCGGCAAGACGCCCCACACGGCGAAGGCAAGCATTATGTCGAATGCCAAGCAAACTGGCAAGCTCTTTGGCCGTCGTTTCCTGGCGATCGATCACCAAGGCCAGCGTCTCTCTCATCTGTGCGCCGAGAAGACCAAGAACATCCCAACCATCATTAGATGAGCAGAGCATAGCCATCCGTCTACGCTCAAGTTTGCTAGATAGATCTTCTGTGATCTCAAGTACTGGCGAACGAACGATCATGTAGCGATCCCCATACTCTCCTGTGATAAGACGAGCATAGGACAGAGCAACTGCCTCGTCCGCAAACGAGCCACTGAGAACCTCAATACCATCTAAGGAGATCACAAGACAGCCCGGCTCGGAAAGGGTTTCTAATGTCGCCAGGAGTTTCTCCCGCGCTGTCTTTCCCTCCAAGCGCGTCCCCACTCTCACTCCGAAGGAAGCAATGCGAAACGTATGTTTATCCATTCTATTCATTGAACCCGGCAGACGATCGATTGTCAACCGGTGCTGCCTCAATACCAAAGACATGGCGAGGGAGGCGCACCGCAATCTGTACTCCAGGAAAGAACGGTGCATCGTACACATCACCTTGCTCCACATCCATGTACACAAGCGCTTTCCCACTTCGGATTGCAAGGAGCCCATCCCACTTTCGCACCAGTTGAGCGATCCGCCGCAACTCCCCACCATGCCCAGGGTCCGCGAAGCGACTCATCCCTTCAAACACAACTTTCTTGAGTGCGCCTTCATCGCTAAGCCGGGCAAATTCATCTCTCAATGACAAGCTTCGTCGTAGTCCAATCCCCATATCTGCTACGGCTAGGAAGATCGAATCTGTGTAGTCCTGCATTGCGGCAAGACCATGTGGATGTTCCACTTCCCCCGTGGCATTGCTGTGCTGAGGGATGTTTTGGAAGAGCTCAAGCATGACTTTCACAAAAGCGTTGCGTGACTCGTTCGTCAACGGGTATCGCTTCGAAAGACGAAAATCAAAAGCACACACAAGACGAGACACATCCTCTTCCTTGCTGATGAGAGTGATCGGTTGTAGGGCACTCGATGTCAACAGATGTAACTCCCGCCGAGATCTACGAAAAGATCGAACCTCTTTAGCGAAACCCATATCATCCATCCAGCTGCGCACGTACTGACTCCGAGGCCATTGAACACGAAGTGGTAATCGTCTTGCCAGTCGATAGCGGAGAGCTAAGCCAAGTAGCAAGAGCGCATATGGATCGACAAACTCGACACTACTCAGGTCAAGCTTAGCTGATCCCCGCGACACAATTCCATCTAGCAGTTGATCTATTGTCTTTACAGTAAGCCTTGCCACTCCTCCTCCCGGTAGTAGACTGTCTTGGATACCAAATAATACCTCGCGTCAGGTATACATTGCCATCTCTATGATCCAGTTTGAATCACCTTTCTTGATCTCACCATCTTCCTTCTTGGTCTTGTTGGCTTCGATAACGTGGATCGACTAAAGTTACACACATGAACAAGAAAGCAGCTAATCTCTCTTGGCTTGAAGACCTGAATCCCCAGCAACGAACTGCGGTCACACATGGACGTGGTCCACTTTTGGTTGTTGCCGGCGCTGGAACAGGGAAGACCAAGACACTGGCATACAGAGTGGCCTATCTTATTGCTCAAGGAGCCAATCCAGGGAGAATACTCCTTCTTACCTTCACAAGACGCGCCGCGCAGGAGATGTTGAGACGCGCTGCGCACATCACACAGCGTGGCTCTCCAGTAACTGTGCGTGTTTGGGGTGGCACGTTTCATGCCACAGCCAACAGACTCCTGAGGATCTACGCAAAAGCAGCGGGACTCAGTAAGGACTTCACTATTCTGGATCAAGGAGATGCGGAGGACTTGATTGGCCTGATCCGCCATGAGAGGGGACTTCACAGTCGTGAAAAGAGGTTCCCCCGCAAGAGAACTTGCCTTGCCATCTACTCGAGGTGTGTGAACGGATCGCTGCGGCTCAAGGATGTGCTAGAACGCTACTTCCCGTGGTGCGCGGCATGGGAAGAAGAGCTAAGACCCCTGTTCAAGCAATATGTTACCCGCAAGCAAGAACGAAATGTGTTGGACTACGATGATCTTTTGTTGTACTGGGTTCAGCTACTTTCCAATGAGAAGCTTGCCGATCGCCTCAGCAAGAGATTCGACCACATTCTAGTTGATGAGTATCAAGACACAAACAAGCTCCAAGCGCAGATTCTACTGGGTATGCGCCATGGCAATAACAACATAATGGTGGTGGGAGATGACGCGCAGAGCATCTACGGCTTTCGAGGTGCAACCGTGAGGAACATTCTTGATTTCCCAAAGGAATTCCCGGGTACCACTATCGTGAAGCTTGAGCAAAACTACCGTTCCATTACACCAATCTTAGAGACTACAAATCTGGTCATCGCAGGAGCAAAAGAACGGCACGCTAAAGATCTCTGGTCGGACCGGCAAGAAGGAGAGCGACCCAAGCTAGTAACCTGTAAGGATGAAACTCAACAGAATGAGTACGTGATAAAGCAGATCTTGCAGCATTATGAAGAGGGAATAGCCTTACATGAGCAGGCAGTACTATTCCGTGCTGCTCACCTGTCGGATTCTCTTGAGCTTGAGTTAACACGGAAGAATATTCCGTATCACAAGTATGGAGGATTGCGCTTCCTTGAAGCCTCACATGTAAAGGACTTGATTGCTTTCTTACGGCTCGTTGAAAATCCACGTGATGAGATGGCCTGGTTCAGAGTACTTCAACTGATGGACGGGATAGGCCCCGGCACTGCCAGCCAGGCCCTAAGGCACGTTGTCAAGCATGGGAATAACCCAGAGTCCATTGGAACCTTCAAGGTAAGGCCCCCAGCACGGGAACAGATGGCCGCTTTTGCCGAGGCAGTGAGCGATCTTGTACGTGCCGGCTCATTCAATCCTGCTCTTCAAATCGAACGAATCAGGAGGTTCTACGACCCTCTGTTGTACAAGTTGTACGAGAACCCAGGGGTTCGTGCCCGAGATCTTGTCAGTTTGGAGCAGATTGCCTCAGGGTACCACTTAAGAAGAGACTTCCTCGTTGACTTGCAACTTGATCCACCTACCTCAACAAGTGACCTCGCTGGCCCTCCTCATAGAGAGGAAGATTGGTTGGTGCTGTCCACCATCCATTCTGCCAAAGGTTGCGAGTGGGACGCGGTCTACCTCATTCACGCAGCTGACGGTTTTCTGCCTTCAGACATGGCAACAGGATCCGAAGAGGAAATCGAAGAGGAGTTGAGGCTAACGTATGTTGCCCTTACACGAGCGAGGAACTTCTTGTACATCTCCTGGCCCCTCCGTTACTACTACAGGTGGTACGCTATGAGTGATAGATCGAGCTATGCTCAGCTTTGCCGCTTCTTCACGGACGATGTAGTGAAAACTCTGGATAAGGTTCATCTAGAACAGGGCTCAGAACCGGATAGAGAATCAGATGCAACCAATACCAGAAACATAGCTGAAAGAATAAGAGCAATGTGGGAGGAGTAGCCCTCTCAGAAACTGCACAAGACAATGGAACAAGGAAGTACCACCAAGCCTGGAAAAGGAAACACTTCACTTGTAGAATATCAGCTCAGGGATTCAGATATCGCACAGCTCACAACGGCTACAAGAGGAGGTTCATAGTGAGCAACAATGTTCTTCAATTAGAAGGGATTTATCCTCCTATTCCAACCCCGTTCAATGCCAAAAGCCGCGTTGCTACAAAGGCGCTCACGGAGAACTTGCGAATATGGAATAGGTATGAGCTCCGTGGCTATGTTGTACTTGGCTCAAACGGAGAACTTGTCCTACTGAACGATCAAGAGCGCTTGCACGTCTTAGAGGTAGCCCGAGCAGCTATTCCACCAAACAAGCTGATGATCGCTGGAACTGGTTGCCAGTCTACACTACAAACTATAGACTTGACAAGGCAAGCTGCAAAGATCGGAGCCGATGCAGTATTAGTCGTCAGTCCATCCTACTACAAAGGTCAGATGACCTCAGAGGTGTTGATTGAGTACTTCCACAGGGTAGCGGATGCTTCCCTTATTCCCGTAATTATCTACAACATGCCTGCCTGCACAGGAATTGACCTGGACGCGAGAACTGTCACTGCCATTGCAGAGCACGAGAACATACTCGCTATTAAGGATTCGGGAGGGAATCTTGCCAAGATGGCAGAGATCCACCATCTTGCTCCTTTGTCCTTTCAACTCCTAGCTGGCTCGGCCAGCTTCCTTCTCCCAGCGCTTTTGATGGGTGCTGTAGGAGGTGTGCTAGCGCTGGCAAACATTGCACCCAACCAGTGTCTATCCATCAGGCAACACTTCATAAATGGTGAGCTTGATCAAGCACGTGACCTTCAAGAAAAAATGCTTCCCGTAAACACCGCTGTCACACGAGGATGGGGTGTGCCAGCACTGAAGGCAGCAATGGAGATGCTGGGTATGTACGGAGGGCTGCCTCGTCCGCCCTTACTTCCGCTATCAGAGGATAGGAAACAAGATCTAAGATGCATCTTGCAAGAGGCAGAGTTATCTCCTTGTTAAGATGAATATTCGAAAGACTACAGCTAGAGATTACAGATATGAGGAGAGTGTTATGAAAGACCGTACGTTGCTAATGATCCCCGGACCGGTCGAGTTTGAGCCGGACGTGCTTCAGGCGCTAGGTGCGCCTACTACTAGTCACGTTGCCCCTGAATTCATTGAGGTCTTTGGCCAAGCACTGGAAAGAATGAGGAAAGTGTGGCTTTGTCCAACTGGCCAGCCATTCGTAGTATCCGGTTCTGGAATGCTCGCCATGGAAATGGCCGTCGTCAACCTTATCAAGCCTGGAGACAAAGCGTTAGTATTGAGCACCGGAGTGTTTGGTGATCGCTACGCCGAACTACTGAAGCGATATGGCGTAGAGGTTTCTGTGCTCCGAGCTCCACTTGGCGACACGATTGCTTCATCAGAAGTAGATGCCGCACTGCATACACAACGCTACAAACTGATGACCTTTACACATGTAGATACCTCTACTGGCGTTCGCGTAGACGCACAAGCATTGGGTGCACTCGGCTGCAAACATGACGTACTCACAGTGCTTGATGGAGTCTGCTCTGTGGCGGCTGAAGAGCTCTACCAAGAAGAATGGGGTATCGATGTTGCCCTAACAACTTCCCAAAAAGCAATTGGAGTTCCTCCTGGACTTGCCCTCTTGGTTGTCAGTCCCAAAGCGTTGAGTATCTGGAGAAAACGCAAAACCCCAGTCGCTAATTATTACGCGGATTGGGCTAATTGGCTACCAGTCATGGAGGCCTACGAAGCACGAAAACCAAGCTATTTTGGAACCCCTGCTGTGAACCTTATCTGCGCACTGAACGTTAGCCTTAGAATAATTCTTAAAGAAGGAATGAAGGCTCGCTTCTTGCGACACTACAAGCTTGGGAAAGCATGCAAAGCAGCTGTTCAGGCATTGAGATTGGATCAAGTGCCTACTAGCCCAATGCATGCTGCAGCAACGCTAACGGCCCCTTACTACCCAGACGGAATTGCAGGGGCAGACTTTCTACCAAGGGTTAAAGCAGCGGGCGCAATTCTCGCTGGTGGACTGCATCCCGAAATTAGGGATCGTTACTTTCGTATCGGGCACATGGGAGCGACAAACTCAGGTGATCTACTAGCCACGATCGGAGCTATCGAAACAGCATTGCTGGACTGTGGCTATCACTGTGAATTAGCCGCCGGTGTAGCTGCGGCCCAGCGAACCCTACGAAGCTAGCAATCGGATTTGCGACATTCCGAAGGACGTTGCAGAAGCACTCCATCAACTTTATTACCCAACTATCATGTCTTCTATGGGAACATAGTTGAAATTAGAAAGGTTGCTCCTCGAACAAGATCATCAACAGCAATGTCATCAACCAACTCCATTATCATTCCTTCTCCCATAGCAACTGTTCCCTATCTTTGATTAACTCAGAAGCTGCAGCATTTCTATGATGTAGCTCTCAGGCGCCAAGTTGATCCATTCCTATTTCCCTTCCCAAATCTATGTAGCTCTCAGGCAGCTGATACTCGGGCTGCATTACAACACGCCCAGGAAGTGTCGTACCTGCTTTCGCGATTGCTTTCAGACCATCAACCAGATCATCTAACCGCTCGTATGGCACGGAGAATATCAACTCATTATCCTGTGCTCCAGCAGCATATCGATCCCCGCGGCACGGGACTGCCACTTGACATTTCCCCGTTTGCAGCACCGGTACAACGGAATACACACAGGCAGCATGCCCTGATAGCGTACTGGTCACGTCAAATCCATCTTTGTAGGCAATCCCAAGAAGTAGCAGGGTAAGCTGCGTAGACGTACAGTACATCATGACCAGATCGGGATAGAAATCCACAGTTTCCAGCGGCGCAGACATGATCCCGATGTACTTACCTGTTTCCAGGCGCGGAAAGTTCTGCGCATAATTGGCTCCAGCCTGTAGTGTCTCCACATCATGTGGGAACCTGTTGTGACCCTCCAAAAAACGAAGCGATGGCTTCTCAAGACCAAATGCCAAGACCGGTTCAAAGCACCACATATCTTCCTTTAACATAGCAACTGTAGTCCCTTCTCGCCTAGACATTGAGAACGCCTGGCACAAAGAAAGGTGATGTCCAAAGTCCCTTACGGGGCGCTTCGCTGCTTCTGGAATATCCTTCTCCGATTTCAGCAACTTGACTGCCAGTGGGTATGTATCTAAACGGACCAATCTTTCAAGCTCTCTTGCATTGTGGGAATCGTGCATCATGTCGTTGTCACCTCTTGATTTCGTGATGCGTACCAGGACCCTTTTCCCCGCCCCCTGATGACCGTTATTCATGTTGTTCCACGGAGGATTATCCTCTGGCACATCCCTCGGGAATACCCTTTCTTAGTACAATCTCTGTTGCCCACTGCGCGGCTTTTCCAACAACCTCTGGGCATATTCCTCGCTTGTATCCTGCTGATTTCTTAGACAAAGCGTAACGAGCCGGACTGTTTGGTCGAATGTACTCCTCATAATTGTGACCAAATAGCTTCTTCTTGATACCCGAGCAGATAATACTTCCATATTCAGCTCTGAACCACTCGAATAGCTCGTAAGCCAACTCCCAACCCTTGCCTGCGCTTACCCAGTCTATTTCTCCGATTTCGTTTGTTGCATCTTTGTCTAGCTCTTCTCGCGTTCTACCATAGAGCTGCCCGATGACCATAACCGCCCCTACCAATGCACCGCACGTCCCTTGTCCGGTGAACGCCAAGCCCACCCGCAAGTGCACTGCCTGCCCTCAGTATGTCGTTATTCTCGCAATTGATGGCATCCTGTATTGCCGCTATCACGCATTGACAGCAATCCGTGGCCCTTCCTTCATAGTCTCGCCCTTTGTCATACGCAGCTTGCACAACATTCCCATGTTCTAACACAACCCACCTCCACAGATTGAAATGGTCTCCTTAACTGCCCACACAATATCTGGATCCTCACGCTCCACGCAAGCTCTCTCGCCCGTTCGTTTCACTCACTCAAGCCGCTAAGAATGCCAATCGTACGGCGTACAACTATCCATAGCATCACTGTAAGAGATCGTCTAATGTCCTTGCCAGCAAAGACCGAGCAAGAATAACCGGCTTCCCTGTAATCTGTCTTACGACGCGCTTCATTTCTAGACTGTAACCAAAGCAATTCATGAACACTAGATCAACCCTACCTTTCAGCTCCTTGGCAACCCTCACTATTTCTTCTTCTCTTCCATACGGAGAAGCCCCTACTCCAACCACCTTGCAGCCCAATCCCTCAAAGGTTTCTACTGCAATCTTTACTTGTTCCCTTGAGGGCAGTATCATTCCCAAACTTCCTTCGATAGATATAGAGGAGAGAGCTCCCCAGAAAAGCCTAAATGGTGTAACAAGCGGCTTGTTACACTCAAACGCTGGGAACTCCCCCGAGCAAAGGAGTGTAATCAAGGCTACATCTTTGTCTCTGTCAAGCTCAGAGATCGCACCTTGCATCCTCGGCAAGATATGATCTCTACCCACTGTCAACTCTGTCCCATCTGACATCCGGGTTATCAGGATCTCATCATCTTCTGTTGGTCTCAAGCCTGCAATCTCTTCAACAGTAAGTTTATCCAACGCCCCTTTTTCAACGATCTCAATATCGCTAGAAATAAGTGACTTCATTTCAACCAATACATCATCCCTGGGTGTTTGACCAATCGTAACAGTCCCTATTTTCAAATTCACCTTGCCTCCTTTAGCTCAGGACCAAAATCTAGATACTCGCTTAACTATTCAGAATGATACTCTTCACGCACAGTTTCTTAAGTTAGCCACTAGTAGCGTCCCCTTTGTTTGGGATCCAAAACATCTCTCAACCCATCCCCTAACAAGTTAAAGCCTAATACCGTAAGCCAAATGGCCAAACCAGGGAACACGGCATACCACCACCATGTCGGAAGATACCACCTGCCCCCACTTATCATTGCTCCCCATTCCGGACTGGGAGGCTGAGCACCTATTCCAATAAACCCCAATCCCGCAGCACTGAGAATGGCCATACCCATATCCATGGACATCTTGACCACAACTATTGAGAAGCAATTGGGAAGGATGTGTCTAAACATGATCCTTGCTTTACTCGAACCGATGGCCGTGGACGCTTCCACAAAGACCTCTTCACGAAGTGATTTTGACTTCCCGTGGATCAATCTGACGTAACCCGGCCACCAAACAATGGAGAGCGCAACCATAACATTAATTATTCCGGGGCCCAGGGCAGATACAATAGTAACAGCAAGAACAATTCCCGGCACGGCAAGAAAGATATCCGTGAATCGCATGATCACTTCCTCGATCACACCACCCGAAGAACCGGCCACTAGCCCCAAAGGTACTCCAATACATGTCGCAACACCAACGATTACAAGAGCGATCTGTAGTGAGATACGGGTCCCATATATCACCCTGCTATACACGTCTCGCCCCACATCGTCAGTGCCAAAGAGGTGTTCCCTACTTGGTGCTTGAAGCCGCTGTTTTGTGTGTATTGATCCAGTCACATCATCCGGATACGGCGTGATACAAGGTGCGATAAACCCCAAAATGAAGAATCCACAGGCGATAATCAACCCAGCAACTGACAATGGGTTTCTGAAGAAGGCGCGAACAGTTCTCTTTGCATCGTGTGCCCGAACCTTCCAGGTCTCAAGTTTTGCGCTTAAGAATCTCATCAGCACTCACCAGGAACACAACAAGATTTCCAGTGAACGGACACTCTACTCATATCCTATCCTAGGATCCAAGACACTATAAGATAAATCCACGATCAGGTTAGCAATTGCAAACGAAAGCCCAATTAGTAACGCTGCACCCATGATAGGCTGAAAATCAGAATGTGTTGCGGATGTTACCACATAAAGACCAACCCCAGGCCAGTCAAATACAGTTTCAACCAGAATCGTTCCACCTAGCATCCAGCCAAAACGCAGTCCGATCATCGTCACAGTCGAGATTAACGAGTTCTTGAGAACATGTTTCCAAATCACCAGTTTTTCCACTAATCCTTTGGCCCTGGCAGTGGTGACAAAGTCCTGCCTTAACGTATCAAGCACATCCGCACGGCTGATCCGAATGATCGACGCCAATGCTGGAAAAGATAAGGAAAGGGCGGGCAAGATGATATGCTGTAACGCACTCCTAAACGCAACCCAATTGCCTGTGAGAAGGCTGTCAATCAAGAACAGCCGCGTGATAGATGTAGGCGCGTGTACGATCATGTCAATGCGCCCTCCTCCTGGAAGCAAATCCAACTTGAGGACAAAGAGAAGTTGTAGCATCAACGCAAGCCAAAATGCAGGCAGCCCCAAGCCCGAAATAGAGATGAGACGGCTAAGATGATCTATCCAGCGGTTCTGGTGAACAGCAGAGAGAACACCAAGCAGGATACCAGTTAGGACAGCGAAACTCAAAGAGACAAGGACCAGTTCTAGTGTAGCGGGAAAGAACCTAGCAAGATCTTCCCGTACAGGTCGGCGGGTACGAATCGATCGTCCTAAGTCTCCCTTCAAGAGTTGGGTAAGGAATATTCCGTATTGCTCAGGTAACGACTTGTTTAAGCCCAATTCCTCCTTTAGATGCTCAACCATCTCCTGTGTTGCAAACGGACCGGCTGCAAGGCGGGCTGGATCTCCAGGCGCAATATGTGATACCACAAAAATCACAACGGACAAGCCCAAGAGCGTGAATATCAGCAGGAATAGCCGCTTTGCAAGATAATGCAACATTAGTATTCAGCCGCCCTTTACTCACCCCATACAAGAAAAGCCCATCCCCCGCTTTACTGAGTGGGGGATGGGTATGTCGAAAGAACTACTCTTCTATGTAAAGCCAATACATATCGATCTCAGAGGTAAAACGCACCGGGCTAAATCGGAAGCCCTTTACGTAATCCCTGAACGCCCACACTCGGCTGTAAAGCATGCCGAAGACCTCCGTTGCGTCCTCTAGCACCATCCTCTGGATCTGCTCGTACAGCTTTTCTCGTTCCTCCCAGTCAGAGATCAAACGCGCTTCATCCACCAGCTCTATCACCTTCCGATCATAGTAGAAGTGACTCGCGTAGTACGCGCCGTATGAGGTTGGATGATACTGGCTCGCAACCACATCAGGGTCGTTGATGATAGGGGTTGTATAGACCGCCATCATGTCAGGAGATGTTTGCGCGGTTGAGCCGCGGGCGCACATCTCCGGCCAAGGCACGGGGACTATTTGTACATCTATCCCTATCTTGGACAGGCAGTCCTTCAGAATCAACCCTATCTTTGTCTCCTCGGGGTGTCCGGCAACCAGGACGTAATCCAAGGTGAACCCTCCATCTGGGAAGCCGGCCTTCTTCATATACTCTTTTGCTTTGTCCAGATCCTGCCGGTACATGACATCCGCAAGGCTCACGTATCCATCGAGCCCCTGCGGGAATGGACTATCCTCCAGGATAGCGTGCCCATCATAGATATCGATCAAGGCGTCGTAGTCAAAGGCATAACAGATAGCCTTTCTGACGTTCTTTATCGCTGTATATCCTTTTTGCGTGTTCATCTTGATCCCGAACGTAGTTCGGCCAATGTCTTCGGTAACGTAGATCCCGGGAAGTTCAGCCACTAGCCCGAAATCCTCGATAGTCAATCCCTCTGCGATATCGATCTCACCTTTTTGGATGCCAATCCTCTGAGATGCAGCTTCCCTCATTAGTTTGAAAATGAACCCGTCGATATGGTCTTCATGCGGCCACCCTCGCCAGTAATCCTCAACATCTTCCAACCAGTAGTATTCCCCGTGCCGCCATTCCTTGATCTTGAATGGTCCGGAGCCAGCCTCATGATCCTGTAACCAGTCCGGATCGTGGGCATTCACCTGATTGGGATTCATGATGTACCACCACACAATGTAGTGAGGGAATGGTGCAAACGGATAGTTGAGATGAAAAGCAACAGTGTAGTCATCAATAACCTCGATACCGGTCTCTGTATCCAAAATGGCTAGGAGCATCCAAGCCGGTCCCTGTTTACCTTCTAGCGTACGCACAAAGGAGAACTTCACCGCCTCGGCGGTCACTGGATCTCCATTGTGGAATACCGCGTTCTTCACAAGACGAAATGTGTACGTTAGGCCATCCTCTGAGATGTCCCAAGAGTCGGCGAGACAGGGAACGAGAAGGGGGCTCTTTGGCTGCGGGGTTTCCCCAAACAGGTACAGCGTCGGATCACCTTCGTACGACAACAGCGCATCATATACGCTTTCCTGAATCATTCGCGTAGACCAATCGTAGTGTACGCTAGGGTCGATGTTTGGTGCCGGTTGACGAGCCCCAAAGACCACATACTTCTCTCCGTTTTGCTCCACATACGCAAAGGAGACTACGGAAACCAATAGACAAGCTACTGTAATTATCCCAACTGATATTGCTAAACTGAGCTTTGAAGATTTCACCGTTATACCTCCTTGTACTTCAATTTGTTTTCCTGGAACTTTCCTCTGAGCAACCTTGATCCTCTCCAGATCACCTCCTTCCTGTTTCCTACAGCAAGCTCAATGAGCCCCCTTACAGGCAATATATGCAGCCAACCAGCTCCTGCGTAATCTATCCGATTTCCGTAGACGGCAGGACCTGCAAGTGTTTCATCGCTCCATATAGCTTGACCGTCAGGCGGAATTCTTCTTCCTCGTACAGATTGCAGGAGCCGTTTCCATATTCCTTTGCTACCTCCAAGCAGTATCTCGCTGTTGATTCCAAAACCAGTGGGTCATTAACTCCTGTGCCTATCCCTGGTATCACTGCTCCTGACGTTGTAGCAACTCCAACAACCGGGCTATCTGTTGCCGTCGAGGGTTGCATAATGCTGTTTATGTGGTGCAGCCCGTTTCCGTAGGGGGTTATGTCCGCCGTAGCGAGCGGAAAGGTAACAGGCGGCCTGCCTGTGACTTGCCTCATTATCGCAAGAAGATCTTCGCTTACTCTCAAGATATACCCTTCCTTCACCGTTGGTGAGATGGCGAATCCGTTGCAATTAACTACCTCATTTCCCTTGGTTGCGTCTATGCTTAGTACCCCATCCATGCGCTCATCCAACTCGATCTCATTCATGGTCGCCATTCCCACTGGAGAACCCATAAAGGGAACGGGTTTGTGTGGCATGACTGGCGATCGCGGACAGATATGAGTAGCGATAATAACGTCTCCTCCCAGCGTATCCCCCTTCCTTCGCATCTCTAGCAGTTTCAGGCCTAGAGCGATTACCACTATCGCCCCATCTGCATCTGAAACAGCACCAATCTTCTCTGGCCTTGCGCCTACTCCTCCAAGTCGGCCGATGATTCCAAGCGTGCGCGAGCTACCTCCAGCCGTCCGGCCCTTGCTTCCCGGTACAAAAAGCTTCAGGAAATCTGTGCTTCCCTTTGCGCCTTTCACCGTCTGTACATCAATCTTTGCACCCGGATCAGCCTTCCAGAGCCTCGCGGCGACGCCTTCTCCTGAAATCCCGGGGTCATCAATCAATGAAAAAGCTTCTATTACCTGCTTGAGGAGCATGCCTAGGAATCCTCCTTTGGAAAGACATACTGTACGATCTCTTTTCCTATAACCCTTTCCACATCTCGAAACACCTGCTGGTCTTGCATGCCTGTTCCAAGGATCAGGTTCTCCTTTGGAGCCACAATCACGCTTACTCGTTGATCTTTGTTAAGCTCTGCGCTGGAAATTGGAGAGCCGGTCTCAGCATCCATAGTCATGATCAAGTCAGGGAACGTAGCCAAACGCTCCCCTCGCTGTTCCAATGTCATATACTCATTCCAGAAGGTAATTTCAAGATCGCCAATCACCGCTTTCCCCACATCCAGACCTTCTTGCACTGTAAGTTCTACCGAGTCAACGTTTCCACAGGCTATCACCTTCCCGCCAAGGACCCCTACAACCTTCCGTATCTTCTCTTCCCCAGTCTGACCGCTCAAGTATGCCTTACCCAGTCGCACCGCTTGGGTCAGGGCTCCTACCGCTGCATTCTCTTTGATATAAGATACGAGCAGAGGATGTCTGGCTACAGCTATCAATCCCCCTGTCTCGTACGAACCGCTGATAACCAGCCTGGTGAGAATCGGGAGTGACCCTTTGCCGTAAATCTCAACATAGCTACCATTTTCCTTCGATCCTCCAGCTGCAGCCTGCTCGGAGACGAAATCACCGTTCATTGACAGGCCCATTGCCCCCATGGTCCCTATTGGGTAAGCCCTTCCGTTGCCCGCTGCATCGATCAAAGGAATCTGAAGGATTGCCGACTGAACCAGCCCATTAATAGAAGCCGATCCTCCCATTTCATTGGTCATGAGCCCGGCAATTTCCTTACCTGTGTGATCGATGAGAAGCTTCACCGCTCGTACATAATGAGAAGGAATCGGGCGCTGTTTTCTTGATGGAGCTCCTACGGCTGAAACGGTAGCAATCAGAGAGTCCTCGGGGACCTCAGCTAAATCAAGCATAGTTGGGTATCCTAGCTTGAGAGCCAACCGGCCAAGCCAAATACCTTCTTCTACACTTCCGCCGCCACCACCACCGAGAATTCCTCCACCAAAACAAGCTTCCTCAACCCAACGGTCGCCAAGTATTATCATCGCGCCTCCCCATCAAGACACATATTTCACAATCTCCTTGCCGACTACTCTCTATGTCAAGAGAACATCTAACAAGCACATTTTGCTCTCGTGCAAGGCTCCTCACTCAACACTCACAAATTATTATAGCTTTCTATCTTCTTCTATCAACGACCCAGGACTCACAGATGAAGATTGTTTGGCATCCCTGGAAATGCGGCATGTAGTTTGTGGTAAGTAGTAAGTGGCTAAGGAAATAACACACGTGTCCCCCGGAATTCCCCCGCTCCGTCATTCCAACGAACCCTGGATCGGTGTCCAGGGCAGGTGTCGGAATCCAATCAAATACTCGAGTCGTTAAGTAGGAAGAAGCAGTGCGATTCCTTACTCAACTGCTTCAGACCTTTGACTGTTGACTACGGACTATGGACTCAGCACTATTCTTGGACATTTGAGGCTAGTTAAACTGGCAGTACCTTGTATTTCTGGTTAGACTAATACGATGGAAGCCTATTTACGAACCATAAACATCTCCGCATTTGCAAGGGAGCAGGATTATGAACAACGGCAACTCAGTAGTTCGCAATGCTAATAGCAGGGAGTTCAATGCAACTAGACCTAACAACGATACACCTCTAGATTTTATTCGCCAGATTATTGTCACCGACTTACAGGCAGGCAAGAACGACAGACGGATACACACGCGCTTCCCACCAGAGCCAAACGGCTACCTTCATATCGGCCACGCCAAAAGCATTCTGCTAAACTACGGAATTGCCAAGGAGTTTGGTGGCAAATTCAACTTGCGCTTCGATGATACGAACCCAGAAAAGGAAGAGAGCGAATACGTCGAATCGATCAAACAGGATCTTCGATGGCTTGGGGTAGATTGGGAAGATCCAGAGTATTATGCATCTGATTATTTCGATCAGCTATATGAGTGGGCATGTAAACTGATCAAAGACGGCAAGGCATACGTATGCGATCTTTCGTCCGAGCAGATAAGCGAATATCGTGGGAAAGCAATTCAGAGTGAAGGCAAAGTCATCACACCTTCAGGGAAGGATAGTCCATACCGT
>JAUWPW010000039.1 GCA_030611415.1 Candidatus Bipolaricaulota bacterium
GGGTTGGTTGGGTTCATAGAGTTCGTTGAGTCTGTAGAGTTCGTTGAGTTCATAGGGCTAACCCTTCAAGACAAGAAAACTGTGAATCTTTACTCACCCTCACTCCTGATCAGGTCAGGGGCAGGCCGCGTGAAATACAGAACAGAACAAGATTTCACAGGGCAGGCAGGGCAGGGGGTTGTTGAGTTGAAACCATAATCGGGACTAGAGAAAAGGCGAGTAGAATGGTTGAATTGGTTGGTTCGATTGGTTTGATTCGTTCAATTGGTTAAGCAAGGAAGGGCGAACTGAAAACTGATAACTGAATTAGAACATAGAGCTACTACTACGCTGGATTCCGGCCTTCGCCGGAATGACGATCTGGGGTTTGCCTGTCGGCGTACGACGCACAGGCCGGCCGGAATGACGACGCATACCGTCATGCCGGACTTGATAAGCCTGCCCCGTACTTGATACGGGGGCATCCAGGAGTCGACTCATGACTATGGACTAAGGGTTCCTGACGGTTAAGGTAAACTAGAGAAACTGATAAGAAAAGTGCTGCAAGATTTCCACCTCATGTCCGGTCAAGAGGCTGATCAGTGGCGTCATCAGATATTTGAGAAGTCGACGTTGGACTCTGGACGTTGGACTCAGGTAGAATGTATTTAAGATGTATCGAGGACTATGAAGATTAAGAGTTTGTTCGCCTTAGTGAATGGGAGAAGGGTAGCTTTCCTGTTGGTCGACGCGATGGTGCTGGCGCTTTCGCTGTACCTGGCGTTCTTGCTGCGATTCGACGGGCACATTCCCCATAGCTATATCCCAATGTTCTTGTGGATGTTGCTCCTGGCTCTTGGAGTGAAGATTCCTGTTTTGACACTCTTTCGAATATATCGTTTCAGTTGGGCTCATGTAGGAATGGAAGAGCTCTATAACACGATCGTTGCTTGCGGTCTTGGATCTGCTGCGCTTGCGGCTGTAATTTTTGCCCTGCGAGATTGGCCGACACTGGCCACGGTACCACGCTCGATTCTAGCTGTGGATTTTGCGTTTAGCTTGATTGGAATCGTTGGGGCCCGGCTTTCTAAAAGGCTCGTTCGACATGCCCTCACACGTACAAGCCTTCGCGCACAGGGACGTCGCACACTGATTGTCGGGGCTGGTGACGCGGGGGAACAGCTCTTAAAAGGGATTCTCCAAGAAAAAAGAGCAGGGTATTGGCCGGTAGGCTTTGTGGATGATGACCGGGGAAAACAAGGAATGGTAATTCACGGGGTGCGAGTGCTAGGGCCAAGAGAGAGACTGGCAGAGTTTGTCCGAGCCAAACAGGCGGAAGTGGTGATCATCGCCATGCCTTCGGCTCCTTCACCAGTGATTCGAGAAACAGTAGAGCTTACCCGCGAAAGCGGGGTTCAGGATATGAAGATTATTCCATTTTTCAGTCAGTTATACACAGGCGAGGTTCGGGTGTCTGAAGTGCGAGAAGTTCAGCCTGAGGACCTGTTGGGCCGTGCCCCAGTTTCTGTGGATGTGGCCACAATCAGGCATTTTCTTGAAGGCAAGACGGTGTTGGTAACAGGAGCGGCCGGTTCGATTGGTTCCGAGCTCTGTCGGCAGACTCTGCGGTTCGGGGTGAAACAATTGGTTGCGATAGATATCGACGAAACAGGACTGTTTAATCTCGGAAGAGATCTAGCACGGCGGTTTCCCAGTAGCTCAGCGGGGATCATTGTAGGAGATGTGCGTGATCAAAAGCGAGTGGCTGGTATCTTTGAGGAGTACCACCCACAGGTAGTCTTTCATGCGGCGGCATACAAGCATGTTCCCCTTATGGAGGCCTTCCCTGCTGAAGCAGTTAAGACTAATGTGTTTGGAACTCGCATCGTAGTAGAGGAAGCTTGCCGAGCTGGCGCTGAGGCATTTGTGATGATCTCTACCGATAAAGCTGTTAATCCTACCTCCATTATGGGTGCAACTAAGCGGGTTGCAGAAATGATTGTCCTTGATGAAGGACAGAAAGCCGAAACACGCTGCATGTCGGTACGGTTTGGGAATGTCCTTGGAAGCCGAGGAAGCGTGATTCCCACGTTCATGGAGCAGATAAAGCGAGGCGGTCCGGTGACAGTGACCGACCGGGGGATGGAACGTTACTTTATGATCACCGCGGAAGCAGTGCTGTTGGTACTTCAGGCGGGAGCCATGGGCAAGGGAGAGGAAGTGTTTGTGCTTGACATGGGACAGCCTGTCAAGATCTTGGATCTGGCACGTGAATTGATCAGGTTTCATGGCTTTGAGCCCGATAAAGACATTCCCATCGTATTTACTGGCATTCGTCCTGGTGAGAAGCTTTACGAGGAGCTGCTTACCGCGGAGGAAGGAACCGATGCCACGACTCACGATAAGATCTTCAAAGCTAGATTGAGTGCGTGGGTAGGTGGGGATCAGATTGATAGCGCCTTGATTTGCCTTTACGAGGCGGCCGAACAGAGCAAACCAGACGAAATAATCGCGACGCTGAAAGAGCTGGTGCCAGTGTACGCTCCGAGAGGAAGGAGCAGTGAAGAAGTTGAATAGTTGATTGGTTGAGTAGGAAAGGCAGAGGACAATACAAAAAGCTAAATCGTTGAATGGGTTCATGGGGTTCGTTGAGTCTATAAAGTTCATGGGGTTCATGGGGTTAGTAAGGCAATTGCTAGCGTTCTAAGTTCTATGTGCTAGGTTAGAATGGGGTTCGTAGGAGAGAAAGTCCGGGGTCAGACCTTCATTTGACGGGTTTGTTCCTTTCAGTGAGTTCATGGAGTTCATAGGGTTCGTAGAGTTCGTAGAGTTTGTTGGGTTCATGACCCCATGGAAGTACAACTACTGAAATCACTTCACGGGGCAGGGGTTTGTTGGGTTCATGGCCCCATGGAAGTACAACTACTGAAATCACTTCACCCCGTGAAATACAGAGCAGTACAAGATTTCACGGGGCAGGCCGCGTGAAATACAGAGCAGAACAAGATTGCACAGGGCAGGGGGTCAGTCGCTGAGGGCCAAAGCTGGCGCCTTGATTATGTAGCCACAGTAAGATAATATGACGCCACATAGAAAAGGGAGGGAAGAAGATCCATGCCAAGTGTTGGGATCAGGGAATTGAGAGACAAATTGAGCTTTTACTTGACCCAGGTTAAGGAAGGGAAACAAATCGAGATAACGAATAGAGGGGAAGTAATCGCTCTCTTATCCCCCGTAAAGAGAAGAAACCTGGACAAAGAACTTCTACTATTGCTAGAAGAAGGAACAGCTTCTTGGGTAGGTGGAAAACCGAAAGGGTCCTCTCATCCCGTAAAGGGGTATGGCCGTCAGCTTTCTGAGCTAGTCATCGAGGATCGAAGATGATCCTGTACCTCGACACTAGTGCCTTGGTGAAGCTCTATATCGAAGAGCAGGGATCACCAGAGGTTAGGGCGATGGTAAAGAAGGCCAGGATCGTGTCAACTTCCCGCGTCGCTTACGTGGAAGCAAGGGCTGGAATTGCCAGGAAATATCGTGGAGGGGAACTCTCTCAAGAAGAACATGTCCAGGTAATTAAGGATCTAAAGCAGGATTGGGATAACTACTTCATTGTGGAAGTCTCCGAGAGCATGGCCAAGCTTGGCGGAGAGTTGACAAGCAGACATCCCCTCAGAGGTTTTGATGCGATTCATTTGGCGTCGGCGCTTCTCCTGCGGAATAGAACTCGCTTAGAAGTCTCGTTTTCTTGCTTTGATGAGCGCCTTAGAGCAGCAGCCGAAGCAGAAGGATTGACGGTTCTTTGAGTCGGTTAACGTCCGGGGTCAGACCTTCATTTTGCGGGTTTGTTCCTCTAGTGAAGCAGTAAGAGGTAACAAGTAATCAGTGATGGGTGATGGGTGATGGGTGAGAAACACAGGATTAAGGAGTATGGATTAAGGGAAAAGGCACAAAAAGCGGTCGGGAGTCGAGAAACGGTGATGAGCCGAACAACAGTGGCGAGTAACGTAGAGCTACTACTACGCTGGATTCCGGCCTTCGCCGGAATGACGATCTGGGGTTTGCCTGTCGGCGTACGACGCACAGGCCGGCCGGAATGACGGAGCATACTGACAATCGGGAACCGCGATCTATATGGGGTAAAGGAGAGGGATTTCTTATGATCTTCCCTCCCCGACCTCGCCCTGTGTAGGGCCAAAGGGCGGGCCTTCTCAACATTCTTGGTCAGTTTCGCTTTTCACCGCTATGTCCTGGAGGAATTTCATGATGTGGGCAATGAATGCTTCAAAATCGTCTAACTCGCTGTCAAGACTGTCATAGATCATCTCATCATCCACCTCCCACTAGAGATGAACAAGAAGGTTACGGAAGCCGGCCATAGCTTGCAGGGTTTGGACGAAATCATCGGGTATGATTCCTGCTTCATTGAGCACCTTAAAGGTATCCTTGTAGTCTTTCGGTGATGGTAGCCTTTCAGTGGCAATGATGTGATTGGCGATATCGATACAGCTCTCGATGGAGACCAGCAGGTAATAGCGAGTGCCGCCAATAGCCAGCGGGTCACTTAGAAACTTGTGTGCCGACCAAGTTCGGCAATCTTGCGTAGATGTCCTGTGTATTGATGCAGATGATGTATCAGGCCCTCAATTTTGTCTCGATCAACCATGTAGCCCTCGCTCTCTTACATTGGCAAAGAACGCCTCCTGTAATCTGCTGTGCGCAGGAAGGTAATCAAAATACGCGTCTCGGGTGCTCGTCTCGAATTCAACGTGCTGCGCTTCATTAGAGGCATAGAGGAGGATGCCATCGCAGACCACCCGACCCCTGAAGATCAATGGAGCGTCGTTAATAATCCGCACGTCAGCGTTGCGGATGCCACATCGTTCCGCTAGTTCGACTTCAACCCCTAGCATGACTCTGAGACGTTCCTTTGGTGCTACTTCTTGATCAGTCACCAAAGCGATGTTTACATCGCTAAACGGGGTTAAATTGCCGGTTGTGGCGGAACCATAGAGATAAGCCAATTGAATGGGATAAGGCTTAAGAATGTGGGCTAGATTCGCCTTGAGCTTTTTGACAAGCGACGACTTATCTAACTTGATCTCCATTGCATCCTTCTCCTTCATCTGCATAGCAGATGATCTGAAATACACTTTACCTTGTATGTGCTCCACGGTCAAAGGTGCCGCGGTGGGAAAGCTGTACCACCTACAGTACTAAGTCAACAGTAGCCAATATGGTAAGATTACCTCGCAAAGGCGCGGAGGACGCAGAGAAAAGCAAGAATAGGGCTAAAAGCAAAGGCAACTTACTGCTAAACAAAGTCGTTTTACCGCCTAGGGTGTGTTTGTAAGCAGCGCTTTCAGATGATACCAACCTAGGCCTATAAGCTCATGGAACATAGCACTGCTTGTTGAGAGTGCTTCTGCAGACGGGATAAACGAGCCTATCTCCCACCTGATAGGATCATAAAGATAACCTGAAGGCAATGCTACTACCCTGGAGAAGTATCTTTCAAACGCCATAATGCTCCTTTTCATGTGCAGAGCCGATGTGACAATGCCAATGACGACAGTATCCCTTGGCTCATCAATCAGTTTTGCCACCTGTTCAGGATGTTCCCACGTTGTGGAAGCACAAGGCTCCATCAACATCCTGTCTGCTGGCACACCCAATTTGATGGCTAAACGCTTCATTACTTCCGCGTTCGTCTCTCCACCTGAAGGACCAGCCCCTCCAGACACAATCAAATATTGTGCTCCTGACCGTCCAAAATACTCTACACCGTTCACCACACGAGAGTAAGTAGCCTCGGAAGGCTCGGCCACCGCCCGTAAGCCGCCACTGGGCAACACTCCGCCACCCAAGATGACAACCACATCCACCCCGGAGATAGTCTCCTGGGATGGAGGAGAGTATTGCTTCTCTAAGAGGTATACAAGTGTATCTGAAACGGGGTCAAGGCTTAGAAGTAACAGAATGGCCGTTCCGGCCACCAGAGAATACCATCCTACCCTTGCCAGTAGTTGGTTGCGCCGTTTCCTTAAGAGAAATATGCTAACGACAAGAAGCAGCAGAATCCATACAATAGGCGTGCTAAGGGATTTTAGTAGTGTCGTCATAAGTTACCTATCTTCAGGCTCCTCTAGAAGTGAAAAGTCCGGGGTCAGACCTTCATTTTGCGGGTTTGTTCCTCTGGTGAACACGTCTGGCGATCACGCTGATCGTCGAGTAGCGTAACCCTACGAATGCACCGACTTCCCTCAGCGTATAGCGGTGCACCCTCACTGCTTGGTAGATCTGCTCATCGCGTGTCGTCCTGTCGGTAACATCGACGAACAGCTGTTGCAGACTCGGTCGTGTGGCAAATCGTTCGCACTTGCGGTATTCAGGGTCGAGCGGCTTGTCATTGAGCAGAGGGCGAAGTCTATCTACAAATCGGTCACTACCAAGCAGTAATCCCGCCTGTAACTTATCCCACACATCTACTCCTCGTCCTTGTCGCACAAATTGGCGATAGGCGTATGTTGCCCGCTTCCGGTCCGGATCGAATTGTATCAGGATCTGCTCGACCGTGAGAAACGCGGGAGGCTGCTGCTCTCCGACCGTAGCAGGATAGCTGCTCCAGGGCCAGTCGCGAACGCTCTGCACCATCTCGGCACGAACTGGATTTAACACAATGTAGCGTGCCAACTCTAGTAGATAGTTGTCTTTCTCGACAAGGATGCCTTTGAATCGACCCTGGAACAGGTGGCCGACCCGCTTGTGTCGGTGATTGAACCATTGCGTGTACACCCCATTTAAGAGCTGCATTCCCCGGGACAATCCGGCGTCGGGCGTCTCGATGAGAAGGTGATAGTGATTGCTCATCAGGCAATAGGCGTGACAGATCCAACGATACCTTGCAACCACATCACCGAGGATCCCGAGGAATCGGTCCCGGTCCCCCTCATCTGAGAAGATCTGGTCCCGTGCATTGCCCCGACTTGTCACGTGGTAGAGGGCACCGTCGTACTCTAATCGCAACGGTCTTGCCATAGTAGTCTTAGTATACTATGAATCATCGAAAGAATGAAGGTCTGACCCCAATCAATCCTCAATATATTATTATCTTGCTTTCTCCTAACTGTAATGTTATACTAATAGTATCAACGAACAATGTTTGTAGGTAACGATCTTAGCAGTTATTAGAGGGGAACAAGTGCTTATTAGTAGAAAAGGGATTAGTTGGTTGTTGGCCTTTGTTCTTGTTTGCTCTTCTTGGGTGTGCAGCGGTCTTTGTTGGGAGATTGATTATAGGCAAGAGCTTAACTTCTCTTCCGAGGAAGACATTATTGGAATAACAGAATTAGGATGGAGCGCTAGCAGCGATCTCTCCCTTTCGTTTGATATTGATAGCGCTCCGCTTGGCATAGATATCTCGGTAGATCAGTGGAGGGGAAACAAGCGATTTCGCGCGATTGACGAGATCATTAGCCAAATCAGCATGCTTGACTGCGACGTGTTAAGAAACGACCTTGAACAAGCAATGATCAAGCTAACTGCAGGACTGGGGATCATCCGAGCTATGTCGGATCCTATCTCGATAACAGAGCTCAAAGAGCAAGTCAAACTAGTTTGTTCTCATCTGAAAGAAGGGATTGTTGACCCACTGGAAGAGGCCTGTGAGGAGGAAGAACAGCGGGTCGCCCAGCTACTCATATTGGTAGAACCAATAAAGAAGGGCTACGACTATCTAGCCTACATAATTGGTAAGGTCAGTCTGTACGCTGTGGGCGAGACTAGAGAGGAACTTGCTGGCCTTCTATGGAGGATTGTGGTTTCATTATCTAGCGGAAACAAAGAGAAATACATACATGGATTGGAGGCCTTACTCATCCGCGTGGAACAGCAGCGAGGGCTAGAGATAAAGGAAGAAGAGGCCGATCGCATCAGATACAAGGCCGATTATCTGCTTCGGGAAATCGCGGGAGATCAAGTCGAGAAACAGGCCCAGATTGTTCTATCCAATTCTTTTCTCGGCGTTGATCTTGACTCATCCCTTGAATGGAATGTACTTGATCATTCTGCACCAAGCAAGGACAAGCTTACAAGAAACCTGGGGTTTGCTCTAGGAGTGGAATCCGAGAGCTGGACAGGGAGTTTTAGCTATGATTATGAGGCGCGGGACTATTTGGATCTGCTGAAGAATGATGATGACCGACTAGCACACAGACTTAACTTTAACCTCAAAGGTGAGCTTGCCTCATTACAGCTTGCGGAATCGCTTTCGCTGCAACATGAGTATTATCCCTACTCAATTGGTCATGAAATTGATCTTGTTCGGCTGGAGGAGGCAAGAGCGGCAGTGCAAACCCTGATTGATTGCTTACGACAATCAGGAACCTCATTAACGATAGAAACTGAGCTTATGGAAATCCTGGAGGCTGCCTATGCGGCGCTCGAAAACGAAGATTGTGAAGGGGTAGTGGATGAGTTAAATGATTTTGTCAGTGAGATTTACGATGACAAGTGGGAGGGAGAGATGGGTGCCGGCATAGCAAAGAAACTGATCGATTCCGCGATGCGGATCCTTCCGCGGAAGAGAGAGAAGCAGCTTAGCTATTCATCTAGCGTAGAATTTCCTGTTTGTGACGCGAGCATTGGTATCGATGTCCGGCGCATCGCTTACGTATATCCTGCCGACAGTTCCCTTACCCATACCGCGACCAGCATTGCCGCCCAGTATAGCGGGGATTGGGACGGGATATCAGCCATTTGTTCCATTGAACGCGAAAAGACGTGTTATCCCCTTAGTCAGTATAAGGATAAACAGGTTGATGGTGAGGAACTCGAATTGGAGGGGAGTTACAAGTCCCTTTGTTGGGAGCTGGTATGGTCGCAGGAATTCACTGGCTATCCCAAGCGTAGCTACAACAACAAGCATGTAAGGAAAGGGGAGCTTGGCCTGGAAATGCCTCTATCTATCTTGGTACTTGCTGTCAAGGCAAGCAGGCAATTAACTAGCTATCCTAATAATGCGGAAAAGCCACTGCAATGCGATGAGAAGGTGAGCCTAGCGGGCAATTTGTCGGTATTTGGCATGGATCTGGAGGCAACACTGACAAACAAAACGCGACGAGCGGAGCAATTGGTTGAAACAACGGATACCTTCAAGTTATCCGTGGATACTGAGGTGACCGAATGGCTGAGCTGTGAGGGTTTCGTAGAATGGGAACACAAAACATATTGGGAAGATCGAGGAGAGGATAATGGTTGCTTTCGCCTGGGGGTAGAGTTTAGCTTGGCAGTGGAAGTGTGTAGATCGTAAGGTAGAGAAGAATCAGGCAGGATTCGACTTATTACATGGGGCAAAGGAGGGGGATGTTTTATAATCTTCCGTCCCCCACCTTGCCCGATGTAGTAGCAGGATTTGTATACAACCATTGTCTGACTGGATTCCGGCGTACGCCGGAATGACGATCTGGCCTGCGCCGGAATGACGGTGTTGGTTCTGTCATGCCGGACTTGATAAGCCTGCCCCGTACTTGATACGGGGGCATCCAGAAGTCGACCTATGACCATGAACTAACGTTCGTCAGTGTTAATCCGTGGTTGGAATGTATTTCAGTATTCAGTTCGCGCTTCTTTCCAGCGTTTCGCGTCATAGGTGGTGCGATGGTAAAACCCGGCAGCGGGCAATGCGTATTGACACCGGTATTGCTATTAGTTATACTAATGGTTATCATTGATACCGTAAAGGAGGTATAACCTATGCCAAGTGTCAAGACCGCTATTTCCTTAGAGAAAACATTGTTCGAGCAAATTGATGAGCTGGCAAAGGAGATGCAGGTATCTCGCAGCCGTCTCTTTGGGCTAGCGGCACGGGAGTTCTTGGCGCGATATGAAAACCAGAAGCTGTTGGAAGCAATAAATGATGCCTACGCCGATATGCCCACCGCTGAGGAGGATGAACTCCTCGCTGAGATGCGCAAGCGACACGCTGAAGCGGTGAAAGATCAATGGTAATCGATCAAGGTGATGTGTGCTGGGTGAGCTTAAGGGAACCTTCTGGATCCGAGCCAGGGTATCGCCATCCCCATGTTGTCATACAGAACAATCTTTTCAACCACAGCCGCATAGGCACGGTCGTTGTTGCATCTCTGACATCCAATTTGAGGCGAGCGAACGCGCCAGGCAATGTCCTGTTGGAGAAGGGGGAGGCAAATCTACCGAGGAAGAGCGTTGTGAATATCTCGCAGATGTTTACGGTGAACAAGATTGATTTGAAGGACAAGATAGGCACTCTATCTCCGGAACGTATGCACGAGATTCTGATGGGTATCCGGTTGCTTACAGAACCTCGAGATGTTGTACATCATGGATACCAACCACGGATGAACACGGATAAAGAGAGTCTATAGAGTTCGTTGAGTCTGTAGAGTTCATTGGGTTCATTGGGTTGAAAAGCAGTGCTACGTGCTAAGTTCTAGGTGCTACGTTGCTGGTCAGGGACTGGCTGCTTCTTAACGAGCCCAAGAGGAGGCTGCTTGACAATCAATACAGTATCTATCCCTATTTTCCGACGCTACGAACGGCTTACGTATTGTGGGGATCTGTTTGCCGTAGCATTCTGAGAGGCAGGTTGGAATGACGGGCGCATTCCGTCATGCCGGACTTGATAAGCCTGCCCTGTGAAATCTTGTTCTGCTTTGTATTTAACAGGGCCTGCCCCGTACTTGATACGGGGGCATCCAGAAGTCGACCTATGACCATGAACTAACGTTCATCAGTGTTTATCCGTGGTTGGAATGTGTAGCAGTGTTCTGTTCGCGGTTCTTACTCTATGAACTCAACGAACTCAATGAACCCCACGAACCCAATGAACTCAACAAACTCTATAAACTCTCTCCGTCCGTGGTTAGTACTTGCCAGAGAGCCCCGGAAGTGCTAGTGTACTATTGTTGAGATTAGATCACGAAGGACGATGATTGTGTGAAGTTGTTCCTTAGAGCTGTTGTTGAGAACGTGGGGGGCCCAGGATCATGTCCCCGT
>JAUWPW010000003.1 GCA_030611415.1 Candidatus Bipolaricaulota bacterium
GCAATTACGGGAGCGGCACCAGTTCCGGTTCCGCCACCCATTCCAGCGGTGATGAATGCCATGTCAATGCCGCTAAGTAGATCCATGATCTCTTCGTGGGTCTCCTCAGCGGCCAGTCTTCCGATTTCGGGGTCCCCTCCAGCGCCCAATCCACCGGTTAATCTACGCCCGATTTGAAGACTGCGATGAGCTTGTATAACTTCAAGCACCTGGGTATCTGTGTTTATGGCAACTAATTCCACTCCACTGATGTTGGTGGAGAACATGCGATCAACAGCGTTTCCTCCACCGCCTCCTACGCCGATTACCATCAGCCGAGCAGGGGATGTCATGTCTATTTCGTTGGACATTCTCACCCCCGGAAAAAGCGATTGAACCAGGACAAGAGCTTGTTTATTAGGGAACTTCTCTTCTTTGCGTATCGTCTCTTGCTGAAATCTCTTGTTTCCACGGTATATCGCAGTAATCCGATCGACGTAGCATAGATTGGCGACTCGACAATGTCTCTTAGACCATGTATTCCTCGAGGAATCTTCCCTTGTCGTACCGGGATTTCGTAGCGTTGAGCTGCAAATTCCGCGATTCCATTGAGTAATGAGGTTCCTCCTGTAAGAACCAATCCTGCAGGGACAAGGTCACGATACCCTGCATCTTCAACTTCTTGCAGTCCAAGGTCAAGGAGTTCCTCTACGCGTGGCTCTATAATCTTTGCCAGTTTCTTTCTAGAAACGGTCTTCTTGCTGTCTCCTCCGATTGTAGCGACCTCGATTCTCTCGTCTTCGCTAACGCTATCTACCAATGCTGTTCCTGCTTGTTTCTTGATCAGCTCCGCTTCTTCAATTGGTGTCTGCAATCCAACCGTGATGTCGTTAGTGATGTGCTCTCCAGCGATTGGGAGTACCTTTGAGAACCAAATGTCTCCACCGCGGAATACACTGATATCTGTAGTTCCGCCTCCAATGTCCATCAGGATGACTCCCAGTTCCTTCTCTGCCGAAGAGAGAACCGCCATCGAAGAGGCAAGTGGCTCAAGGACTATTTGATTAATCCGAATGTTTAGTGCCTCTACGCACCGGGCCAAGTTGTGTACGGCCGTGATTGCCCCAGTGACGAGGTGTACATCAACCTCTAGCCGGGTACCTGTCATACCAACTGGATCAGTAATACTGTCTTGGCCATCCACTATATACTGTCGCGGAATTATATGTATCAGCTCGCTTTCTGGTGGGAGCTGAATTGCTTGGGCAGTTTCTACAACACGACGTACATCATCCTGCGTAATGATTCTATCGGGACGGTTGATAGAAACGGTGCCACTGTTGTTGATGGAGGTGATATGTTTCCCAGCGATTCCTACATATACCGAATCAATGGCAACATCGGCCATATTCTCTGCTTCTTCAACTGCTTTGCGTATAGAGGCGATTGTGCGACCGATATCTACCACTACACCTTTCTCTAAGCCGTTTGATTCAGCTTTTCCCACACCGATGATTTCTATTAATCCATCGGACACGTTACCTACAAGCGCAACAACCTTAGTAGTGCCTATGTCGAGACCCACTACCACTCTTTCCTTGCTCATCTTTTCACCGCCTTGCGGGGTACAAGTATTGCCTCACCTTCAAATCTGAGATCTATCGATTGATAGTCATCCAAATCAATGCTAGCGAGCAACGCTACTAGAGCATCAATTCTGGGTCTGATCTTTTCTATAGAACCTAGTATTATTCTTAGTTCATCCGGTGTATATAGGGTAACCTCTCTAGGATTCCCAAAATCCATTAAGGAAAACGGCCCCTCGCTCATTCCTAGATTGTATAGGTATTCAACGACTTTGGTTGCTTCTTTGTTTGTCAGCACACTTGAGGGGTCACTGCTGGTAAACTCTATTCCCTTTACGGAAAGAAAAGGGCGCTCATCCTCAGCTACTCGGTAAAGCAATCTTCCGCCTTCTGCAATTGCTACAGGCTTCCCTTGCTCGCCAGTATCGTATAACGCTGCAATTGGCACACGCTCGCGAATCGTAATCTGCATTGTGTGTGGATAGACTCGTTTGACATAGGCTTCCTTTACCCACGCTATTGATAAGAGGGCTTTTTGGGTACGGGACGCAGAGATTCGTAGAAGATTCTCTCCTATTCGGAGTCCACTTTTCTGCTTGATTTCTTCTACAGAGATATGATGGTTCCCTCTTACTGTAATCTCCTGCAAATTGAAGGGAGCGAACCAGGGTGTAAATAGAACAATTATGGCAGCAGCGATAAGAACCCCTCCTAAAATAACCAGCCTACAAGAAAACTTTTTTCCCCCTCCTCTTGTTCACGGTCACTCTCCGATGACCTCAAGTTCCATTTCAAGCTGAATATGAGAACTCTTATACACCTTTCTACGTATAATGTCAATTAATTCAAGAACTTGAGCGCTTGTTGCTCCTCCACAGTTGATGATGAAATTGGCATGTTTTTCAGATACCTTGGCCATTCCCACCCTAAATCCCTTTAGGCCAGCCTGTTCAATCAACCTACCCGCAGATAGGCCTGGAGGGTTCTTGAATACGCAGCCAGCACTATAGGCAGAGGAGGGTTGACTTAATCTTCGTCGGTTGAGAATCTCGATACGGTCGTATACTTTGCCGTTCAGATTCATCTTTGCCCACAAGATTGGTAGCTTGTTCTTGACAAAGAGGCTTGTTCGATAGGAAAACCCGCAGTCCTTTGCTGGAATCACCTCGATCTTGGTAGCTGAATTGAGGATAGCTACTTGTTCCACTTCTTGCCCTATCGCTCGCTCGGGAATTCCGGCGTTCATTGCGATTGCGCCCCCAAGCGAACCCGGGATTCCGGCAAGAAAATTGAGCGATTGCTGATTCGCTTGATCTAGGCGTGTGATAAGTTCAGCAAGAGGTTCTCCTGCAAGTGCGTGTACCCAACCATCTCCGATGCTTGCCCCCCGTAATTGTGATGTTCCAATTACCATGCCCAAGTAGCCTTTGTCGGGAAAGATGACATTTGAACCGGCACCTAGGATCATGTATGCGAACTCGTATTCGTTACAGAGACTGATCGCTTCTTGCAATATTCCGATAGTTGTGGGTAAGAAGAAGCAAGTTGCTCTTCCACCGATTGCAAGCGTAGTATGCAGGAAGAGCGGTTCGTCAAAGATCACCCCGCCCTGTAGAGAGATGAGCTTGGCATGTAATTCGGCTTGGTTCACACTCTGCAGAACTGTCCCTCCTCTAGGAAGCATGACAACTCCTCAGTAACTGTCCAAATGTCGCCGGCACCGAAGCTGATAATGAAATCCCCTGGCTCGATATATCTCTTAAGAAAAGAAACAACCTTTTCCTTGTCCTCAACGAAATGGAGGTCAAGATTAGATGAGTTGCTGATTGCTGCTGCAATTAGCCTTGAAGTGATCCCTGGGATTGGTTGCTCGCGAGCAGGATAAATCGGGGTTAGTAGTACTGTATCCGCCTCGCGAAATGCGTTGCCAAACTCGCCGCTGATCGCTTTAGTTCGACTGTAGCGGTGAGGCTGAAAAATGGCCACGATCCGTCTGTGATTCCAACCATCGCGAATCGCCTGCAGGGTTGCTTCAATCTCTTCGGGTAAGTGTGCATAATCGTCCACTACCGTCACTCCATTTTCCTCCAAGAGTTGGAAACGTCGTTTGGGCAGGCAGAAATCCTCTAGAGCACTGGCAGCTTCAGTGAGGCTAATCCCAGCAAGGAAGCAGGCGCCAATGGCGCAGAGGGCATTACGCACATTGTGATTGCCAGGGGCAGGAAGCCGAACAGGGCAGATTCGCTTTCCTTGATAGACAAGATCGAAATTGGTACGAAAGCCTTTGTGTGCAATGTTTCTTGCACTTAGTTCTGCATCTTCACATATTCCTACAGTGAAAGCATTAGGGACTTTACGTGCCAGTTCGCGAACGTTCCGGTTATCGATTGCGAGAACCGGAAGTTCTGATTGACGAATGTACTGAGCGAAGCTTCTCTTAATTCCAGCCAAAGTAGAATAGGTATTCAAGTGATCACGACCAATATTATTAAGAACTGCGATCGTTGGACGCAGTACCAGGAATAAGCCATCACTTTCATCCACCTCGGTAACGAAGAAACTCCCCTGCCCAAGATGAGAGTTCCCTTTTAGGCCTGGACACTGTGCCCCTATGAGATAGCTTGGATCCTGTCCTGCTGCGGTTAGAATGGTGGCAGCCATAGCAGTAGTGGTTGTTTTTCCGTGTGTTCCTGCTATTCCGATGCTCTTGTATCCGTACAGCAGTGAGGCCAGGGCGTGCAATCGCTTTACAACGGGAAGGTTGCGTCTTCTTGCCGCTTTGAGCTCTGAGTTTTCCTCTCCGATTGCTGATGAAACAATGACCCCATCTAGTTTACCATCAACGAGATGAGGATCGTGCCCGAGATAGACAGACGCACCTGCTTCTTTCAGTTGAGCGACCTCCTGATTGTTACGTAGGTCGGAACCAGAGATTTTCATTCCCCTGTCTAACATCACTTTGGCGAGACCACTCATGCCTGCTCCACCAATTCCTATGAAGTGGTAACGTTTCCCCGTTTTGATCACGTTTGTGCTCCCTCTAGTAAAGTACGGATTTCTCCTAGAATTGCCGTTGATGCTTGCCGTTGACCAAGCTGCCAAGAGTTCTGTGCCATCTGGATGAGTTTCTCCTTGTTCATTACTGTCTCTTTGATATGGGTAAGAAATGGGAGGTTCGTCATGTCTTTTTCTGCTACTATTGCGCAAGCGTTCCGTGATTCCAGGTAGTGGGCATTTTTCCACTGATGTCCATTAGCTGCTTCCCCCCATGGGATCAACAAAGCCGGTTTTCCACAAGAAGTGATTTCGGCAAGGGTGGTAGCACCGGCACGGGAGACGATTAGATCTGCTATTGCAAATGCATCACTCATCCGATCAATGTAGCGGAATACCACGAGATTATTCACTCTGGCGTTACCAAACTCTTCCTCGATTGAGCGTTCTGTTGCTTTGTTTCCAGTGATAAGGAGTATCTGTATTTGCTCGCTCTTGGAGAGTCCTTCTCTGGCACGCATGACAGCTTGGGTTAGGATGGCTGCTCCGTGAGATCCTCCAAACACGAGTACCGTTTTTTTCTCAGGGTCAAGGCCAAAACGATGGTAAATGCTCGTTTCTCGTTTAGTGAGGAGAAACTCCTTTCGGATTGGATTTCCAGTAGTCACTATTTTCTTTGCGCGCGGAAAGTATCTTTTTGAGCATTGGTAGGAAACAAGTACTTCATCCACAAATGGATAGAGGAAGCGATTGGCTAAGCCAGCTTCTACATTCTGTTCATGGATCACTGTACTTACCCCTAGGGGTTTCTTGAGAAGGCTTCCCAGGAAAACAGCGGGAAAGGAAGCATATCCTCCCATTCCGATTATAAGTTGGGGTCGAAAACGCAAAACAATTCTTAGTGTTTCTGCGAGGGCAAGCGTGAGAAGAAGGATGGCTCCTAGGTTCTGAAACAGTCGCCCACGGGCAAGGCCGCGAATATGTATCGGGTAGAAATGAATCTTAGGGTAGGAAGGGAGGATACGTGCTTCGATTCCCCGCTTTGTGCCGATATAAGCAATTTCTGTCTTATCTTCTTGCCGAGATAGTTCCTCCATGATGGCTATCGCGGGATAGACATGGCCTCCCGTTCCTCCGCCGGCAATTAGGATCTTCAAGGGCGCCCTCCTTGCTTTGAGATATTCAACAGTGTTCCAACCATGGCCAGCGTGACAACCAAAGAGGAACCTCCATTACTGATAAATGGCAAGGTAAGGCCGGTGACTGGTAGAATTCCTAGGGCAACCCCAAGATTGATAAGAGCTTGTATGCTGATCGTGAAGCCGATCCCGAATGCTAGAAGGTATCCAAAACGATCGGATGCATGTAAGGCGATATGGAAGGCGCGCCAGGCAAAGAGGGAAAACAAGGCAATCAGGGCTAGTGCTCCTATCAATCCTAATTCCTCGGAAGCTATTGAGAAGATGAAATCATTGTGTGCTTGTGGGAGATAGAACAGTTTTGCCCGTGATGCCCCGAGCCCGCGGCCGATTACTCCCCCAGATCCAATAGCAACCAAGGATTGGACAATTTGATAACCAGAGGATGTATAGTAGGTGTATGGGTCAAGAAAAGAAACGATTCGTGCCAGACGATAAGGCGCAATGCGTAGGACGACATAAATTAATGGAACGCTTCCCATTCCAAGCCAGGCTAGATGTGAAATCCTAGCTCCACCGAGGAACAACATAGCCATGCTCAGCGCTCCAAAGAGTAGCAGCATCCCGAAGTCAGGCTGATTTATCATTACGATTCCCAGTATGGATAGTACAACTACAAATGGGAGTACGCCTTCAGTAAATGAGGATATCTTCTCGCCTTTCCGAGAAATCGTTGCCGCCAGGTAGATGATCAACGAAAGCTTTACCAGTTCAGTTGGTTGTAATGTAAATGGGCCGAGCTGTAACCAGCGACCATTGCTAGCCCCTGATAGCGGAATCACGGTTAGTAGAATGAGGAAAAACGAGCCAACTAGAAGAAGGTCATCTAGGTGAAATAAACGACGATAATCACAAAAGGAGAGCACTGTAAGCAGGCTGATTCCCGTTATGGCAGCTATTAGCTGTTTTAGGAACAGGTGAAAACTGTTGTCGTAATGTCTGAGAGAAAAAGCTGCACTTGAGCTGTAGACCATCACCAACCCATAGAGGAGAAGGAGGGAAGTTACTGCAATCACGCCTCTGTCAACTCGTCCTTCCACCCTGCCTCCTTGTTTGAGAACAGGCTATTCCCATTTGTCCCTACTTTCCCCGCGACTACAAGAATTACCTCAGTTGTCCCATAAGCGAAAGGAAGCCTGTCGGAAACGTGGAGAGGATTAGCGACGTTGAGTGTGGACGTCAGTCCCATGAAAAAGGATCTGTTGTCCATTGAATGGAATAATACAGAGGTAGCAGAATTGTCACGAGACTAGTCTAACCAAGCAAGCAACAATACTAACCTGAGCGAGGAACATATCATGGAAACCATGAGTCAATGCTTATTACGTAGGGCGTCCTCAATTCGGTCTTCGAGAACTGATGCGCGAGAGAATTGCTCCGTGCGAAGCACAGTGGAAGCAACAGCATAAAGCGCTTCTCTTGGAACCATGCCCACAATTTCGCTATCTAACACGCTTATGCCGTGATGCTCGGCTTCATTCTTAACCACCTCGAAAACACGAAGTATCGGCGTTTTTTTGAGGTTAGTGAGGTTCATTGATATCTGTACGATATTTCGTTCCTCAAGTGTGAAGGCAAGGGCCTTTACATAGGGTAATCCGCCACTTGAACCGCGAATGGCAGCGGCGATTTTCTTTGCTGTTATCAGGTCTGCGGTTGCTAAGTTGATATTGTAGGCGACCAGGAATTGGCGTGCTCCTACTGCTGTGGCGCCCGCAGTTGGGTGAACCTTTGCAGTACCGAAATCAGGTTTCCATTCAGGATCCTTTATTTTTTCGAAAAAACCCTCGAATTCACCCTTTCTGATCGTCGCCAGGTTTTGTCGTGTCTCATTTGTTGCTGATTCTTCGTACAAATAAACGGGGATCTTGTACTTGTCCGCTATTTTCTTTCCGACTTGGCGAGAAAGGGTAATACAGTCTTTCATGGATACGTTATGTACAGGAATGAATGGAATTACATCAACTGCCCCCATGCGGGGGTGTTCCCCATGGTGTTTCGTCAAATCTATTCTTGCCACTGCTTCTTCAACTAAGCGGTCAATTCCGATAGCAACCGCAGTTGGTTCACCAACAATGGTGATTACCGAACGATTGTGATCCGCATCCGAATCGACATCAAGTACATGCCGCCCTTCTCCTTGAGCAGCCTGAGCTATTGCGTCTATTACATTGCGGCGGCGACCCTCACTGATGTTTGGAACCGATTCAATAAGCTTTGCCCGCATTCTTCTTGTCTTCTACGATTATGGAGATGGTTGCAGTTGCCGCTATCTCGCCGTTGACCGACGCTTCTGCTTCGATTCGCAGTAATTCGTTTCTTTGGCGTAGCCTGCTTACCGATAGGATTAGCCGATCTCCAGGGATAACCTTACGTCGGAAGCGAGCCTTGTCTACTCTAGCCAGGTAACCAAACTCACTTTTTTTACCAAGGAGAAAAGCCGCTGTCTGTGCCATTGCTTCCAGGATTAATGTTCCTGGCATTATTGCTTGAAAAGGCTCCGGGAAATGCCCCTGGAAGAATGGTTCGTTTATGGTTACGTTCTTAACTGCGATAACGTGTTCCTTGTCTTGCTCAAGGACCCGGTCAATCATCAAGTAGGGATAGCGCTGGGGAAGAACCTGTCTAATGTCTTCAATGTCACAGGGCATCTGCAATTATCTCAACGATTCTGTAAGTTCGCGCTTCACCATATCGGTGATGTCCGTCAGCCTTGCCGTATTGCGGTAGATAATGACATTCTTTGCTCGTAATACCAGATCGTAGCCGTTTGCTAGAGCAACCTTGTTCGCTCCCTCGACGATTCTTGAAGTCGCTAGATTGGTAAGCAGCTCGTCAAGCTGGGTGAATGCGTTTCTTGCCTGTGTGTAACGGCTATTGAACTCCTCTGGGTCAATGATCCCAACTCTTACCGATGATGCCAAGCTCTTTATTTCATCAACAATTGGTTGTGCTTGTTCTCGTAGTTGTTCCAGGTCACCGCGAACGTCGGAAAAACCGGAAGAGATGATCAATTTGTCGATCGTTCCCATACTTATATTGATTTGCGCCTGTAAGAGATCAACTTGCAGCTGGTTATACGTGTCCTCGTATTCTTCCTTGGAGAGGGTGCTCTCCATATATTGCCTTTGCAAGGCGATGATTTCTTCTTGTTTATCGAATGCCTTTTGGCGCAGGTCTTTCACGGCGTTAGTGAACACGGTAAATGCATCCTCAGCATTGACGTAGGCAATACTTAGGGCTGGCGTGACTGGGTTTGTCTCGAGGCCTGTCACGCGGTTCTCGAGCGTCTCAAACGTTGCTTGATCAACTTCGTTGTTTGATTGAGGGACAAGCTGTAAGGCTATGGCTCCAGCGCCAACAAGCAAGGCGATTATGGCTATGACTAGGGATGTTTTGGACATTTTTCCTCCTTTTTCTTTCTAGAAGCAGCTAATTATAGACAGAGAGTAACTTCTTGTCACCTTAAAACAGGGGGCTAAAGGCAAAGCCGAAATTTGGCACAATACCCATCTCCGGGCCGAGAACCCATGCCATGTTCAAACGCACGTACATCCCGACTGCCGCAATTCCTAACTCCACCCCAAAAGATGCCTTTGTGCCTTTGAGATTTACTTGACTCAGATTGACTCCACTGTCAAAGAACAGGCTTGTTGTTAGCCCTTCCACTACGGCCAGACGATACTCCATGTTTGAGTAGAACAACTGATTTACATAGGAGGTTTCTGCTCCGCGGATTGTCGAAGTTCCGCCGAACTCATAAGCCTGCGAGATGGGAATGTCTTTTCCTGTCCCTGCGACCAAACGGATGGCGAGGATTTGATCGCGCGAAGCGAGAAAAGGAAGATCAACGTGTAGGGGGGTGAAGTATACCCAGCTTAGGTCAAGCTTGGAAAACTTCATTCCGGGGGCAAATGCGCCAGCCTGCTCTAGCGCCAAACGACGGCGACTACCTGTAGTAGGAAAGCGTGGGTTGGCAATGTTATCATAACGCAAGGCAGCTATGGCTGAATTGATGACTTGTTCAGTTGGGTCGACCTTTTCATGTTTGTATGAAAGATCAAGGTTTGTGTAGTCGGCACAGGGGTAACTGACGGAAGCATTTCCTCCTAGGGTAACAAAGTTTGTTGTCTCTTCGCCTGCTGTTCTGTCCTCGCTCTTGCGGTAGATATTGAGCCCGACACGGCTGAAATTGCGGAAGAAGGAGACCGTGCTATAACCCAAATCCCACTCTGTACTCGCGTCTCCGATTAGCCCTCGGCTGTAAGAAAGAGACAGATCTTGCCCGGTACCGAAAAGGTTTTTCTGGCTATACGTAAGTGTTCCAACTAGTCCCTGGCTTTCTGGTGAATAAGCTATGGAACCATTTATCCCGCCTAGCTTCTTGTTTTCGCTGATGGAAACTTTGAGGTGTACGGTTTCTTCAGCCCATTCAGGGAAGATATCGACTGCATTGAAGTAACCAAGAGCCATGAGACCTTGGTAGCTTACTGCCAGCCGTTGGCGATTCAATATCTCTCCAGTACGTATCCCCAGGTTCTTCATAATAACATAGTCTTTGGTATAGGTGTTCCCCTCCAGACTGATCTCTCCGATTTCCCCTTCCTGTACTTCCAGAAAAAGCTTGCCTCCCTCGATGCTCTTTGCGGAAAAGCGAACCATGGTGTATCCATTGCGATGGTAAAGATCATAGAGGCCTTTTACTATTTGCAGGAGAGCGTAGTTGTCGATCGGAGTTTGTGGGATTCTACCTAACGCAGCACGCGCAATTTCTTCCGGGAACATGTTGATTCCCTCAAGTGCAATGTCTTTGACATCAGTGGCGGTATCTATAAGAACACGTTCTTTGAGATTCCATACAAGTTGTACTGAATCCTGCGTAATTCCTTGTTCTGGAGCTACGCTAACTTCAGAGAAAAAGACCGAAGAGTTAAGGTTGGTTAACGTTTGCTGAATTTGTGTCTTTTTCAGACATCTATCTTTGGGAATGTCAATCATTTTCAAGGCAAATTCTTCTGGAATGTCTACTAGTCCAGTGATAACGTTCCCTGTTACTTTCCCCTCGATGATTTGTACTTGCAGAGTCTCTCCTGGGGTCACTGTTCCCATCATGATAAGGGTGTATCCCTTTTCGTCGTATGCGTCGATTACAGCGGTCAACGCTTCTGTTAGGGAGCTGGTGTTAAGTACCGTTCCTTTCTTTACTTCATGATCTCGAAAGACGCGAAGGATTTCGTCTGTGGGCATTATTAGTGGGCGGAAGAGTGTGATTCCAAAGAGCTCAAATGGTTCTGTGTTGATGTTTCCTGTAATCTCAATTGTGGTCAGGACAGAGTTTTCCTTTACATGAAAAATGAGCGTTCTTTCTTCATCGATTTCAGGGATCACTTCGCTGAACCAGCCTAGTTCGTAGATTGCTTGCGATGCTGCTTTTAGCTCACTAGCAGTGATCTGGTTCCCTGGTTCGAGGTTAACTACATCTAGAATCTCTCTTGTGTGGATTTCCTCATTGCCATCGATCTCTATTTTTGAGATAGTGAGCGGAAAAACGGCTGCTAATGCAGCTATTGACCAAACGAGAATCATAGCTAAGCTCAGTACGAAGAGTCTCTTCACTCGCTTCCTCCTTTAGGCAAAGTTGCCATCGATTGAGCGATATTGAAGGGCTTCAGCAATGTGCTCCGCGGAGATCTGTGGAGCACCTTCAAGATCGGCGACTGTTCGTGCTACTTTAAGAACACGTGTGTAGCCTCGGGCACTTAGCGAAAACCGATCGATAGCCTTTTCCAAAAGCCCCTTCGCCTCCTTCCTAAGTATGCAATATTGCCCTAACTCTTTCGAATTTAGTTGAGCATTCGAAAATCGGCCTGGCTTTGTCTTCATTCGCTCCCATTGTATCCGTCTTGCTTCCTTTACTCTAGTCTGGACTGAGTGCGAGTCTTCCCTTGTGGGGCGGGCGACCAATTCTTCTCGGCTAAGCCGTGGAACTTCAACGAAAAGATCGATTCTGTCCATGAATGGGCCAGAGATACGTTTTCGATAGCGTTTGATTTCGTGCAGACTACAAGTGCATGGATGAAGGTGGTCCCCCAGGTGTCCACATGGACAGGGATTCATTGCGCAGACCAACATAAAATTGGCGGGATAGCGGACTGATACACCTGCGCGAGACAGCAAGATTGTTCGGTCTTCAAGTGGTTGTCGTAGGGTTTCCAGAACGCGCCGATCGAATTCAGGGAGTTCATCAAGAAACAGCACGCCGCGGTGAACAAGCGTAATCTCTCCTGGACTTGGGAGGCCATGCCCTCCACCCACCATTCCAGCATAGGAGATGGTGTGGTGCGGACATCGAAACGGTCGTTGGGCCACTAGGGGTGTATTGTGTTCTACCATGCCGGCACTACTATGGATTCGTGTAACTTCAATCGATTCCTCAAATGAAAGAGGCGGAAGAATTCCAGGGAGGCAATGTGCTAACATGCTTTTTCCCGCTCCGGGAGGGCCGATCATTAATAGATTGTGTTCGCCTGCTGCTGCCACCTCAAGTGCACGTTTAGCCTGCTCTTGTCCCTTTATGTCAGACATATCTATGGAGGGTTCCTTGAAGGCTCTTGCCATAACTTCGGTGCGATCCATTTCAAATCTGGGTAAGGTGAGCTTGCCAGAAAGTCCTTCAGCTGCTTCAGTGAGTGTGCGCACAGGATAAACGGCAATGTCGTCGATGAGGGCTCCTTCACGGGCATTGTCCTTTGGCAGAACTATCCCATCCATTTTTGCTTGAGCTGCCATCAAGGTGATTGGTAGAACTCCGCGCACACTTCGTACCTCACCATTCAGGGAGAGTTCTCCAAGGAGCAAGTAACGCCCTGGACAAGGAGAGACTTGGCCGGATGCCACAAGGATCCCTAGAGCGGTTGCCAGGTCGAATCCAACGCCTTCTTTGCGTAGATCAGCTGGAGCGAGATTGGCGGTAATTCGACTTGGTGGGAATAAATAGCCCGAATTCTTTATGGCGCTGCGAATCCGCTCACGGCTTTCGGTTACCTCTTTTTCTGGTAGCCCCACAACCTGAAATCTGGGAAGACCGCCCGCCACATCGCACTGTACTTCCACTATTCTTGCGTCGATCCCAACTACCACACCGCTCAAAAGCCGTGCGAACATGTGTCCTCAACTTGGAATGCGTCCTGGTAAAGCGAAATCCCCTTGCTCTCAACTATTACTACGTCGAATCGGGCTGGTAACTCAGATCTGGTCATCCTCAAGTAAGCCTTTGCTGTGGTAATAATTCGCTTGCATTTCCAGAAAGTGACCGCTTCTCTTGCATCACCGTACCCTGAACTTGTGCGCATCTTAACCTCGACAAATACAAGGATTCCTTTGTCGCGGGCAATAATGTCTATCTCTCCAAAGCGAGAATGCCAATTGCGTTCGATGATTGCATATCCATGTTTACGAAGAAACTGGCATGCAATATCTTCTGCCCATTTCCCAAGTCGTTGTCCTTTATTCTTATGTGTCATATTCTGTTGTCTCATATTTGGTGATCTGTAATATAATAACCGCATTGTGCTGTGTTAGGCAAGGAGTGATAAGTCGCGAAAATGACTTTGCGAACTCTAGCGAGTATGGGTATACTTTATATCTTGTGAACAGGATAAAAAACGAGCAAGAAGGTTAGATGCGCATAGTCCTTAGAAATGTTGCAGTAGTTACTGAGGGAACCTCTGTAGCTGAAAACGTGGACCTCCAGATTAATGATACCAAAATCTGTTCCATTACCAAAGAAGATTTGTCAACAACTGAATGTGATGTGTTAATAGACGGAACCGGTAAATTGGCGATCCCGGGGTTGATCAACGCACATAATCACCTGGCAGAAACATTGAGCGAGACGAGGTGGTGTCAGGAACAGAATTGTGTTTATGTGAATAGCGATGACATGCGCCTGCTTGCTGAAAGAAAAGTGAAAGTGGTTCACTGTCCGAAAAGTAATGCGAAGCTCGCATGGAGAAGCTCTCCAGTTTCGATGATGCTGAGAAGTGGAGTAACCATTGCATTGGGAACAGATGGAGCAGCCTCAAACAATAGCCTGAACATGATAGAAGAGATGAGGATGGCAGCTCTTTTTGGGAAAAGGACTTGCCCAGGACCCAACCGTGCTGTCAGCTCAGGAGGTATTCCAAATGGCGACAGTGAATGGTGCTTCTGCTTTGAATGAAGAAGTGGGAACTCTTGGCGCGGGGAAGGAAGCCGATATTGTCTTGGTCGAAATGGATAGCGTTTATACTCTTCCAGCTTATGACCCTTTATCAGCCTTGGTCTATTCCGCGTAGACAGAAAATGTAACTGACGTCATTGTTGCCGGTCGGATCTTGTTACGGGACAGAGAACTTCTGACAATCGATGAAGAAAAGGTAAAAGAAGAAGTAAGATGCTTGGCAGACAGGTATAAGAACTGAATAGTTTTCCAATCCTGGGAGAAGGGGTATCCCTCGCTCGGGATTAGGGAACAAAGGGAGGGCAGATGAGCCTTACATGTGAAAGGACAGAAGAAATAATCCGTAAGTACGGGAAAAATGAGAAAGATACCGGATCAGTGAGCGTACAAATTGCACTTTTAACGGAACGTGTTACCCAGTTAACAGGACACTTGAATGTGCATAAGAAGGATTTTGGCTCGCAGCGAGGTCTGCGAAAGATGGTCGGCCAACGCCGTCGCTTGCTGAAGTATCTAAAGAATCAAGATCTTGCAGCATATAAGGATCTGATTCAACAACTGGGCATAAGAGGAGTATAAGATAAATGTTAGTTAGAGAAAGTGTACAGTTTAGTGGAAAAGAACTTGCCCTTGAAACAGGGCAACTGGCAAGGCAAGCAGATGCAGCGGTGCTGGCCATATATGGTGACACACGTGTGTTGGTGAGTGTAACCCACCAGGAAAACAAGAGGAACCTTGACTACTTCCCATTGCGTGTTGATTATGAGGAACGGTTTTATGCTGCAGGAAAGATCCCCGGTGGCTTTTTTAAGCGAGAGGGAAGGCCAAGTGATGTAGCAACGCTAAGTGCTCGCATGATCGACAGGCCAATTCGCCCACTCTTCCCCGACGGATACAACGATGAGATACAGATTGTAGCAACCGTCTTGTCTGTGGAGCCCGATTGCAATCCAGGTATTCTGGCTATTCTTGGTGCTTCTGCGGCTCTGATGATTTCAGAAGTGCCATTTGAAGGACCAATAGCTGGGGTAAGGATTGGATTACAGGATGGAAGGTTGGTTGTAAATCCTGAAGCAACATTGCAGGAAGAGAACGGAGTGGAAATCACCGTTGTTGGAACCAAGAAGACAGTGACAATGGTGGAAGGACATATGAAGGAACTTCCCGAAGAAGAGCTTGTCGAGGCAGCTGATCTTGCGCATCGCGCAATTCAAGAGCTGCTTGCCTTGCAGGAGAAGTTCGTCGGTCGGATTCAGCCGAGAAAGGTGGAATTTACTCCTGTAATTGAGGATGCTGTCTTGCGGGAACGAGTTCAGTCCGTTGTTTGTCCTCGATTTCCATCTATGCATGGGTTTTCGACCAAGCGAGAATTGAATGATTTTGTAGCCTCACTCCGAGAGCAGGCGATCGAGACGGCTATCACCGAAGAGCTTTCGGCAGAGGAGAGGACAAAGCTAGAACGGCGCGTATCTTCCCTAGTAGACGGGTTCTACGGGGAGTATATGAGGCAGGGGATTCTGGAACGAGGTGAACGAATCGATGGCCGTCGACCAGATGATTTACGCCAGATTAGCTGTCAGGTTGGGAATCTTCCGCGAGCGCATGGTTCCGCAGTGTTTACTCGAGGCGAGACACAAAGCCTTGGGGTTGTTACCCTTGGCGCTTCCCGTAGTGATGAGCAAATCATTGACCAGATGATGAAAGAGGGGCGCAAGCGATTCATGGTCCATTACAATTTTCCTCCTTTCTCGGTGGGCGAAGTGTCACCGTTGCGTGGGCCTAGCCGACGATCCATTGGGCATGGATACCTGGCAGAAGGTGCTCTAAGTAGCGTTGTGCCTGATGAAGAAGACTTTCCATATACTATTCGCATCGTATCAGAGATCTTGGAGTCAAACGGTTCTTCATCCATGGCCAGTGTGTGTAGTGGATGTCTTGCCATGATGGATGCGGGAGTGCCGACGAAGAAGGCAATCGCGGGGATTGCTATGGGGATGGTTGAAGATCCTATCTCCAAGAAACATGTGATTCTTACGGACATCACGGGTGATGAAGACCACTATGGCGATATGGACTTCAAGATCGCCGGAACATATGATGGGGTTACCGCGTTTCAGCTCGATGTCAAAGTTGGTGGCATTAGCAAGGAAACCATTCGCGAAGTGTTGTCCAAGGCTAAGCGTGCCCGGTTGATTATTCTTGATGAAATGACGAGAGCCATTCCCGCTCCGAGAGAACACCTTTCCTCATTTGCTCCAAGTCTGGTGACGATTAACATTCCAGCGGAGAAGATAGGGGCAGTAATCGGACCTGGTGGAAAAATGATTCGCAAGATTATTGAGGAGACCGGCGCCACCATCGATATTGATGATGATGGAAGGGTCACACTATCCGGTGTTGACTCCGAAGCAGTTGCTGCTGCGCAGGAACGGATCGAGGATCTTACCTCCGAGTTGGAGGTTGGGACAGTAATAGCAACCAAGGTTACTCGTGTTGTTGATTTCGGGGCATTTGTTGAATTGAAGAATGGCTCCGAAGGGTTAGTCCACGTTTCTCATCTCGCTTCTGGTTACGTTGACAATGTTCGCGATATCGTAAAGCCGGGTGATGAGATTACAGTTGAGGTAATTGGAGAGGACAAGATGGGGCGTCCCGACCTCAAACGCGTGGAAGATGAAGGTGAATCTTCGGGACAAGAGAGAGCTAAGACCTCAAGTAAGGGAAAGCGGAGAGGAAAACCCGTAAAGCCTGAAAGCAGAATTAAAGTTGGAGCGATTATTGAAGGAACGGTTGCTAATACTACCGACTATGGAGCATTTGTTGAATTGGGCTCCGATATTACCGGGCTGATACACATCTCCGAACTCTCAGATAATTACGTCAAACGTGTGGAGGATGTAGTAAGAACGGGAGACCGAGTGACTGTTGAAGTGTTGAAGATCGACGAGCGCGGCCGCTACAAGCTGCGCCGGATCATTCCCGAAGAAGAGAAAGAGAAGAACGAGACGAAGGAGCTTGATTTTGAGGACCGTTGGTGAAAAGATCTCTCTACGATGGTGCTTTTTCTTGTAGACTTGAAAACGGGCTACAGGTTTTGGTGGAAGAGAGGTTGCCTTCCCGAACGGTAAGTATTGGTGTCTGGGTCAGAACAGGGAGCCGCGATGATCCGGACGCTCTTCCTGGTCTGGCGCATTTTATTGAGCACTTGTTGTTTCGCGGAACAGCGACCCGTAGCGCAGAACAGATAGCTCGAGAGATTGATGCGATCGGCGGGTATCTAAACGGAGCTACAGGAAAAGAACACAGTCTTTACTACGCTAGTGTTCCAAGCAATGGTTTTTCCCTTGCACTACAACTTCTCATTGATCTAGTACAGAATCCTAGATTCGATGAACAGGAGATTAAGCGCGAGAGGAAGGTAGTTCTTGAGGAGATTCGTGGGCATGATGATGATCCAGAGCAACTAGCGTACGATTTGTTTGCGGCAGGTTTGTGGAAAGATAAACATCATCTCTGTTCTTCAGTCTTAGGAAGGCATGAGGTGATCAGACGCGTAACTCGCCGAGAGATCGATGGACAGTATCGTCTTTTCTATCAGCCCAAGAACATGATTCTCGTTGTGTGTGGGGCGGTTGAGCACGAAAACGTATTTGCAGTGGTGAAGCGATTGACTAATGGCTCGCTTACTGATGTTTCTGTTACTGAGCGGGTAGCCCCACGGATGATGAGTGGACGTGCATTTCACGAGCGTAGTACTGGGCAGTCTCATATCTACTTAGGTTTTCCCGGAGTAGCTGCTGCTGACGACAGCCGTTTTCCCATGGAGGTGGCAAATACAGTTCTTGGAGGTGGGATGAGCTCGCGTCTGTTCCGCACTATTCGCGAGGAACTTGGGCTGGCTTATTCCGTTTTCAGTGATGTTGCTTGTTACTCTGATACAGGTACCTGGATCATCTATGCTGCCACTGCACCAGAGACGGTAGCCGAAGTTGTAGGAGTGATAAGAAGGGAGATAGATTGCTTGAATTCTACAGGGATAGCGAGCGATGATATTATGTTGGCTAAGAGAAAACTGTGCGGAGGTTTAGTCCTAAGCTCAGAAACAAACTACAATTCTATGCTCAGATTAGGATACGCTGCAGTGAATGGCATGGAAATACTTTCCCTAGATGAAATAATTACTCTCCTGGAGGCTGTTTCCGAAAAGGATGCCTGGCGAGCCTTGAAGCAGCATATGCAAGAGGATTCCATGAACCTGGCGGTGATTGGCCCACGTACGTCTGATGTTGTGGGAATTGAAGATTTAGAATAGAATCGTCTTGACATGACTTTATCCAATGCTATCTACCCAGGGAGTTTCGACCCGATTACCTATGGACATATTGATATTGTTCGGCGGGCAATAAGGTTATTCGATAGTCTGGTAATTGCTGTAGTAGCTAATCCACGCAAAAAACCGCTTTTCTCTGCGACCGAGCGGGTGAAAATTGCTGAGACTGCACTTGCTGAATCCAACATCTCTGGAGTAAAGGTGATGGGTTACGATGGCCTATTGATCAATTGTGCCAAGGCCTACAATGTACAGGCGATTGTGCGTGGTCTGCGTGCGAATTCGGATTTTGACTATGAGTTTCAGATGGCTCTCACAAACCGCGACCTGGACTCCGATATTGAAACTGTCTTCTTTATGACAGCTGGTTCCTATAGCTTTCTTTCTTCTTCCATCGTTAAAGAAGTGAAGCGCTTTGGCGGAGAGATTAAGTCTTTTGTTCCTAAGTCAGTGGAACAAGCCCTTGCTCAGAAATTTGAGTCGCTGACAAGTAATCGGTAATCCTATCCTTCAAGAGATTCAGGGAATAGCTGCGTTTGGCGAGGTCTTGTTTCCCAGCCAACAATAGACCACTGCTGCTTGAAATGTGGCTATTTGTAGCTATAGACTATAGGCTCAAATAATGAAAGGTTGGGTAGAGTCATAGTATGTGGACATTACTTGCAGGTGGGTTTATGGGTTGGGGGCTAGGCGCAAACGATGCAGCCAACCTGTTTGGTCCAGCGGTGGAAAGCAGAGCACTGAGATTCTGGACAGCTGCAGGGCTTGCTTCGTTTTTTGTCATCCTTGGTGCCATCTTTAGTGGCAGCCGCGGCTTTGACACCTATGGAGCCATCGGCACACAAACCTTGATGTCGAGTTTCATCATTATGCTTGCTGCCGGAGGCACAGTTGTCGTGATGACTCTCCTGGGACTTCCTATCTCATGCACACAGGCAACAGTAGGAGCTATCATTGGGGGAAGCCTGCTTAGAGAAGGGGTTGATTTTCAACCACTCATAAAGATATTTATCTCATGGATTCTTACTCCGGTTGGAGGTCTAATCGCCGCCTATATTCCTTACAAACTTGCTTCTCTCTATCCAACAACTGCGCTTGGTCGCTTCTCTACACATGATCGCTTGATTCGTTGGGGGCTTGCTCTTGTTACTTGTTACGGTGCGTATTCTCTGGGGGCAAACAATGTAGCTAATGTAACTGGTGTTTACGTAACTGCTGGCGTTACTGGAAAGTTTACCGCTGCACTGATTGGATCCATAGCAATTGCAATAGGGATTCTTACATTTAGCAGGAACGTGATCCACACTGTGGGAAGCCGCATCGTCCCACTGGACCCATTTGCTTCGCTAGTTGTCATCTTGGCGGAGGCAATTACTCTAAATGTCTATGCCGTGATAGGAGTTCCTGTTTCTGCTTCCCAGGCTGTAGTGGGCGCAGTGGTAGGAATTGGTCTTGTGAAAGGAACGCGGACAATTAATACCCGTGTTCTTCTACGGGTTTTGTTCGGATGGCTTGGCACCCCAGCAATTGCTTGCGCCCTCTGTATTGTGCTTGGGTTGCTCGTAGCAGTTGTTGCAGAATAAACAGGGCCGGGATTGCTGCCGGCCTGGACCATTTAAAGGTGGTGTTACTCTCTTGTGTTATTTCTCAAGCGCTGCGTGTGCTGCCGCAAGGCGAGCAATCGGGACACGGTAAGGGCTGCAGCTTACATAGTCTAGTCCAATCCTGTGGCAAAACTGGATGGAAGATGGTTCTCCTCCATGCTCTCCACATATTCCGAGCTCGATATCAGGACGTGTCTTTCTGCCGAGTTTACATGCCATTTCTACCAGCTTGCCTACTCCATTCTGGTCAAGGACTTGGAACGGATCGTGTGCGTAGATCCCCTTGGCAACGTAGTCTTTCAAGAACTTGCCAGCATCGTCGCGGGAGAATCCACATGCCATCTGAGTGAGATCATTTGTGCCAAAGCTGAAGAACTCCGCCTCTTGTGCGATTTCGTCAGCGGTGATCGCTGCTCGTGGAACCTCAATCATTGTTCCAATCATGTAAGGGATATCCTTCTTACTTAATCCTCTTCTAGTTAGTACATCCGTTGCAATGTGCTCGATTAGCTCGCGTTGCAAGCTGAGCTCTTTTATGCTCCCGACGAGTGGTACCATAATCTCAGGAAGGACAGCAATGCCTTCGGCCTGAACATTGCACGCTGCCTCCATAATTGCTCGTACCTGCATCTCTGAGATTTCAGGGTAAGTGATTCCGAGTCGGCAGCCGCGATGGCCGAGCATCGGATTGAATTCATGGAGAGCATCGACCTTTTCCCTCACTTGTTCGGCCGATACTCCTATCACTTGCGCAAGCTCGCGCTGCCCTTCCTCGTCGTGAGGGAGAAACTCGTGTAACGGAGGGTCGAGGAAACGAATTGTCACGGGGCGTCCTTCCATTGCGCGGAAGAGTCCTTCGAAGTCACTTCTCTGCATAGGGAGAAGTTTGTCTAGCGCTTCTCTACGGCCGGTTTCATCATCGGCAAGGATCATCTCACGTACGGCGACGATTCTTCCTTCTTCAAAGAACATGTGCTCTGTGCGACAGAGGCCGATTCCCTCTGCTCCAAACTTGACCGCTGTCGCGGCATCCTGTGGGGTATCAGCATTGGCACGCACACCCAAACGGCGGATCTCATCAGCCCATGTAAGGAGGGTTCCAAAGTCCCCAGATAGCTCCGGAGCAATTGTCGGAATCTCTCCAAGGTAGACAGCACCAGTTGATCCATTCAGACTGATCGGGTCTCCTCTGTTTATAGTATGTCCGCCAACAGAGACGGTTGCAGTGTTGTAGTCAATTGCAATCTCACCAGCACCAGCAACACAACACTTGCCCATTCCACGTGCTACTACCGCTGCATGGCTGGTCATGCCTCCGCGGGCGGTAAGGACCCCTTCAGCTACATGCATTCCACCGATATCTTCCGGGGATGTTTCAACTCGTACTAGAACAACTTTTGTCCCTTCTTGTACGGCTTTTTCCGCTTCTTCTGCAGAAAAGACAACCGCTCCAGTTGCTGCACCAGGGCTTGCCGGAAGGCCTTTGGTTAGTTGTGTGGCTTTTTGTTCCTCTTGTGGGTCAAAGGTAGGATGAAGGAGTTGGTCGATATGCTTAGGTGTGACTCTAAGTAGTGCCTCTTCTTTGCCTATCGTTCCATCTTGCGCCATTTCTACTGCCATACGGACAGCGGCTGCAGCAGTTCGCTTTCCGGTGCGGGTCTGCAACATATACAGATTACCGTCCTGAATAGTAAACTCAACATCCTGCATGTCGTGATAGTGGTCTTCTAGTTTCTCGCGAATATCTGTGAGTTCGCTGTATACCTTGGGGAAAACATTTCTTAGAGTCTCTATTGGTTGTGGAGTACGAATTCCGGCGACAACGTCTTCTCCTTGAGCATTAATTAGGTATTCGCCGTAGAATAGGTTTTCCCCAGTTGCCGGATTGCGTGTAAATGCTACACCGGTTCCGCATCTTTCTCCCATGTTTCCGAACACCATTGCTTGCACGTTTACTGCGGTTCCGATCAGTCCATGGATCTCGTTGATCTCTCGATACTTAATTGCACGGGGATTGTTCCATGATTTGAACACCGCGGTGATTGCTCCCCATAGTTGCTTGGCTGGATCTTGAGGGAATTCTACGTGGAGCTGTTCTTTAATCGTGGCCTTGTAGAGTGCAACAAGCTCTTTTAGGTCAGATACATCAAGCTCGGTGTCAAGCTTGACACCTTTCCTTGCCTTCAGCGTACCAAGGATTTTTTCGAATGGATCAATGTCTGTTTCGCTCTGCGGTCTTAGACCTAATACTACATCTCCATACATCTGTACAAGCCGACGGTAGGAATCGTATGCGAACCGCTCGTTCCCGGCATTGGCGATGAGCCCTTTTACTGTCTCATCAGTTAAGCCAAGGTTCAGGACAGTATCCATCATCCCGGGCATGGAGACTGCGGCTCCGGACCGAACCGACACAAGCAAAGGATTGGACGGATCCCCAAACCTTTTTCCAGTTGCCTTCTCAAGGTTACCCATGTTCCCCTTGAGCTCCTCGCTCAAGCTGTCGGGATAGGATCCATCATGCTCATCGTAATAGCGACAGACTTCGGTAGACAGAGTGAAGCCCGGTGGGACAGGGATCCCTAGCCCTGCCATCTCGGCGAGGTTCGCACCCTTGCCTCCAAGAAGTTCCTTCATCGAGGAATTGCCCTCGCTCTCTCCTTTGCTGAAAAAAAAGATGTGTTTCATTAAGTTGTACCTCCATGGTCTGTAACGCATCGCAATCGGGTTGTTTACGTGGAAAAGAGAGCATCCACGAACTGATCGGATACAAACTCGTGTAAATCATCCTTAGTCTCTCCCACTCCAATGTACATAATTGGAAGGGCCAGTTGTTTCTGGATAGTGAGTATTACTCCTCCTTTGGATGTTCCATCTAATTTCGTAAGAACAACTCCGGTAAGGTCAATTGCTGTGTGGAAAGAAATTGCTTGACAGATTCCATTTTGACCCGTAGTAGCATCGAGAATTAGAAGCCGTTCATCGGGCTTGTGGCCAAGCCTTTTCACGATGGTTCGGTTGATCTTTTGCAGCTCTTCCATCAAGTTGTGCTTGGTGTGTAAGCGACCAGCCGTATCGATAAATAACACTCCTCCGCGGCGGCGGGCATGTTCAAGTGCGTCGAACACAACGGCTGATGGATCGGCTCCGATACGGTGTTTTATCAGATCTGCATCTACTCGGTCTGCCCAAATATCGAGCTGGTCGATCGCTGCTGCACGGAAGGTATCAGCGGCTGCGAAGGTGATTGACATGGTGGGGTCATCTTCTCGTAGATGTGCAGCAAGCTTGGCTATTGTGGTCGTTTTTCCTGAGCCGTTCACTCCAGCGACAAGGATCACGGTTGGCTGGGAGTCATTGCGCAATGAAAGTGATCGTTCATAACCAGACAACCGGCTCTTGATCCCCTCTTTGAGTATGGCAAGTACCTCTTCTCTGCCTATACCCCTGGTTTTTCTGTGGCTGGAGAGCTCATCGACAAGCTCTGTGGCGATAGGGGCGCTGACGTCAGCGGAGATGAGAATCTCCTCAATCCTTTCTAGTTCCTCTCGATCCAGCTTCCCCCCTTGCCCGAGTGCCTGAGTGATGGAATCAGTAAGTCGATTTCGAGTCTGCTCTAGTCCATTTCTCAACCGATCTGTCCAGGTCATCACATCTCCTCAGGGATTGAGAGTCCAAGAAGTTGCAGGCTACGGTGAACTACAATCTGCACTCCACGCAAGAGAGCTAGACGAGCGGTGGTTAGCCGTTTCTGGTTGCCAAGAACACGGTAGGAGTCATAGTAGGCGTGAAAAGCGCGCGCGAGTGTCAATGCGTAGTCCGTAATTAGATGTGGCGAGAACTCGAATGCTGCCTGTTGCAGCATCTCAGGGAAGCGATCCAGTTGCTTGATAAGATCAAGCTCTTCTCTTTTCTCTAGTGGGCTGAGATCTACTTGTGCAGACATGGCAGGTGAGCCAATCCTGCGAAAAATGGATGCAATACGCGTATGAGCGTATTGAATGTAATAGAGCGGGTTGTCAAGGGATTGTGTGCGCGCTAGATCCATATCGAATTCTAGATGGCTTGTTGGTTTGCGTGCAGCCATGAAGTAGCGGACCACGTTGCGCCCTAACTCGTCCAGCAGATCGTTCAGCAGAATGAACTTTCCGGCACGCGTAGACATCCTGGTGGTTTTCTCGTGTTCTTTAATACTCACGAATTGATGTACAGCATAGTCTAAGAAGTCCTCTGGATAACCAAGTATGCGCATTGCCGCTTGCATGGAAGATTGTTCCACTTGATGATCCGCTCCCTGTACATTGATCACATGGGTAAACCCTCGTCGATGTTTGTTGATATGATAAGCAATATCAACCATGAGATAGGTTGGGCGACCATCGCTGCGCACGAGGACAGAATCCTTTACTCCACGGTTTTCCTCAGTCTTGAGCCAGATTGCGCCCTCAAGTTCGTAGACACCATCATGTGCTTTCAATGCCTTCAAGGCTGCGGTTACTTCTCCGCTGTGATGTAGTGTTTGTTCACTGAACCACGAGTCAAATTCCACGCCAAGTAGGCTGAGGTCATTCTTAATCATTGAGCTGATTCGTGAGATTGCGTCTTGTTTGAATCGATGACTGGTCTGCTCATCAAAGTCTGTAAAAGAAGGACCGTGCTCTTTTACAACTTGACGTGCAATATCGACTATGTACTCTCCTTGGTATCCCTGTTCAGGGATGTTAATGGTATCTCCGAATTCCTGTCTATAACGTGCCCATAGCGATTGTGCCAACAGATCAATTTGATGACCTTCATCATTGAAGTAGTATTCACGGGATACCTCATAGCCAAGGTTTGTGTACAAAGAGGCAAGCACATCACCCAAGACTGCTTGGCGGCCGTGCCCTACTGTAAGCGGGCCGGTGGGGTTTGAGCTGACAAACTCGACCTGCAAGGGTTCTTGCTGTCCAATAGTCGAGTACCCAAAGCGATTACCCATCTCCAAGATCTGCCGCAGTGCGGAGTGAATCAATGAAGGCGCTAGAAAGACATTGACAAACCCTGGCCCAGCGATTTCTACCCGTGAGTAGAGCTCTGTTGTGGTATCTGTTCTTAGTGCATTGGCGAATTCTGTTGCCAACTCGTGAGCAGAAAAGGTAGTATTCCTTGCTTCGGCTAGTGCGATACTTGAGGAAAAATCGCCGAATTCCGGTCGAGTGGATTGTTCCACTTCTATGAGCGCAATCCCTTTGTTTACTCTCTCATTAGCCTCAAGTCTGTGCCATGCCTTGGCAAATGAGCGCTTAACTAGTGTTTTTAGCATGATATTGTAGTTTAGTGGTCTGGTTACTTCTCGATGATGAACCGTATCCCTGTTTTATCCTTGCCTGCTATCTCCAGTTCTATGAATCCAGGAATGACCTTAAGCGGAACGTCGCTATCTCTCTGTGCTATCAATCGTTTGGCAATAGCAATCGCTTTTACTGATTGATTCACTGCACCTGCACCTATTGCGTGTATTTCTACGGCTGCATCCTGTTCTAGCGCACCAGCGATTGCGCCAGCCACCGAATTTGGGTTTGATCGAGATGCAACCTTCAATAGTTCCATGGTTACTACTCCTATTGCGTTTCTCTACGATGTTGTTTGATCCCTTATTAGGCAAGTATAGCAGGGACATCTTGCACTGTCAAAACAGTTGTCACAAGCTATGGCAGAACTTAGTATATATGATATGTGGCTTAAGGACCTGCGTAGACGAGTGCTGCATAACCCGGTAACTTCAACTATTGGCGGGCTAGCCCTTGGTGGAATTGCAATCGGTATTGTGGTTGCCATTATCGTATTCTGGATCCAACCCATGTCTACGCCAGAGCTAGAGGGGACTATCCACTATCGCGAAGGGCGGTTTACGCTGTGGTATCAACGGGATTCCGTTGGAGTGACAACACACAGCGTGCTGGCTGACCTTCTGGCCGAGGAGTATCACCAGCTCATTGATCTTCTCGATGTTGATAGCGATCTTGTTCCTAGTCCGATTGATGTCTTCATTCACGACGATATTACCGCGATGCGAACGTCGATCGTTAAGCGTAAGAGTCCTAACAGCTGCTCGGTTTATCTTGCGCCACTCGATCTGCTTGCTGGGGAGGATCCGCGTGAGTGTCTAGCTGAGCTGGTCCTGGCATTTGGTTGGGGGCAATGCGGGTCACAGATTCTCCAGACCGGAACAAAGTTATATGCAGTAGAGCCCGGACGAAACTTCCATGCAGTACTTGCTGCTCTGCCTGAGCGGTTTTTTCTTTCCCTGTCGGAGCTGATGCGAATTGAGGAGAGAGGGTACTTCCCGAAATCAGTATATCAACAGTTTGACTCGCCCTATGCCCTAGCGTCGATCGCATTCAGCAATATTCGGAGCCTGTTGGCGCTTGACATAAGCGGAGAAGTATTGCCGGAGAATATTGAAGCCCTGGAAGCAGCCTCGTTTGTACAGTTCCTTGTGGAAACAAAGGGAGGGATCCAAGCACTGAAACGTGCATGGGGTAAGGGATCAAGCGAGAAGCTGCTCCGGCGTATTGGTCCGCTGTCTCCAGAGGAGATCGGAACGGAGTGGTATGCAGAAGGAGTCAGACAAGGAAAGGATGACACCGACTTTCCGTATCTAATGGCCTACTATCTGTTAGCGGGGGGGTCACCGGACGCAGCGTGGGCGGAAGCTCAGACGTGGCTGCTTGATGGTCTCTCTGATGTCGAGCTGCTTGTTGGCGCAAGGTGTGCCCTCTCCGTGGGGGACTTCTCTGCAGCAGGCGAGATTGCGACGTATCTTGACGAGCAGGAAGCAAAGAATGAACTGGAACAGTACTTGGTTTTGTATCAGGATTGGAACGTGGAAGAGACCACTGGTCTGCGTATCTTCTTTTCGCCAGAAGCCATGCGCGAATCAGGAGTGAGGAGTATCGCCGAAGTTGCAGGTATTTATGCGCGAATGTCTGCTAGACTTGGTCTTTCCCCGAGCGATCTTCCGGAGCGACTAACGTTATTCTTGTATTCTGATGCGTTGTTGCGGGATAGTGGTGCAATGCTTACACCTCTTTCCGCGATACAGAGCGGAGCCCTGCATCTCCTTGTTACTGATGATATCGCTTATTGCCTTGGGGAAATGCTTCCTGGCTATGCCTGGCAGAAGAATACCTACTCTCGACTTCTACGAATTGGGCTTGCCGTTGCGCTCTCCCGCAGCGAAGAATGTCTTGCAGTAGAAGGGCGCCAGCTGCGGAATGAGGAGCGGTGGTTTTCATTGCCAAGACTAGACATTGATATGATCGATCGAAAGACGGCTGAGATAGAAGCTGGTCTTCTTGTGAACTACGTTCTAGCTACGTACGGGGCAGAAGATCTCTCTCAGGTTTGGATACTGACTTCTCCTTTGGATTGCTACCTTTCCTTTGACATGGCCCTTGAAGAAGTGTGCCAAACAACGCGAAATAGGATTGAACAATGTCTCTTTTCTTCACTCTTGTCGTGTGGCGAATGAGCCTTGTTAGCGGCCAATAGATGCTAATCGAGCAAGCGATGGATAAGCCTCTTCCTCTATGCTGCGCGAGAGAAGTCCCGTGATTGACAAACAGGCATTCGTTGTGTTATTCTGTATAAAAGCAAGTTTGAAAACTGATTAAGGAGGTAATCAGATGAAAAAGCTAGTGCTAATTACGGCGAGTCTCTTGGTTGTCTTCTCCGCTTGTGCCGTTGCCTTGGCGCAGGGGTATGAGACCATGCCAGAGGATGCGCTGATCATTCCCCTGGGGGTAGAAGGTACGCTCTACGATTTCTTGGAGCCAGGGTTACGTGGTGGAACGATGTACATCTCTACTATCGGCGATCCCAAGAAGTGGAACCACACGACCTCGAAAGAGACGAGTACAACTCTGTACACGAGCCAGATGATGGCGGGATTAACCAACCAGAATCCGGTTAATGGCGCGATCGAACCGGAGCTTGCCAAGAGCTGGGATATCTCTGATGACGGTCTTGTGATCACCTTTCACCTGCGGCGTGGAATCATGTGGTCGGACGGGACGTTGTTTGGCGCGGATGACGTACTGTTTACTTTCAATGACCTCATCTACAACGAGGACGTGGACACGAGTTCCCGCGACAATATCCAGCTTCCTGACGACACCTTCCCGGTAGTTGAGAAGGTAGACGATCATACAGTGAAGGTGACGCTGTCCATGACCTTCCGCCCGATCCTAACCCAGATCGGTGTAGGCATAATGCCCAAACATAAGCTTGCCCAGTACGTCCACAAGCTCAATCCGGACGTACCGGTAGGGACCTTTAACGAAACATGGGGTCTGGATACGGATCCCGCAGAACTGTGTGGACTAGGACCGTTCATCGTAGAGAGCTACGAGCCCGACCAGCAAGTGGTCATGCGGCGAAACCCTTACCACTATCGCTACGACGCAAATGGAACCCAGCTTCCCTACATTGATAAGTACGTCATCCTAACGGTCGCAAGCCAGGATGTCTCGCTCCTCAAGTTCCGCAACGGTGAACTTGATGTCTTTGGTTGTCGTCCAGCCGATGTGCCGATCCTTAAGGCCGAAGAGGCAGCCAAGGATATCACCGTTATGGTAGCAAGAGACAAGCCAGTACTTGGGACCACATGGATTACCGTGAACCAAGACGTGGGGCTGGCCGACGGGACCCGCGAGAACCTTCGTAACCTGTTCCGCAACAGGAAGTTCCGCATAGCCCTATGCCATGCAATGGACAAGGAAACGATGATTAACAATCTGGTAAACGGATTGGCTGTGCCTCAGTGGAGTCCGGTCAGCCTCTTATCACCATTCTACGCTGGAAGGGACTACTACGGGGGCCCGATAACCGAGACGAACGCGGTCATCTTCGAGTACGATTTGGACAAGGCCGCGTCTCTTCTTGACGAGATCGGGATCATCGACCGTAATGGCGACGGCTGGCGCGACTTCGAGGATGGGACAACTGTCGAGATGGAGTTCAACACTAACGTTGGAAATACCGTACGTGAAGGGGCGATCCTCATCATCGTCGATGACCTGAACAAGATCGGCCTCAAGGCCATCGCGAACCCCATCGACTTTAATACCCTAGTGACCAAGCTCCTTAGCGCAGACTACGACTTCGTCTATCTCGGTCTGACTGGCGGCACGGAGCCAAACTCCGGTGGAAACGTCTACCGTCCGTGCGGAACTCTCCACGCCTGGCACTACTCCGCATGCGAGGAGCCCTATGAAGTGGAGAAGCGAATCGACGAACTTCTTGACGCCGGAGTGGCAACCCTCGACAACGACAAGGCGTTCGAGGCCTATAAGGAATACCAGATAACTCTAGCTGGAGAAGATTTGGGTCTTTTGTACACATTTAACAACGCCTATACGTACGTCTATTACAACTACGTTGGAAACGCGCAGGTCGCTAGTCCACTCGGCTCACCGAGTAGCTTCTACGGTTTGACGTGGGACTTGGTGTTCAAGAAGGGCTAGAATGTCAATCTATTAATCAATTGGCGGGGCACTCACTTAGGCGTGCCCCGCCGTATCTGAAAAAGGGATCTATCAGTGCTTGCATACATCATCCGGCGGACCCTATATATGCTACCACTACTGGTCCTCGTGTCGTTGTTCTCGTTCGCCATAATTCAGCTCATGCCGGGGGACTACCTGACACGGGCAAGGCTAGACCCACAGATCAAGCAGGAGACTCTTAACGCGTTGGCGCGTCGCTACGGGCTTGATAAGCCGTTTATGACTCGGTACTTGGCCTGGGTCAAGGGAATCCTTACTCGTGGCGATTTCGGCACATCATTTGAGACAAGGCAACCGGTATTCTTTACCCTGTTTCTGGGAAGTCGGCTGCAGTGGACGTTGGTGGTGTCGATCTCTACCATGATCATCACATGGCTTTTTGCCATCCCCCTTGGAATCTACTCTGCTACCCATCAATACAAGGCGAGTGACCATGGTCTTACTTTCTTCGGGTTTCTTGGGCTCTCCATTCCTAACTTCTTCTTCGCACTGGTGGTTCTCTGGCTTCTAGTTGCGGTCTTTAAGGTGGGAAACTACGGCCTGGGAATTGGAGGGTTGTTTGATAATCGGTTCATTGCAGCTCCCTGGTCACTTGCCAAGATTGGGAACCTCCTATGGCACATCTGGCCGGCGTGGTTAGTCATCGGAACATCAGGGATGGCTGGCTTGTTACGCTATATGAGAGGGAGTCTTCTTGATACCTTGTCCCTTCAGTACGTCCAGACAGCACGCGCCAAGGGACTTTCCGAACACATTGTAGTTTATAAACATGCAGTGCGAAATGCGATTAACCCCCTTATCAGCATGCTCGGGATGACGCTTCCTAACTTGGTTGCTGGCTCACTCGTTACTGCTATTGTCCTCAATCTGCCAACGGTGGAACGTGCATTCTGGAGTGCATTACAGATGCAGGACGAATACGTAATTATGGGCGGACTCCTCTTCTTTAGTTTGTTTCTGCTACTTGGAAATCTATTGGCCGACATCTTGCTTGCGTGGGTTGACCCACGGATTCGTTACAACTGAGCGCTTTGGGGAGATTATCAGATCGTGATAGGGCTGCGGAGAAAGAAGGGGTTAAAGGAAGAACTGGAATACCGTGAGTACGTGAGCCTCTCTCAGGGGCAGATGATTTGGCGAGCGTTCAGGAAACATCGACTGGGAAACATTGGTACAGTAATCGTTCTACTTCTGGTCGCTGCCGCCTTTTTTGCGGAGTTCTTTGCGCCGTATCACTACGCGGAGCAGTTTCGTTTGTACCCGTTCTCACCGCCTACTACGTTTCACTTCCGTAGCGAAGACAGTTTTACGCTTCGCCCGTTTGTCTACAAGACTACTCGTGAGTTTGATCCGGAGACATATCAACCAACCTTTGTTGAGGATAGCAGCAAGAAGTACCACATCCGCTTCTTTGTCCGGGGTTACGAATACCGTCTGTTGGGCCTGTTTAAGACAAACGTGCACCTATTTGGGGCCCGAGCAAACGATGGCTCCGAGGTGCCGGTCTTTCTCCTTGGTACCGATACGTTTGGGCGTGATCTATTATCACGGACGATGATCGGAGGAAGAATCTCACTTGCCGTCGGACCACTGGTTATCCTGTTTAGCTTTCCGCTCTCCATCGTCCTTGGGGGGTTATCCGGCTACTATGGAGGTGGGATTGATATGTTTCTACAGAGGTTTGGAGAGGCGTTCATGGCCATTCCTGCCCTACCAATTCTCCTTGCAATGGGCGCGGCCCTAAGTGGCTTCGGGCTTTCGTCTACGATGATCTTCCTCGGGATCATTGTCTCCCTCTCCCTTATTAGTTGGGCTGGAGGTGCTCGTGTTATTCGCGGGCAGGTCCTCGCCATCCGTGAGATGGACTTCGTCACTGCAGCTAGGGCAGCTGGGGCAAACGACCTGCGTATCATCCTGCGTCACATCACTCCGAATGTCATGAGCTATCTTGTCGTCGCCGCGACCCTTACCATTCCCTACATGATGCTTACCGAGGCAGCTCTCTCTTTCCTTGGTTACGGAGTCCGCGAGCCGATGACAAGCTGGGGGCAGCTCTTAAACGCAGCGACGAACATCTCCGGAATCGAGGAACATCCGTGGCTTCTGATTCCAGGGATATTTATCGTGATCGCGGTACTGGCGTTCAACTTCATGGGAGATGCCCTGCGCGACGCGGTCGACCCGTTCACCATTGTCTAGAATCGCACGTAAGCTTGCATCCAATCTAGGATTGCGGTAAGCTTTATGAGCATTCCCTTTATCAGTAGAAGGCGGTTTGTTGTATGGAACGGATCGAGAGAACATTCATAGAAGAGGAGATGGAGAAGTCCTACATGAATTACGCAATGAGCGTAATTCGCGGGAGGGCCATTCCTGATGTACGCGATGGATTGAAGCCAGTACAGCGACGGATCCTTTATGGAGTCCATGAACTCGGTCTCACCCCTGGCAAACCGCATAAGAAGTCGGCGCGTATCGTCGGAGAGGTGATGGGAAAGTTCCATCCTCATGGTGACGTTGCCATCTATGATACCATGGTAAACATGGCTCAGCCCTTCTCTTATCGTTATCCATTGATTGATGGACAGGGAAACTTTGGCTCAATCGATGGAGACCCATCAGCAGCGATGCGTTACACAGAGGCACGTCTCACGCCAATTGCCACCGAATTCCTGAAGGAACTGGAAGAAGAAACGGTTGATTGGATACCGAACTTCGACGAGTCGCTAGATGAGCCAGTTGTCCTCCCAGCAATGGTTCCTAACTTGCTAATGAACGGAGCTTGGGGAATCTCCGTTGGAATGACCACTCAGATCCCTCCTCATAATTTGGCAGAGCTCATCGATGGGATTATCTATCTAATGGATAATCCACACGCAATGGTGAAAGAGCTCCTTACCCATATCACAGGCCCTGACTTCCCTACAGGGGGGGTTATCATGGGGAGACAGGGGATAGAGGAGATGTATCGTACCGGGCAAGGTAAGGTAACCGTACGCGGGAAGGCAACGATAGAAGATAGCAGAATCATCATTAGCGAGATCCCTTATCAAGTGAGGAAATCGACTATTGTGGAGTCTATTGCCAACAAGGTACGAGCGGGGGATATTGAAGGAATAGCTGATCTGCGAGACGAATCAGATCGTGATGGGATGCGAGTAGTCATAGAGGTTAAACGGTCGGCTAACGCAGAAATTGTGCTGAATCAAATCTATAAATACACGCAACTTGAGCGTACTTATGCCGCTGTTTTCCTGGTTATTCTCGATGGAAACCCTCGCACTCTTTCACTAAAAGAGATCCTAAACTGCTTTATTGACTTCCGTCGCGAAGTAGTACGTCGAAGGACTACCCACCGTTTGGATGTAGCGCGTAAGCGAGCACATATTCTAAGCGGGTACCGTATTGCCCTTGCTAGTATCGAACGTGTAATCGAGATCATACGTGCTGCAAAAGATACTAGGGCTGCGACTGCGAATCTGAAAGAGGAGCTTGCTCTGTCTGACGCACAGACCGATGCCATATTGAAAATGCGCCTTTCTCAGTTGACCACGCTTGAAGGGGAAAAGATTGACGCTGAGTATGAGGAAAAAGTCGCGGCGGTTGCTGAATATGAGAAGATCCTGGCGAGTGATGTGTTGTTGGATGAGACAATCAAAGGCGAGTTGCAAGAGATTGCTGATCGTTATGTTGATGAAAGGCATACACTGATTACGGACGAGCAAGGCAATATTGACTTCATTAGCCTTATTCCTGATTATGAATTGATGGTGACTGTGACCAAGCGTGGCTATGCTAACGCCCCGCGTGAGTTGGAGTTCAAGAGCCAAGGGCGTGGCGGGAAAGGGGTTATTGGCCAGCGGACTAAGGAAGAAGATTACATCTGTTGTACTGCTATTGCCAATGCTCGTGATGAGCTCCTCGTGTTCAGTGATCGTACCCAAGTCTATAAGACACAGGGGTACAAACTACCTTCGTCAGGGCGTAGCGCCGCTGGCAAGAACCTACGCGGATTGGTCGGGCTTGGAGAAGATGAAGAGGTTTGTGCGATTCTCCCTGTTAGAGACTTCTCGGAGGTTGAAGGCCACCTTTGCTTAATGGCAACTTCTAAGGGGATCGTTAACAAGAATCGGCTGAGTGATTACTCTAATGCGCATCCTAACGGAATTATCGCTCTAAATGCTGCTCCCGATGATCGCTTGGTTTATGTAACAGGTACAATGGGTAATGGTGAATTGATCCTTGCGACGCGCCATGGTAAGACGATCCGCTTTTCTGAACAAGATGTTCGATTGACCAGGCGCCCCTCGCACGGAGTAATTGGAATCAGGCTTGATGTTGATGATTGGGTCATTGGGATGAGTGGCATTGATAGTGATATTACCATGGATAAGAAGTTGCTGATGGTAACTGAGCGCGGTTATGGTAAGCGTGTTTCGCTTGTTGATTTCCCGCTTCAGGGGCGCGGGGGAAAAGGTGTGCTCGGAATTAGGATTGACCGTGACTCAGGGCCGTTGGTGTCAATCGGAATTGTCAGTGCTCAGGATGAGATTATCATTATCACTGAACAGAAGGTTATTCGTATTATTGCTGGTGAGATCAATACCTATGGTCGCTATGCTCGCGGCGTACGTTTAATCGATTTGGCCGAAGATGACCACATTATCTCTGTAGTAAGAACCTAAGAGGCCTACGTGAGAGCAATTGAGAACGACCTGGCTAGGATCGAGTCTGGCGTAAGTGACCTTATTCCACGCGATGGCCTGATCCGCAAACTTGAACGTTCGGTGAGAACAAGAAGGCCGTTACGTGTCAAGTTGGGAATCGATCCTTCCGCCCCACATCTTACCCTGGGGCATTCTGTGCCACTTCGCAAGATGCGCTTATTTCAAGACCTTGGGCATATTGGAGTGCTAGTGGTTGGTGATTTCACGCGACGTATTGGTGATCCATCCGGTCAATGTTCCACGCGCGCGTTGATGAGCACAGAAGAAATCAGTCGCAATATGGCTACCTATCGAGAGCAAGCGTTCAAGATCCTTGATCCGAAGAAGACCGAGATTCGCTATAACTCAGAGTGGCTAGAGAAACTTGGCTTTGCTGATGTGATTGCTCTCAGTTCTAAGTATACCGTTGCGCGCATGCTTGAACGAGATGACTTTTCAAAACGATTCTCCGCCAATCAGCCGATCAGTATCTTAGAGTTTCTGTATCCGCTTGCGCAAGCGTATGATTCAGTAGCGATTCATGCTGATATTGAGCTTGGTGGGAATGACCAGCGATTCAATTTGTTGCTCGGACGAGATATCCAGCGCGAATATGGTCAGGAACCGCAAGTAATCATTACGGTTCCCTTACTAATTGGGATCGATGGGGTAAGAAGCATGAGCCAGACTGTAGGGAATTATGTAGGGGTTAGTGAGAGACCAGGTGAAATGTTTGGGAAGTTATTGGCAATTCCGGATGAGCTGGTTCATGATTACTTCTTCTATCTGACGGATGTTTCTTACGAAAGCGTGGCTAGCCTTTCACCGCGTGATGCCAAACGTAAGCTGGCATCGGAGATTGTAGCTATGTATCACGGAGAAGAGGTTGCCATTCGCGCGCGCGATGAGTTCGACCGGGTACACATTAGACATGAACGCCCTAGCGAAGTTCCCAAAGTTACGATTGATCGCTTACTGGTGAAAGAAGATGGCTTAATCTGGGTGGTTGATCTTTTGCAAGCGTCGGGGATGGTTACTAGCCGGGCCGAGGCAAAGCGGCTGATTGCCCAAGGCGGAGTGCGGATCAACAACAAGCGAGTGGCAACGGTCGATCTTGACCTGTTGTTTGAGCCTCCACTTCTAATCCAGGTAGGGAAGCGTTCATTTGCCGAAGCTGTATAAAGAGGAAGCTATCAGCAATTAGCTTTCAGCCATCAGCAGTCCGCCATCAATAATGGCTCCTCACGCTCCAGATCAGGTAAGAGGAAGCTATCTTGACCTTGCTGTGAGGGCCTGGTTTTGGGCTGACGGCTAATCACTGATGGTTGACATCTCCCTGTACGCTGCTGTTTTCTTAATGATGTGCCGTGGACATTTTTCGATCGCTGCTGTCGCTGTTAGGCAATATTCTTTGTCAAAAGAAGGCAGATCCTTTGTCTCATCCCAGGTAACCTCTCCCTCTTGAGAAACCTTGACGCAGATCTTGCAGTGAATGCATCCATCCGGACAGCGCTTTCGTCCAACTATATCTCGTGCCGCCCGGTAGTTGCAGCCTAGATACTGTGGCATATTTGCTGGCATGAGCTCGATTAGATTCTGTGGGCAAGCGCTGACACACAAGCCGCACCCAATACACGTTTCCCAATCAACGATGGCAACTTTCCTCTCATTGTTGATCGAGATTGCTCCGGTTGGACAAACTGTAACGCAGTCTCCTAACCCAAGACAGCCATAAGGGCACTCTTTGTAGCCAGATGCGACTTGCGCTGCGCCCTGGCAAGTATTGATCCCTTTGTAATCTGCAAGCGCTTCTGATTTTCCAGTGCAGTGCACCACTGCTTTCTTACCAACCTTATTCTTGGCCTTCAACCCCAGGTAATCCTCAAGTCTGTGCATTCCCTCTTTGTCTTGGGCAAGTGTTGGACAAGGATGGTTCACAAACACTTGCCGGTCCTTAGCTACTGCCTGCGCGTAGGCAAAACAGCCAGGATAACCGCAGGCACCACAGTCAGCGCCTGGCAAGAACTCTCTGATCCTGGCCGCTTCTTCCAACGACTTATCCTCCTTGGGTAAGAACTTGCTTGCCAGGAAGATCACTGTTCCGGCAACGAAGCCGATTAGGGTTAACAGCCCTACTGAAAGCACGGTTTGCGTGCTCATCCGATTATCCCTCCAAATGCCAGGAAACAGAGACCCAGGAGCATGGCAGTAATGAACGCGATTGGTGTTCCCTTAAATGCGAGAGGAGGGTCTGCCATATCTAGACGTTCCCTGATCCCGGACATAATGATAAGCACAAGAGTAAACCCTGCCCCTGCCCCGAGTGCGGCTATAATTGATTCGGGGAAGGTATAGGCCTGGTCAATATTGATAAATGTAATTCCTAGTACCGCGCAGTTGGTAGTGATAAGAGGCAGATAGATTCCAAGCGCGTTGTACAAGGTGAGGTTAGTGCGTTTGATCGTCATTTCGATGATCTGGACAAGGGATGCGATAACCAGGATAAAGATTACCGTTCGCATGAATTCCACATTGTAAGGTACGAGGAGAAAGTGAAAGATCGGCCAGGTAACAACAGATGCGACAACCATCACTAACAATACAGCGATTCCCATGCTAAGCGCGCTCTTGAGCTTCTTGGAAACCCCAAAGAAAGGACACAGTCCCAAGAACTTTACTAGCACCATATTGTTTACCAGAGCCATGCCGAAAAAGATCGCGATAAGATTACTCACCTGTGCTCACCCCCATCCATCTGAACAGGGCCAGCAAGACGCCGATAGCAAAGAATGCCCCCATCGGCAGTAGGAAGATTGTTACAGGGTTATCTCCCAGGCCAGGTACAGTGAACAAATGATGGCCAAATAGGTCGAGCGCCCCGGTTCCAAGTAGCTGTCTGATGAGCGAGATAAGGACTATTGCCCAAGCAAAACCCACTCCCATCCCCAGTGCGTCTGCGATTGAGTTGGTTGTGTTGTCCTTGCTAGCGAATGCCTCTGCCCTGCCAAGGATAATGCAGTTAACTACGATCAATGGGATATACATGCCCAGAGATTTGCTTAGAGCTGGTATGAACCCTTGCAGTATGAGATCAACGATAGTTACTAATGTTGCAATAATCACGATAAACACGGGTATTCTGACACGAATGGGCACGTAGTTTCTGATCAGCGAGATTATGATGTTTGAAGCGAGCAACACAGAGGTGAACGCGGCGGCCATTCCCACGGCGTTATCCAATGATGTACTTACTGCCAACGTTGGACACAGACCCAAAAGGAGAATGAACGTTGGATTAGACCGGATGATTCCTTTTAGGAAGTTCTTTGTGAAGGAGTGCATCTAGGTTTCCCTCCTTAACTGGTTTAGCTTATCGAGTATGGCCTTTCTTACTCCTTCTACCACGGCAGAGGAACTGATAGTAGCGCCGGTAATTGCGTCTACCTCTCCTCCTTTTCTTGTGAGCTCGACATCGTCCACGGCTAGCCCCGGGAACTGCTGAAGGAAGAAGGACTCGGCAATCCTTGATCCTAGCCCGGGGGTTTCTTGCTGAGAGATGATTCTTATCCCCCGCAGTGTTGTATCTGGTTCCAGTCCAACGAGGATTGATATTGCACCGCCATAGCCGCTTTTCTCGGCCATAAATGCGTAGCCAAGTGGTTGTTGCTCAGCCAAAGGAATGTACAAGTCACTTTTTTCATCGTAGGTGAAGCCTTCCATCTTTGGGAATAAGGTGATAAGCATCTCGGCGATTTCATCTTTCTTTGCGAGTTCAATCTTATCCTTGGTGACTGCGTTTGTTAGGGTAAGCGCAACAATAGAGATGAAGACAATGAGTGTCAGAAGCATGACCGGGTAAAATCCGTTCTTTCTTGCCCCCACCTTATGCCTCCTTTCTTGTTGTTGGTATGTACCCATACGGCTTTGGGCGTACGTAGCGGTCAATGAGCGGAGTAACTGCATTCATCAGCAGGATCGAGTAACAGACCCCTTCGGGCATGGTTCCCAGCACTCTGATCACCACAACTAGTATTCCTGCTCCGACTGCAAAGATGATTTTTCCTCTGGTGGTGATGGGGCTTGTTACATAATCTGTTGCCATGAAGAATGCCCCAAGCATCAATCCTCCTGCTAGAATATGGAATAGTGGATCTTGCCCCATGATCCAGCTTAAGAGGAAGACTGTGCCAATGTAGAAAACCGGTACGTGCCATTTGATCAGACCAAATGCGAGTAGGATTGCTCCACCAATTAGGATCAACAGAACAGAAGTTTCTCCCACACTACCGGCAACGTTTCCTAGGAATAGAGCTTTGTATAGGGCACCGTTGTTGAGGGTAGTGACAAATCCTTCACCAAGTGGTGTCGCTGCAGTAACCCCATCTGCCATGAATGAGCTTACCGGTGCAATCCATCGGGTCAACGCACTTGCAAATGAGAGGGTAACAAATGCTCTTCCAGCTAGCGCCGGATTGAATATGTTATGTCCCAATCCGCCAAATGCTTCCTTGGCAATGGCAATGGAGAACACCGATCCTACTGCGATAATCCATAATGGTGTGCGAGGGGGCATTACCAGAACCAATAGAATTCCGGTAACGATGGCGCTTCCGTCCATGAGAAATGGTTGGCGGCGCATCAATTTGGCGACGTATTCAGTTAGTACGGCGCATAGCACTCCAGTAGCGAGCATGAGTAGGACATACAGCCCAAAGAAATATACTGCCCCCGCGCAGGGGAGCAAGAGTGCCAATGTTACAATGTACATGTCTCTGCTGATCGATGCATTTCCTCGCAGGTGAGGAGCAGGAGACAGCACAAGTTTGCTCACGTTATGCATCACTTTACCCCCCGCTTTTGCAATTCAGTCTTCCCGGTCTTGATGTAGGAGACAAGCGGGATGTTTGCAGGGCAGTTGTATGCGCATGCTCCGCATTCAACGCAGTTCGCAATGTGATAGTTGGGCAATGTTTCGTATTCTCCTTTCTTGACGCAGTTAACGAACATCAAGGGCATCAGTCCCATGGGGCAGCTATCGATGCACCGACCGCAACGGATACATGAATGTTCGTCGCGGAAATCGCTTCTGTTTAGGAGCACGCAGTTTGTTCCCTTGATTATTGGAGAATCATACGATGGTTGCGCAATCCCCATCATTGGGCCACCGAAAATCATTTGGTCTATAGATGTGTCTGGTTCTCCACAGAGCTCAATCAAGGATGATGCAGCTGTTCCAAAGCGAGCGATAAGGTTCTTCGGTTCGCTTACCATGCCCGCAACCGTGACCACGCGTTCAACAAGCGGCTTTCCAAGCGTTACCGCGTCATAGATTGCAGCCAGGGTTGCTACGTTTTGGACAAGAGCTCCTACATCCATCGGAAGCCCTCCCTCTGGAACCTCAGCATGGAGAATTGACTTAACGAGCGTCTTCTCTGCTCCCATGGGATATCTTGCCGCAACCGCGACAACGGTTATTCTCTCAGGTGGGGACAATTGAGCCAGGGCTTTGCGCATTCGCTCGATTGCCTGTGGTTTGTTATCCTCAATTGCGATATGGGCTCTTGTTACGGAGAGAACTTGCATTACAATCTTGAGGCCAGCGATGATTCTGTCAGCTTCTTCAAGCATCAGGCGATCATCGGCAGTGATATAAGGTTCGCATTCCGCTCCATTAACAATCAATGTATGAATGTGTTTCTGTGGCGGTGGCTTAAGTTTTACATGAGTTGGAAATGTCGCTCCACCCATCCCTACAATCCCTGCATTCTGGATTCTTGTCAGGATTTGCTCATTTGATAGATTCTCGGGATCGGCAGGGGCAAGCTCAATCCATTCATCTTTTCCATCTGATTCAATGATTATTGCAGGGACAGGCTGCCCTGTCACTGGGCTTGTTATGGTAGTGATTTGCTTTACTGTTCCCGAGATAGTGGCATGTATCGGTGCCGAGACAAAGCCATCGGATTCAGCGATCACTTGCCCTACCTTGACCTCGTCGCCTCGCTTTACTGCTGCCTTGGCACAAGCGCCAATATGCTGTTGCAAAGGAAGGATAACCTTACTGGCCAGAGGCATGTGTTCTATCGCTTTTGATCTGGCCGACTTACGCGCCGGCGGATGCACTCCTGTTCGGTGCCTCAATCCTAGTACTTCAAGAACATGCATGTTCATAGATTGTCGTTCTTCTTGTGTTCATACATGCTTAGTCCGTTTGACTTGTAGATCCGGCTGGGTTCCTCGTAATCTACAATTAGAGCCTCTACGTAAGGTAAGGAATCTACAAGCGTGATTCCTTCGGTTGGGCCAAGGACAAACGTAGCAGTAGCTAGACAGTCAGCCTGTACGCAGGTTGGGGAGATCACGGTAGCACTGGAAGAACCGTGAGAGGAGTAGCCGGTTCTTGGATCCATGATGTGTCCTACTTCTGCTTCCTTGTCGAAGTGCCGTTCGTAGTTACCTGATGTTGCCAGGGCACCATCACTGAGCAGGAAGCGTGCAAGGTAGTTATCAGAATCGTTCGGATCACGTAATACTATTTCCCACTTTCCTGTAGGTTTGCCTCCAAATACACCGATGTCGCCGCCTGCATTGATTAGAGCATGTTGTATTCCCGCATCTCGTAGCGCAGCCAATCCTTGATCGACAATGTATCCTTTGGCTAGACCACCCAGTGTGATTTTCATCCCAGGCTCTAGGGAGACCGAATAATGTGGCATGGTAGAGAGCCTAATCTTGTCTGCTCCAATAAGAGGTAGCGTGTTTGCAATAATCTCTTGCTGTTCTGATGGATCAAGCTCCCAGAATTGTTCTTGACTATCCGGCTTGTAGCGCCACAGCTCGAGCAGGGGCTCGACGGTAATGTCAAATGTGCCCTTGGTCAGCTCGTAGTATTCCTTAGCCGTTGTGATAATCTCCCACAGCTCAGGAGAAGGATTGTCCAATTGACCTTGAAGGTTGAGATGGAATGCCTCCGAATTGCTATCGTAGATTGAAGCGATTTGTTCGATCTCTGACATGCGGTTGAAGGCAGCATCAATGGCCGTCTCAGCTGTTTCTTCATCTGGAGCATATACGGTGATTGTGACCAACGTATCCATCATCTCACGGCGGTCCTGAAATTCAACCGGTGGTGAAGGGAAGAAGAAACGGTTGATAGAAAATACAATCGCTAACGCGATAACAAGTACAAATGGTAATAGTTTCTTCATGTTGTAGTGTCGCTTAGCATCTCTTGTCAAAGACTCTTATTTCCCCCTGAAAGGAAAGCTATAGCTAGTGCGGCATTATAGCAAGTCTGGGAGTGGTTGACAATGCTGCAATCCTGTGTTTTTCATGCATTACAGTTATCAGTTCTCAGTTCTCAGGAAGAAAGGCAGTTATCAGTGATCAGTTCTCAGTTCGCCCTTCCTTGCTTAACCAATTGAACGAATAAAAACAATCAACTATTCAACAAATCAACTATTCAACTTGTCTTTTCTCGGCTCCCGACCATGTCTTCAACTCAACGAACTCAACGAACTCATCACTCGTTATTGTTTTCCAGTTCCAGCCTGACTCCCATTTCTCTTAGTAGCAGGTAGAGCTTGCAAACAGGAAGTCCCATGACGTTGAAGAAATCACCACAGATTCGGTCGATGAATAGTGCTCCTTGTCCCTGAATCCCGTATGCACCAGCCTTGTCCGCATATTCGCCGGTGTCGAGATACGCCTCGATCTGGTCCTTAGTAAGAGCACAGAAATGAACCCTCGTTTTTTCACAGGCTTGCCTGTGCTGTTTGGTTTTGGTTGATAAGATGTACAGCCCTGTGATGACCGTGTGTTCCCTGGCGCTTAGCTTTGTTAACATCCTGCGTGCTTGTTCACGCGAGTTTGGTTTTCCAAGGATTTCGTCATCCACAACAACTATTGTATCCGCACCAACTATTATTCCTTCGTGTTTTTGTGCTATTTGCCGCACTTTATTGTGTGCGGCAGTGATTGCCTGTTCTTCTGGCGTTCCATCGACTTTTTCGTCAATCTTGCTTGCGATAGGAACAAACCTGGAGGTAATCTTCTTGAGGAGTTCGATTCGTCGCGGTGAGCCTGAGGCAAGTACAATGGGGATATCCATTGGTTCATCTTGCTTAGTTGTTAGAGATAGGCAGGTCACTCTAGAGAGTTGAAGATGGTCTTTGTGCTTCCGTAGTTTAAGGTAAACTGCGCGAGTGAATCAAGCTTGTGTGGGAGAATAATTACACCGGCTGCTACTTCGCCCACTTCTATATAGCTTATCTTACAAAACCCTGTAGTCATCTCGGAAAAAGAGGAAGTCATAACAAAGTAGTAAGGGATCGTTGACTGCTCTACCCAGAAGTAGTAAGGAGTAAAGTGTGCTCCGGTTGGCGAAATGGCCCACACCATTATTCCCCCTGTCCCGATGAAGGGTTGAACGGCTGACAAGAGATCAGCCTCCAGCGCACTCTCATTTATCTGTTCTTCCAGCAGTACGAGAAGAAGGTGCAGTATTTCACCGTCGTGTTTGATGACAATTGTTCTTACTAGAGATGGAGACAGATCAACCAGGCTAGCTATTCCCTCTGCGGAAAAACTGCCCTGTTCCGTCAGTTCATCCTTTAATATCGCAATCTGTTTTTGTAGAGCAAGTTCGACCTCATTTATAGGGATGGTGGGCGGTTTCTGTGTCGTGACGTTTGCCCGCGGTTTCTCGATGATGTCGAAGCGCGCTCTTGTGCTATCATACACAGCCCAAAAGGGTTGTGTAGGGTCGATGTGGTCCCCCATAACCAATACCCCTATACTGCAAGATCCATGTTCAAGCCCGCTTGGATGGGGCTCGAACTTGCCCGCAAGGAACCCTTCGGTGATTTCTACCCAGTCTTCAGATGTGGGGAAAAAGGGTGGACTTCCTTCTTGCTCAATGCTAAGGTAACTCGGGAAGAAGTCAAAAGAATCTACGACTTGTTTGACTGTCGGATTAACGTACAGCGCATTAGCTTCTTTATACAGGGAAAGCGCGTGACTCAAGTTCTCTGAAATCTCGCTATTGAAAGCACGTTTGTTCAAGTAGACCAAGAAAAGGTCTAGCCTTTGTCCATTTACTTGAACAGATAGCTGTGTGGAAAGGTCGGGATCAAGTCCGGTTTCTATACCACCTTGTCCACAGCTCATGATAGCAGCAAAAGCGATAATAACAAGAACGAGGAGGCTAATAACTCCTCCTCGCTTCGAGAAGCCTAGGCTCATCAATACAAATCCTTTATAGTCAGCTCTCAGGCAATGTATCTTTTGGACTCTAACCGCACCAATTGCACCAGCAACCAGCAAATGCAAACATCCAGAAGGTCCAGAAGAAACCAAGAAGCAGGTAGGTTGATAACAGCATCGAACACCTCCTTTTATAGATTGCCAGTATAGCACAACTGGGTGATGAAGGCAAGGCATTTGTTGTTATAATATGGCGCTAGGGTATAGAATTGATTGGTGCCAGCGTTGATTGAGGAAGGAGATATATGTTGTCTATTCGTCACCACATTAGGTTTGCAGTAACTCTTGTTATTCTTGCCGCGTTTTGTTCATGTGCCGTGAGTGCCGATCTTCCTCGACTTCGTATTAGCCTTCCTCCGGTGATGGGGTCTCTTCCGGTTGCCCTTGCTCAAGAGTGGGAGTTGTTCGAAACCTATGGCTTAAGGGTTGATCTCATTGGGCTGAGTGATAATGAAGCGCGCAACTTGGCCATGTACGCTGGAGACATTGATGGAATGGTTTGTGGTGTAACGCTTGCTATCATGCTAGCATCTATTGGAACCGATATCGTGATTACTAGCACTGCCTACCAAAGTGAAGCGACGGGAAGCCTCGCCCTTCTCTCCCAAAGCTATTTTGGCATAGATTCGGTAGGTGCTCTCCTTGCACGCACACAACGAGGAAGCGATCTCAAGTCAATCGCTATTCTTGAGTCAAGCGATATTGAGTATCACATAGACACGCTTCTTGATAGCCTTGGCTACCCGGTTGATTCAGATAAGTACTACTCTTATTGGAATGACATGCTCCAGCTGGCAGCGTTTCTTTCCATGGGCTGTGTCTATGCCGCTGTTCTGCCCGAACCATACATTACTTACCTTAATAACTACTTGCCGGCTAATGTGAACAACCCTCTTGTGCATCTGTCCGATTTTGATGGTGTTGACCTTCTACCCAGTATTATCGTTTTCCGACGTGCCGTCATTGAGCAGAAGACAGAGCTTGTCGAACGTTTTTACGCGGCATATCGTGAAGCAGTGAGAATGCTTAACGAGTCAGGCCGAGAGGAAGTGATCGAAATGGGGACTAATGAGGCGCTTACTCTATTTTTCCCTGGTTGGAAAAAAGAGGATGTTCCAGTTGGGATTATGGACAACTTTGAGATTCCTCATTTTCCACAACCGCAGATGCTTTCCGAAAAGGAGTACGAAAACGCACGTTTGTGGGTAGCTGGTAAACATGACAAATGGCAATGTCCTTCCTACGAAGAAGTAACAACTGATCACTTCTTGCAATGATAGAAGTTGATAATCTCATCATTGATTACGGTTCCTCTGACCGGAAACTACGGGCAGTAGAAGGGGTTAGTTTTCGTTTGGGGCAAAGCGAAAGCTTGGCGTTTATTGGCCCATCAGGGTGTGGGAAAACCACACTGTTATTCGCGCTTTCTGGGTTGCTTACTCCCAGTGAAGGGAGCGTAAGAATAGGCAAGGAGCAGGTAGCTGGTCCACGGCGGAATGTAGCCCTGATCTTACAGAACGCAGGACTTCTACCGTGGAAAACGGTCTGGCAGAATGCCAACTTGAGCCTTATTCTGTCTGGGGATTACCCAGCTCACAATGCTCAGGATATTCTTGAGGAACTCGGTTTGAGAAACGTGAAATCCCGTTTTCCCGCTGAACTATCTGAAGGAATGAAACGCCGTGTAGGTATCGCTCGCGCTCTTTCCATCTCACCATCGGTTTTGTTAATGGATGAGCCACTTGCGTCACTTGATACCCTTACCCGTGAGAAGATCCAAGATTTATTCCTCACCTTATGGAAGGACCGCGGTTTTACGCTAATCCTTGTTACTCATGACATTGAAGAAGCGGCCTTCCTCGGGCAAGAAATAATCGTTCTTACCGAAAAACCGGCGCGCATCAAAGCAAGAGTGGCTAACCGAGAAGTAGGATCCCTTGATTATCGTCAAACCGAGGCATTTGATAGGACAGTTTGCAGATTAAGGGAGGAGCTAGAGAGATGAAGCAGGTCCTGATTTACATTTGCAGCATTATCTTCTTGTTGCTTTTGTGGGAAGTGGCAAGTATTACGATAAACACAATTAACTCTGGTTCTGTTCTTCCTGGTCCTTACGAGGCTCTATCACAGGTAGTTAAGAATGGGGCAGAGTTGCAGCGACATTTCCTGGCGAGTGCCTGGCGACTTGTGATGGCGATGCTCATTGCTCTTGTTGCCGCAGTTCCTTTAGGTCTTGTTATTGGTCACGAGCGTTCAGTTGATACGTTCGTTTCACCAATGATCTATATTATGTATCCAATTCCCCAGGTGGCACTCATACTATTCTTGTTTCTCATTTTTGGTACGGGGAGCGCTACTAAAGTTGCGATTGTTGCTATCGTGCTTTTTTTTCAAGTTCTTGTCTCTGCCCGTGGAGCAGCCAAGAATATAAGCGAAGAGCACTTGGTAAGTGTTCTATCTGCTGGCGCAAACCGCTGGCAGGTGTATCGACATGTGATCTTTCCTGCTACGCTCCCCAGCATTCTGACCAGTGTACGTGTGGGCATAGGAGTAGGGATAGCTTTTCTATATATCGCTGAGACAAACACTGCTCAAGGGATGGGATTAGGGAGTTTTATTAAGCGATATATGCTGTTCGGGCGTGACCGGGCGTTTGCCGGGATAATTGCAATGGCATTCCTTGGGCTTGTACTGTATGTGGGAATTGATATATTGGAACGGATACTCTGCCGTTGGAAGTACATAAAGCGTTGATGACTTTAATCCGGCAGTAGATTTTTAGGTGGGATAAGAGCGATGGAAATTCATACGATTTACATTGTTGCCAACACTGAAAAACCGGACTCTCTACGTACCCTTGCCGTACTAAAAGCATGGTGCAGCCTAAAAGGGATCAATACAATTGCCCTGGAAAAAGAGAGACCGCGGCGCTTGGATGTAGAGGGGGCAATAGCTGTTGCTCTAGGTGGGGATGGGACTGTGCTGCGTGCCGCGTCTCTGTTCGCGGATTCTGCCATACCTATCCTGGGAGCAAACCTGGGAAGCCTCGGGTTTCTTACACAAGCAAGAGCACCATTATTGACGGTTGCCCTGGAAGGGATATTGCGTGATGATTTTGTGATTGAGGAAAGGATGAGGCTTGCTATCACCATTGGCAGCAAGCAAGGGACTGCGCTAAATGATGTTGCCGTCACTGCTCCGGCTCGAATTCGTTTTTGCGAGATTGAACTGTTTTCGAGCGACGGCGTAGTAGCTACATATCCTGGTGATGGCCTGGTAATATCAACTGCCACTGGCTCTACGGCATACAGCTTGTCCGGTGGCGGAGCGGTGATTGTTCCGCCGATGGCGTGCCTTATGGCGACACCGATCGCTACACATAGGCTGGGATTGCGATCGGTTGTCTTTCCCCCAACAGAGGCCTTGCTCATTAGGGCACATTCAGAAGTGAGTGTGTTTGTAGATGGTGATTTCTTCCTTGATCTTCACTCAGGTGGAGAAGTGACGGTGGAGCGAGCTAAGTTGCCCACTCGGCTTGTGCGCATGAACAACGGTCCTTCTTTTTTCAAGGTGTTAGAGGAAAAGCTCAACTGGGGAGACAAATCATCTCGAGAGGGTTAAGAGACGCAAAGGGGCGTTGCTAGATTTACTGTCTTTTGCCCTTTTTTCTATTCGCTTAGAGGATATAATTTATGTTTAGCGTAGCTAAGAGGTGAGTGTATATGGTAGAAAAAGGTACGTATCGCGTAAAAAGTGGTCTTGCGGAAATGTTGAAGGGTGGCGTAATTATGGATGTCACCACTGCCGAGCAAGCGATAATAGCAGAACAAGCTGGCGCAGTTGCCGTAATGTCGTTGGAGCGAGTTCCGGCTGATATCCGTGCTCAGGGTGGAGTTGCTCGCATGGCTGACCCAACAAGGGTAAAGGAGATTCTTGCCGCGGTTTCCATTCCAGTGATGGCCAAAGCACGAATTGGGCACTTTGTGGAAGCCCAGGTGTTGGAAGCGCTCGAAGTAGATTATATAGATGAATCAGAGGTTCTTACACCTGCGGATCCGCAGTACCACATAGATAAATGGGCATTTACCGTTCCGTTTGTTTGTGGGGCGCGCAATCTGGGAGAGGCCTGTCGGCGGATTGCTGAAGGGGCAGCAATGATTCGCACTAAAGGTGAGCCAGGCACAGGCAATGTTGTGGAAGCAGTAAGACACATGCGCCTGATGAATAAACAGATACGGTTGGTGTTAAGTGCTCCTACAGGAGAACTGATGAGCATAGCTAAGGAAATGGGGGCCCCTTACCAAATCCTGCTTGCTATCCGTGAGAAAGGAAAGCTCCCCGTGGTGAATTTCGCTGCTGGTGGGATAGCCACTCCTTCCGATGCAGCGATGATGATGCAGCTTGGCTGCGATGGAATCTTTGTTGGTAGTGGCGTGTTCAAGTCTGGTGATCCCGAAAAGCGGGCGCGCGCGATTGTCGAAGCAACAACCCACTACAAGGAACCGGGAATTGTTGCTAGTGTCTCCGAAGGACTCGGCGAAGCAATGGTTGGGATTTCCATCGATGAGATTCCTCCGCACGAGATGATGCAGGTCCGCTAGGTGAGAGTCGGAGTCCTTGCCGTACAGGGGGCTGTGCGAGAGCACCTTAGTATTTTGTCTCAGTTAGGGATCGATGGCAGGAGGGTGAAGAAAGTTGGAGAGCTTTCAGGACTTTCAGGACTCATCCTTCCCGGAGGTGAGTCAACTACTATCTCCCTTTTATCTCGTGGTCACCTACTAACTAAGGTGGGTGAGCTGGTGAGCAAAGGGTTCCCAGTATTTGGGACCTGCGCTGGGATGATTCTGTTGGCAGGCGAAATAGAGGGGCAGGAAGATGCTTACGTACAGGCTATTGATATTACCGTAGCGCGTAACGCTTCCGGACGACAGGTTGATAGCTTTGAGACCATGCTTTGCGTAAAGGGAGTCGCGGATGACTTTCCAGCGGTCTTCATTCGTGCTCCCTATATCACCCGGATAGGGAATGGTGTGACGGTGCTGGCAAAGCATGAAGGTGCGGCGGTGATGGCTCGTCAAGGGAATGTACTTGTAGCAAGCTTTCACCCGGAGCTAACCAGCGATATGCGGATTCATCGTTACTTCATAGGAATGGTAAAGGAATATGAGGAGAAGGAGGCTGTATTGTGAAGAGGGTTGCAATCAACGGGCTTGGGCGGATTGGGCGGATGTTCCTTCGCCTTGCCTTTGGCGGGAAAGACATAGAGATCGTGGCGCTGAATGACACTCGGCTTGAAGCAAAGGCATTGGCCTATTTCTTAAAGTACGACTCAGTCTACGGACGTTACTCCAAGAACGTGACCCCTAAGGAAGGGGGGATAGAAGTTGATGGTGTGTTCATTCCACTTCTTGCAGAGCGTGACCCCGACAAGCTCCCATGGAAGGAGAAAGGTGTTGACTTGGTCGTGGAAGCGACGGGGATCTTCCTCTCTTATGATGGCAAGAAGGGTGCGTCGCGGCACCTTTCTGCAGGGGCGAAACAGGTTCTTCTCTCCGTGCCTCCCAAGGGAGACGGAGCGGAGAAAATCCCGCAGATTGTTTATGGGGTAAATGAGGAAATTTACGATCCTAAAGTGCACAGAATCGTTTCTGCTGCATCCTGTACGACCAATTCACTGGCTCCTGTTGCGTACGTGCTCGAACAGGAGTATGGGATCGTGCACGCTTTCTTGACCACTGTGCATGCTTACACAAGTGGTCAGACCATTGTTGATTCAGCTTCGAGCAAGCTCACTCGTGGCAGAGCCGCTGCGATAAACATCGTTCCTACTACGACTGGTGCTGCCACAGCTACCACCAAGGTAATCCCCGCGCTGACTGGAAAGATGGATGGAATAGCATTGCGCGTTCCCGTCCCCACAGGTGCGGCGAGTGACTTCGTTGCCGAGATGAAACAAGAGGTTAGTATCGATGAAGTAAACGATGCTTTCCGTCGTTATGCCGATGGCAAGCTTGTAGGAGTTCTTGGAATAAGCGATGATCCTCTTGTCTCAAGTGACATTATAGGTGATCCGCGGGCAAGTGTTGTCGATCTGTCCTGTACTCGCGTGGTTGATAAAACTCTTCTCAAGGTTGTGACCTTTTACGACAATGAATGGGGATACACGAACCAGCTCCTGCGAGTGGCCACATTGCTATGACGGGAGCTGGCTGAAGAAAACTGCCAATAACGTACTATCGCTTCTCTTCCCGCCATACTGTCTTTTATGTGGGGAGGCAACCGATGCAATGCAAGTGGTGTGCGATAATTGCGCGAGTGAGCTACCCTCATTGCAAGGAGCGCGGTGCTACCGTTGCCAGGGGTCACTTGATGATCCAAGCGCGGATTTGTGTCGAGGTTGTGGAACCAGCAGCTGGGGCTTTGATCTTGCGCGTTCACTTGGTCCCTACAACAGTGGGTGGGGAGAACTTGTGCGGGCGCTTAAGTTTGGGCGTGAACGGGCAATCACCCGTTTTCTTTCTACTCGTATGGCTTCCTATCTTAATACTGAACAACCGTTCCGGGCGATTGACCTGATTACATATGTGCCTATGAGTCGACGTGCGCTTCGGCTGCGTGGGTTCAACCAAGCGCGACTGCTTGCGCTTAGTGTGGGACACATGGCAAACATCCCTGTTTGCGGAGTATTATTGAAGAACAGAGACACCACAGCGCAAACGACTCTCTCTGCCAATAAACGAAAGGCAAACTTGCACGGAGCTTTCGCCGTGGTAAAATCTGGGAAAGAAAGAGTCCTTTTGATTGATGATATATACACGACTGGTTCAACAGTGGAGGAATGTTCACGTACCTTGAGAACAGGCGGATACAAGGCGATCTTTGTTCTCACGGTAGCGCGGGCTTAAGGCACGAGGGGTAGGCAATGCGAATTGAATCGGTTTGCCTAGGACAGCTTGCGACGAACTGTTATCTCATAGACATTTTGGGAGTTATTGTACTGGTGGATCCGGCTGAGCCAAACGCCAAGCTTTTTTCGTTTATTGGCGACCGAAGGGTTGATCTAGTTGTAAATACACATGGTCATTTCGATCATGTGGGTGGTAATTGGGCGTTGAAGAAGCAAGGAGCAAGGATCTTTCTGCATCGGGACGATCTTCCTCTTGTTGACCGTTCTTATCCCGGGCATGCAGCAATCGACCGTTATCTGAAGGAAGGAGACAAGATCGCTGGTGCATTGAGCGTATTGCATGTTCCTGGACATTCTCCTGGCAGCATAGCTTTGCTGGGAGATGGCGTCCTTTTTTCAGGAGATCTTCTATTTGCCGGATCTATCGGTAGAACCGATTTGCCCAGCGGGTCAATGCCTAAGATGATACAGTCCCTTAAACGGATTGTTGCGCTTGATGGTGACTATCGGATTTATCCCGGACATGGTGAGACAACAACGCTTGATAGGGAAAGAAGGACGAACCCGTTTCTTCGTAACCTAGTGCCGTCATGAACAAAGACCGGCTTGATGTTCAGATGGTCAAGGAACGAGTTGATATGGTAGGCGTGATCTCTCGTTACGTTTCTCTCACAAAGACAGGGGCAAGCTATAAAGGACGTTGTCCTTTTCACTCGGATGATACTCCATCATTGGTGGTTAACCCGCAAAAGGGATTATGGCACTGTTTTGGGTGTGGCGAGGGAGGAGATTTGTTCTCTTTCCTGATGAAGATCGAGCGGATATCATTCCCTGAGGCACTTGAGCGATTGGCGGCAGAAGCTGGCGTTTCCTTGCGACGACGGGACGATGGCGAGAAAGAGCCTCTACGAGAAATCATTGCCGAGGTGGCAGCATACTTTGCCGACAATCTTACCAATAACCCTGCCGGGGAAAAGGCACGGGAGTATCTGCTCAAGCGTGGGTACAAGCAAGAGGTTTGGAAACAGTTTTGCCTTGGGTATGCGCTTCCTGGTTGGGATCGACTAAAGAGGGAGTTTGGCAAGCGATACAGAGTTGAAACCCTAATACGCCTTGGTCTGTTAGTGAAGAGAGAAGATCGGTGTTATGACCGTTTTCGGGATAGGGTAATTTTCCCTATTTATGACCTTTCCGGTCGGCCGATTGCTTTTGGCGGGCGTGCCTTTGAGGGTGAACCGAAGTACTTGAACTCGTCGCAAAATCCTTTGTTTGACAAGGGCCGACAACTGTACGGTCTTTTGTGGGCGAGAGAAGAGATAAGCAGTTGTCGCACGGCAATTCTTGTTGAGGGATACACCGATGTTATTTCGGTTAGCATTGCCGGTATTAAGCATGTTGTGGGGAGTATGGGAACAGCCCTGACCCAGAGACAAGCGGATCTCCTTGCGCGTTTCGCGGATGAAGTAGTGATTGCCTATGATCGTGATGCAGCAGGCGGAGCAGCTTCACTGCGCGGGATGAGAATCCTGCGTAACAGTGGTCTTAACGTTCGTGTTGCCGAGCTTCCTATCGGGGAAGATCCTGATAGCTTCGTGAGCCGCGAAGGAGCGAAGGGCATGCTTGCCGTTGTTGATGAGTCAACTCCTTTCCATCATTTCTTTGTGAGATCGCTTGAACTTCGCTATGACCTATCTACTATTGCTGGAAAGGAGGGAGCCCTGGAAGAGTCGAGGGCGTTCTATCAAGGGATTGTGAGCCTCCCATTGCGACAGGAGATCACCAAGCTTCTGGCTGAGGGTCTTCAGCTTCCGGTGGATGAACTGAGGCAAGATCTTTCTAGAACACGACCCCACACACGAATTGTGCGAGAAACAAGTGAAAAAGGACGAGGATGGAACGAGGAAGAAGTGATCCTTTGCCTTCTGTTGCGAGGAGAAGTGTTATGGAGCCAGGTTGTGGAGTTGGCTACACCAGATGATTTCTCACCTGAGTACAAGCCAATTGTAGAGGTCTTCGCTAACGCAGAAGAATCATCAGATCCTTCCAATCTGATTGAGGAGCTTGACGAAGAGCAGGCGCGGAAGGCGAGTTATCTTGCCCTTGCTCCAATTGTGTTTAGTGATGCCGAAAAAGCGTTGCAAGATGCACTGTTGCGACTAGTTAGGTTACCAAATATTGAGAAGCAGTTATCCAAATTGCGACAGAAGATCAAACAGGCTGAGGAATCCGCAGATCATAACAAGATCGATCTGTTACAACGAGCGTACAGCGATTTGGTAGCAAAGAAGCTTTCGAGAAGGGGGACTTATGGGAAGAGCTAAGCATGATGACGCTGAGCTGGAAACAAAGCAGGGAGGCTATCTTGATCAGCCCCTTCCTGAAACTGATGCCCCGATTAATATGGAACACTCCAATGCAGTAGATTTGCCAGGGATCACTTCCTCAGAGGCTAAGTCCGAGGCTAGTGGCAGTAGCACGTTAGATCTTGGCAAGCAAGAGGCCGTCGATGAATTGCTCTTGGAAGACGAAAACTCAGTTGAAGCACACAATTTAGAGAAATCAAGGCTTCTAGAAGAGGTGAAGCGTTCCAGAGCACGAGACGATCCCGTGAAGACCTATCTGCGAGAGATAGGGAAAGTGCCATTATTGACCAGAGAAGAAGAAGTTGAGCTGGCGATGAGTATGGAAACCGGGGTATACAGCACCGATCGACTTGAACATGCAAAGCTAGCTGAAGATCATGGAATGAGCCTTCTTTCCGATAAAGAGAAGAACGAATTAGGCGAGATGGTACAGACAGGGAGAGAAGCACGGGAAATGCTTACCGTGTCTAATCTGCGTTTAGTTGTCTCGATCGCCAAACGCTACATGAACCGCGGATTGTCCTTTCTCGATCTGATTCAGGAAGGGAACATGGGATTGATGAAAGCGGTAGAGAAATTCGATTATGCTCGCGGGTTCAAATTCTCTACTTATGCTACTTGGTGGATCCGTCAGGCTGTTACTCGCGCCATTGCCGATCAATCACGAACAATCCGTGTTCCTGTACATATGATCGAAACTGTACGTGAGTTGAAGAGGGCTAAACGCGAGTATACACAGAAGCATGGTGCCACTCCTACCTTGGAGGACTTGTCGCGGTTGACGGGAATGTCAATTGACAAGATCAAGAGAGTGGAGAACGTCTCTCAGTATACAACCTCTTTGGAGCGACCAATAGGTGAAGAGAATGAGGACACATTGGGCGATTTTATTGAGGATCCAAGTTCACCTTCCCCAACTAAGGAGACATTTCGTTTGTTCTTAAAGGAACAGTTGGACCGAGCTCTTAACCAGCTTGATGAGCGTGAAGGCGAGATCCTGAGGCTCCGCTATGGCCTTGAGGATAGTCATCCACGTACCCTTAAGGAAGTTTCGCTAAAGTTTAACATCACTCGTGAGCGGGTACGACAGATCGAGATCAAAGCGATCGAGAAGCTCAAACACCCCTCTCGCCGTGCCGAGTTGAAGCGCTTCCGCGAGCTATTGTTAGCAGAGGAATAGCCCTGTGGGCGTTCTTGGTTCAGCCAGGGTGTCCAGCGGTTTTGTTGTGGTAATACTTGGTTCAACCGCAATAGGAAAGAGTGCTATCGCTGTTGAGGTCGCAACACGAATAAATGGTGAGGTAATCTCTGCGGATTCACGTGCATTCTTCCGTGGTTTACAGATCGCTACAGCCAGGCTTCCACTTCATGCACAGCGAGGTATTCGTCACCATTTAGTTGGTACTGTTGGGATCGATGAGAATTACGATGTAATGTCCTTTCGCATGAGTGTCGATAGACTGATTGAACAGATCCAGGACAGAGGGCATGTCCCGCTGATAGTTGGTGGAGGAACGCTCTATTTGAGTGCAATTCTTCACGGCATTTTTGCAGGTCCATCCGCCAATGGGGAACTGCGACGGGCTCTGGAACAGTGTTGTTTGGATGATATCTACCATGAGCTTTCTGCTGTTGATCCGGTATCAGCAAGACGGATTCATCCAAATGATAGGCTACGAATTATACGCGCGCTTGAAGTATACAAACTTACAGGAAAGCGAATCAGCGACCTACAGCAACAGGCAACACCCCTTCCGTATAGATTCAGGGTCTTTGGACTGGAGCGCGACAAAGATGAGCACAGGCGGGCGATAGCCGCGCGTGTAGAGCAGATGCTCAGTCATGGCCTAGTCGATGAGGTAGCGCAATTGCGGCGCAATGGACTTAATCGAGGTTGTCAGGCCTATCGAACTATTGGAGTGCGCGAGGTTTTTGACCTGCTTGATAAAAAAATAACACCAGAAGAGATGAAGAAGCGGATCGTAAGTAATACCTGGAAACTTGTTCGTCGGCAAAAAGCATGGTTTCGGAGAGAACATGGAGTATGCTGGATAGATGTTAGTGCGCGAAAACCTTGGGAGGTTGTAGAAGAGATCGTGCAAGAATTGCAGTCGGAAACGACAGGAGTCTAACATGGCAGATATGAACGAGGAGACACTTGTACTTACCAGCGATAACAGTCGACAGATTGATCGAGCGGCTATTGATGATGGGGTGTCATCCCAGGTCTTAATGGAAAGTGCTGGTCGTAGTGCTGCTGAACTGCTCATGAAAAGCTTCAACGTTAGGCGGGTTGCGATTGCAGTTGGTAGGGGCGGAAATGGGGGAGATGCGCTGGTATTAGCAAGGGTTCTCTATCAACATGGAATTGAGGTGCGTGCATTTGCTTTTTGCTCCCCGGAGGATTTTTCCCCACCCACTGAATTCATGGCGGAACTACTTGAAAAGGTATCACCAGGAACGCTTCGCGTGACAAGCAAAGGGTTATCTTCATTTAGAGAAGCGCTTGCATGGTCTGATTGTATAGTCGATGGATTGCTTGGGATTGGCGGTGATCGTCCGATTACCGGAAGGTATGCCAAGGCCGTAGAGTTGATTAATGACTCAAAAGCAAAACGAATTGCACTCGATCTTCCTTCCGGGCTCTGTGCGGATCAAGGTGAGTCTATTGGTTTGGCATTGCGCGCAGATCTTACAATCGCGATGCATTTTTTGAAACCGGCACATGTCCTTTACCCGGCACGTTCCTACTGCGGTGAAATCAAGCTCGCTACAGTCGATTATCCAGGTAGGGTGTTAAAGGAGACCAAGCCCTTTGCTCGTGTGACTCAGCCCTCTGGTGCAAAGGCATTGCTGACAAGAAGAGAACCAAATGGTCATAAAGGAACGTTTGGCCGAGTGTTGGTCCTTGCCGGATCGCGTGGAATGACCGGAGCAGCAATTCTTTGTTGTCGCGGGGCATTGCGTAGCGGAGCGGGTCTTGTTACCTTGGCTTGCCCGGCAAGCCTCAGCGGGATATTTGAGGCGGCACTCCCTGAGGTGATCGCCCTTCCCTTGCCAGATCAAGATGGGCACCTTATGCCACAGGCGGCCGCAGAAATGGAGCATGCGCTGGACGCTGCCGATGTGCTAGCAATGGGGCCAGGACTATCACGCTACCCCGAGGTAGGTGAAGTTGTTCTGGAGGTCCTTAAGCATGCACAGATTCCCATTGTTATTGATGCCGATGGTTTGTTCCCGTTGGCTTCACGCATGGGCTTGCTGAAACGGGTGGCGCGGCGAGCAATCTTAACTCCACATCCAGGCGAGCTTTCTTGGCTAATCGGTCGTTCGGCGGGAGAGATCGATCAAGACCGCGTTGAGGTCGCCCGAACCTTTGCGGGTGAGCATGAAGTGGTCATTATTGTTAAGGGTAGGCCAACCTCAATTGGTACCCCGAAGGGTGAAGTATACTTGAATCCGACTGGAAACACAGGCTTGGCTACTGGTGGAAGCGGAGATGTGTTAACCGGAATAATTGCCGGTTTGCTTGCGAGTGGGGCTTCGCTTGAAGGTGCGGCCATATTGGGAACCTACCTGCATGGTTATACCGCCGATCTACTGGCTCGTGAAATAGCGGAGCGATCAATTCTTCCTAGCGATCTGATCGATGCGCTTCCGCTAGCTATTGCTGAAATAGAGAGGGTTTCCGTGTTCTGAAGCCCTGTTCAGGTTGACAGATCCGTATTTGTTGGGGATAATTGACTACAAAAATAAGGATTGGCTACTGATGATCGGGCATAAGCATAAGATAAGTCTTGTTGACAGTCATGCTCATCTTGACTCATCAGAATACGAGGGCGAGCGGGCCGCGGTGATTGCCCGTGCGTTCACCGCGGGAATTGCGGTGATTACAGTAGGATTAGACCTGCTGTCGAGTGAAAAGAACCTTCGGCTTGCTCGACGTCACCGACATTTATGGGCCGCAATAGGTGTGCACCCGCACAACGCGGAGACGCTGAACAAGAAGGTGTTCGATCGCCTGATGAGGCTTTCTCGTAACCAACGCGTGGTTGCGATTGGTGAGATTGGACTGGATTTCTATCGCGATCTTTGTCCCCGCGATGTGCAACGGGTAGCTTTCCGAAATCAAGTAGAGCTATCTCGTAAGCTAGACTTGCCAATTATTGTGCATAATCGAGAAGCTACACGGGACATTCTTTCAATCTTGCGTGAGGTTTCATCATCTTATCGCGGGGTTATGCATTGTTTTTTGGGGGATCGTGCTCTAGCGGATGAATTCCTTGAACTTGGGTTTCACTTAGGAATTGGCGGTTCAATAACATTTGAGAAGAATGGTGCGCTGCGCAAAGTGGTCAAGAAATTGCCGCTTGATAAGATCTTGCTTGAGACGGATTGCCCTTATCTCGCGCCTGTTCCTTACCGTGGAAAGCGCAATGAACCATGCTATGTTCGTTATGTGGCTGATACCATAGCTGAAGTCAAACACATCTCCGCTGAACAGGTGGCAGAAACAACCACTGAAAACGCGGCGACTCTCTTCAATCTGTGGTAAGGATAAGACCGTCTTTCTCATGTAATCATAAGGAGGAGTAGTGAAGCTTTACATTGATACGGCAAATGTGGCTGATATCAAAGAAATGGCTTGGTTGATCGATGGGGTCACAACAAATCCTAGCCTTGTTTCCCGGGAGAAACGACCATTTACCGAGATAATTGCTGAGATCTGTGGCATGGTTGATGGCCCGGTGAGCGCCGAGGTGACCGCCATTGACGCTCCTGGGATGGTTGCCCAGGCGCGTGAGCTTTCCAAGATCGACAAGAACGTTGTGATCAAGATTCCGATGACAATTGCTGGCATGCAAGCAGTAAAAACACTCTCCGGAGAAGGGATACGCACCAATGTTACACTCGCTTTTTCGGCCAATCAGGCGCTACTTGCAGCAAAGAGTGGAGCCAGTTTTGTGTCTCCATTCGTTGGTCGAATTGACGACGTCGGTGGAGATGGCATGGAAGTTGTTTCCCAGATTCTCGATATTTACCAGACGTATGGTTTTTCAACACAAGTGATTGTCGCAAGCGTACGCCATCCGCGGCATGTAGTTGAGGCCGCTCTTCTTGGCGCTGATATTGCTACGGTTCCCTATGCCGTGTTGAAAAAGCTGTTTTGCCATCCACTGACTGATACTGGGATCGAGAGATTTCTCAAAGATTGGGAAGGTGTTCCAAAGTGAAGCTTGGCCGCGAGGAAGCGACACGCGACGCCTACGGAAAAACACTGGCCGAGCTTGGTCATAGTGATGAGAGAATCGTTGTTCTCACTGCCGATCTTGCCGGTTCGACAAAGACCAGCTTTTTCGCCAAGGAGTTCCCTGAACGTTTCTTCAATATGGGGGTTGGTGAAGCGGATATGATGGGGGCTGCCGCTGGACTTGCTATGGATGGATATAGACCGTTTGTCTCCACGTTTGCCGTGTTTGCTGCTGGCAAGGCCTGGGAGCAGATCAGGCAGGTAATCGCCTACCCCAAGGTTCCGGTAAGGATTGTGGCTACGCATGCCGGAGTCACCGTTGGCGAAGATGGAGCAAGCCATCAGATGCTGGAAGACATAAACAATATGCGCGTCCTGCCCAACATTACAGTCATTGTTCCTTCGGACGCGATAGAGGCGGGAGCGGTAACAAGATGCATAGCAAGCTACGATGATGGGCCGGTTTACGTACGGCTTTCGCGGGCCAAATTCCCACTCGTCAATTCAGAGACTTACAACTTCAAGTTAGGCGAAGCGTCTGTTCTTGCCAGCGGTAGCGACATATCCATCTTTGCCTGTGGAATCCTTGTGTCAGTAGCAATTGAGGCACGCGAGCAGCTGATGAAAGAAGGGATCGGCGCAGAAGTGATAAACGTTTCCACGATCAAGCCGCTTGATAGGGAGACGCTTCTCTGTTCGGCAAAGAAAACCGGCGCCGTAATCACAGCCGAGGAGCATCAGATCATAGGTGGACTTGGAAGCGCTGTCTGTGAGCTCCTGGCTTGTGAGCTACCTACACGGGTTTTGCGCGTAGGAGTAAGAGATAGGTTTGGTCAATCCGGTGAAGCAGGGGAGCTGCTTTCCTACTATGGTCTTGATGTTAATGGGGTTGTTCAAGCAGCACCCCAGTTACTAGAAAACAGTAATGGGTGATGGGTGATGGGTAAGATAGAAGCAGTCCAAAGTCCAAGGTCCAACGTCCAAAGTCGAAAGACCGAAAACGGTGATGAGAGATGGGTGACATAAAGCCAGTCCAAAGTCCAAGGTCCAACGTCCAAGGTCGAAAGACGGAAAACGGTGATGGGTGAAAGGCCAG
>JAUWPW010000060.1 GCA_030611415.1 Candidatus Bipolaricaulota bacterium
CAGCTTGGGGTAAATCTGCTGCATGTCATCGTGAATTCTGCAAACCCCTTTTCGTTGCCTACCTCCCGCCTCGCAGGTTAAGCAACCATCGCACCCTTTTACGTCCTTCTCCCTGAGCAAGATCAGCTCAGTATCTATCCCACCTTTGGCAACCCCTTCCAATAGTTTTCTGAGCACCCACTCCGTGTTGCCCTTTCTAGGAGAACCACAAACACCAATCACTTTCATGTCAGTCACTTACTCCAACTAAATAGGGCGAACCTGATGATCTTGCCTACCTTACGGATAGGCTGACTCATCAAACTATGCTTCGCCCTCCCCAAATCCGCCCTGGCTGAGCTCTTTGGGCTATTATAGCACTCAAGCAATAACAAGCCCATGTATACATATCACAAAGTGACCAGTATGCTTTTTGTGGCAAAGGCAGAATCGAGGCAAATTACATACGGAAGCGTTTTGCGCCCCTGAAGTAGTTATAAAGTTGGAAGGGGTGGTTGTATGTTATGTTAATAAGATCAGGCACCATTGTATAGTACCATGCTCGCTATGCTCGCTATTGACCCCGATCAACTCGGTGAAGCCTTGGAAAATATCATCCTCAACGCCATCCAGGCTATGCCCGAGGGCGGCCAACTGGTGATCAAGTCTGAGGTCCCGGGTCCTAAGTGGGTGGATGTCTCTTTCACTGATACCGGGGCAGGCATCCCCGAGGAGAACATGAGGAAGCTCTTCGAGCCGCTATTCACCACCAGGGCCAAGGGGATCGGGCTGGGGCTGGCGATCACTAAGACCGTGCTGGAGGAGTATGGAGGCACTATCAAGGTGCAGAGTGAAGTGAGCAAAGGGAGTACCGTCACCGCCAGGTTGCCCATTGGAGGAGAAAGCCAGCATCGGCAAGACTAACAACGTGCACGTCGACGAACTGTTACGCCTAACGATAGAGAGAGGAGCCTCAGACCTGCATCTGAGGGTACCGATCCCCTGAGACGGTCCACCTGGTCTTGAGCACGCTACATACTGGGAGCGACGCCGTGATATGGTATAATGGCGCGAACTCTATTCCAGAGTAGACATGAAACACGAATCCAAGTACCTAGCCAACAAGAGACGCAAGAACCGCAAGTCTATCGCTGGCAAACGACGTCAAAGACGGCGAGACAAAAGGACAAGGAAGACCACCGCCACCTTCTCAGTTTGACGGCCATGTAGCTTGTCAAGACAGCGGCGTGCGGTGTCCAAGATATACTATACGCTTTTCAGGCAATCAATACAGCGAGTGTATCGCTGCGCCATTTCAAGGCTTTCCTACTTGTCCTGGTCTCAACATGCAACCTGGATTGACAAACAAACAGACATAGAGTACCCTCTTGCCACACAACATTCGACTGTTAATTTCCCGAATGAGCTGAAGGTAGACAGTGAAAATTTCGAGGATTGCTATAGTATTGCTCTTGAGTATATTACTTGTGTCTGCATTAGCGCGCCAGCTATCAGAAGAAGAACCAACACCAACACCCACGCCTTCGCCCATACCTACAACCATGCCTTGGTGAAAAATGAGAGGGCCCCCCTTCAGGGACCCCCGGTTTTCCTCGCTGGAGCGGGTGATGGGATTCGAACCCACGACCCCTTGCTTGGGAATTACCGAGGGCAGTTCACAAACGTAAATTGAGGAAAAATCCCCGTTTCAATACCTTGCTTTGGTGTCTTTCTCACTCCTTAATATTGACTAGGCAAGGAGTCACCACCAAGACCCTCGACCATGCTAATTATAGCATTGACAGCATTTTCTGCAATATCTGTGATGTGGGTGTGATGTCTGTGTGATATGAGCCTTTATTGGCTTTCCACCCTCTCCAGCACTTCTTGCGTTCTGCGCAACCAGTATTTCTTTCCTATCTTCACCATGGGGAAGTTGAAGAACACCTAGTGCACGTTGGTTACTCCTTGTAACCGCCGCGGTTTCTGTCCCGTCTGATTTCCTCAGGAATAAGGTCGGATACTTTCGCTGTCGCGACACATGCTACTGTGTCTGCCGCGCCATAGTAGACCAGAACCTCATCATTATCCTCGAGAACCTCCTTATCTACAATTGGGACAGCGCCGCACGTGAATACTACATTGGGAACGTAGCATCCTTCCTCGCCAAGCTCACATACGTCTTCTGGCTCCAATACGGGATTTGGAGAGCGATAGACCAGTTGGCCCGGATCGTCCAGTGCCACCAGCAGGACACCCAGCCGGTAGACAAAGGATTGGTCAACACCGTGATAGATGAGCAGCCAGCCGTACTTAGTCTTGATAGGCTGACACCCGCCGCCAATTTTGAACCCATCCCAAGCCATTCCTGCTCCAGGGCCTAGCAGTATGCGATGGTCTTCCCGGGGCCAGGGAGAGTCCAGACGCTCAGATGAGGAAACCCAAATACTTGGCTCAATCCTATGGTACATGACGTACCGTCCGTCGAACATCTCGGGAAACAAAGTGGCATCCTTATTCTCAAAGCCTGGGAAAATAAGGCCATGTCTTTTCCACTGGCCCCATCGACGGTCTAGGAAGTCGTTAAGAGCGATAGAGGCTAGCGCGATCTGCGCAGTGACACCGTCATAGGCTGTATACAACATATATATACGTTCCTTTATCAGGACAGGCCTAGGATCCTCGCAACCCCTCTTCTCCCACTTTTCCCCAGGTTCAAATATCGGTTCCTCCAACCTATCATCGATATGAAAGCCATCTGAGCTTACGGCCAGCCCGATTCGAGAGACTTCATCCTCTCCGCATGCGCGATACAGGATGTAGATCCTGCCATTCAACTTCATAACACCCGGATTGAACACATACTTAGACTCCCAGGGGTGTTTCGCTATCGCCCGGAGAATGGGATTCCCCGTGAACCTGATCAGCTTGCCTGCTTCAGGCTCCGCCGGGCGTGGCAATTGCTCCGGCGTAACCCCCTCCACCGTTTCCCATCCGGGTAGGATTAACCGTGCGAGGTTCTCAGATTCCCTCCCGTGACCCATAAGCTCTGTGATCTTCCTGTCCATGTATTCCTCGCTGCCGCCTACAGATTTGAGCATTTCCACCAGAAACTCCCTTGACGCCCAGTCTCTCTCTACGTGCAGTGACAGTGGGGTGGGCAGGCCTTTACCGCCTTTGAAGCTGTAGCTGGACCAAGTCCAAGCAGAGCAAGGGATGAATGTCCCGTCGGGAAGGGACAAGGCAAGATGATAGCAATCTGCTAGGTATCGCAAGTTTGCCATGAGATGTAGTAGAGAGGGATCCCCTTCCTTTTCCAGATCACTGATCATCTTCCTGAAACGCTCGATTACTTTCCTCTGGAGCTTGTTTTCAAATATGTTATGCGCTGACAGAGGATCCTTTCCCCAGTGGCCTTTCAGTGAGTTTATTACTCTGGTCCCGAATTCTTTTCTCTCCCGCGCGAACTGTTCCCAGATTTCCCCGATATTCTCAGCCTCGACGATATTCTTAGATATTGTGAGAGAATAGCGTAGTTTGGGGAATTCTCCGCCGGCTCCGGCGGGCAGGTTGCTGATAACGATCCTTCCGGCGAGCTTGACCAGGCGCGATGGCTCTCTAAGTTGGGTAAGCATGGGGAAATCATCACAGCTTTCTACCAGTGGCTCTATGCTTAAATGAGTGAAATGCTCCGGGCGAGCGTTTCCCGCTATCCAATCCCACACCCTTGCCGTATGTTCCTCCTCCTCTAAGAGACTTGCAAGAGCCAGGATATCATTTGGTCCATATTTCTCTCCGAGGTCAGCTAGGCTAATTGCCCCGAATCTGATAAGCAAGTTCTTGGGGGGATTGCGTTCCAGGAGCCAGTCGGCCACCTCAGGCTTCAGAGAGAAGGTTGGAGAGTGAGGCATGCTCTGGAATATGGTTCTGGCGACACTCATGGTTCCGTGCACCGTAGAGAGATCACCGGTTAAAAGAAGTTCGCCCGTGTCCTTCTCCACCTCGAGCACAAGCTCCTTCAGGCTCCGGACTATCTCATCAGAAGTCGCCTCTAACGGTAATTTGAGTCCATCACGAAGAAATTCCTCGAATTCCTTTCGGTACCTCTGAAGAATACTTTTATATATGTTATCGGTGCTTACGATCTCGTCGGTAGGCGCGACAAGCTCCTTGGGTGCTATAAGGGGAAATCCAGGTATGAACTCGCGATACGTCACCATGGGTAAAAGCGGCTCAAGTTCCTTTTCCTTCGCGCTCCACCGCACTAGGAAGTCGGGTTTCCGCTTGATGAATTCCTCAGTACTTTGCTCAATCACCCATTCCGCTGTGGAAGCTATAAAGTACTGCGCTCTCTCAGGAGAAGCAAAACTCAACCCTTCCTTGAACCCGCCAAGCTCTTGTGCAAATCCGGCTTCCCTGGCGTAGCAGATTGGGATGAAAGCATTTAGGATGTTGTCCTTGGTGTACTCCTGCTCTAGACAGTAAGCAAGCAGGAAAGCGTAAACGATCTCCGCCCAGAGACCTGATGAGAACCTGAAGTCGTTCGGATCACTTCCTCGCAGCTTCCGCAACTCTCTGGACGCATCTCGAGATAAGAACTCTTTGTACAACCCTTCAAACTCGTTGAAACCTTCTTTGTACCGCTCGATCAGCTTGATAGGGTCTGTTATCACCTCTTCTGGCCAGTGGTTCTTTCTTTCCCCGAATATGGCTATGGGGTGGACTATGTCCCCTTGCTGCTGCCACCACCCTTTGCTAGCCAATGTCCCTTCGAAGACTGCTCTGATCTGCTGCCTCCACACCGTTTCACTGTCCGGGTGGCTTCCGTTGATTTTCACTCCCAGGCTTGTTTCGCATATATTCGCTGCGCTGGTGACAGCTGTTATGATAAGCCGGATGTCCAGACCGTGCTCACCGACCTGATCGCTCCAGATATCGGATTCGTCGAGATAGCCTTTCACTAACCTGCTTGAGACCCCCAGTATTGAGCTTGGCAAGCCCGCTACTTTGAGCTTGAAAATAGTAGCGAGCAAAGGACGAACCAAGTGAGTTGAGCCCGGCGTATCGAGGTAATGACGGTTGAACCTAGGAATAACAAGGTCCATACCTTCCTTGCTTATTGGAAAAAGGAGACGCCTCACCCATTCCGGCGCCAGACCTTCAATGTCGCCCTTAACGTCTCTGCTTTTGAGGTCTGCCTCAAACAAGGCTAGGTCGGCATGGAGTATGTTTGCTACCTCCATTATTGCCCTCACGGTCCACACCTTGCCACTCACGAGTTCATCCTTCATGAGGAAGGCAATGCGCCGTATGCTTCGCTTTAGACGGACTTGCTGAACCGCCTGTAGGGCTTCCTCTCCCTCCTTGCCACCAACGCAAACAAGGACGCACCTTTTATCAGGGAAAAATTGGACAAGCCCTCTTACTAAAGTCTCGCAGACGTGCCCGATTGTATCGGATTCATTTTGGAAAGGGAGGCCAACTACTATGTCAGCTTCCCCTATATCGCCTGCCTCTGCGAGAGGTTCATTTAGCGAAGTCGCGTAGGCTTCTTCAGAATCTTGGGTATTTCTATTCATATCTTTGAATTCTGTCCCCCGTCTAAATAGGTAGTTGCCCGGTATCAGCGTAGACTATCTGTACATTAGCACATATGTCTTTGACCATACAATAGCTCTTGCGGGAGGGTTGACATGTTAGTCCTGAGACCAACAGCTGCTAAAGATAAACACTGTACTCTAGGAGCCAATCGAACCAGCCCACTCTATCGCGTCGTTCAAGTGGGCTCGAAGAACATCGTAGCTGAAGTACTTCTTCCCCACTGTAATGTTGTGGCTCGTGACGCTTTGCCGCTTCTCAGGGCTGGTGAGAAGCGTCATTATCTTGGGAGCAGCTCGGGCCAGCACTTCGGGGGAAATCTGAACAAGGCCCATTGAGTCTAACTCCGGCAGGAGCATGTCTCCCAGAGACACCACCTCAACGCCCTTCGGAGCAATATCCTCCTTGAACACCGGGTATTCAAACACTGCTACGGGCAGTTCGGCGGCAAATGCCTCTAGGAGCTGGTTGCCAAACCCTTCCCAGCCTGTGGTGTACAAGACGAAGTCAGCGATAGCATACCAATCGGGATATAGTGAATAGAGCCCTTCGTCTTCGTAACGATACGGGCGAACGTCGTTCCCTGCATATATCCAGACAATATTTAGTCTATCCAAAAGCCCAAAGAGCTTCCTTTGGTATTCAATGAAAGTGCGCTCAGGTCGACCGGCAAGGACAAGCACTACTCGACTTTTCTCTGAGAACACCCCGCCGTGGTAAAGCCTTTTCCCGATCATCTCATGTTGTACACTCTGCAGCACGGCGGTAAGGTGCCCCGCTAATTCTGTCTGCTTGTTGGGTACAATGCGTGCACCTACGAATAGAACCACGTCATTTGTTTCAATGCCATACTTCACCCGAAGACGCGCTCGAATTCTGGAGCGCTCCTTGGGTTTAAGCCTGTAGTCG
>JAUWPW010000029.1 GCA_030611415.1 Candidatus Bipolaricaulota bacterium
TAGCTTCCATCTTTCTTCAGAGGCCGTTGCCACGTTAGGTTAAGCCGTCAAAGGTTTCTTCGTGGGAAAGGGTCTTTCCTTCATCGTAGTTCTCGCGTGACTCCTGGATGAGATCATCGAAGGTGATCTTTCGCAGAATTAACCGCCCTCCATCTACTGCCATAGCCAATGGATCTCCAGGATTAAGACCTAGCTCGTCTCGCAAACGCTTCGGGATTACAATCTGCCCCTTAGTAGACATCTTGGCTGCCGACAACATGATGACCTCCTTTTTCTTACTAGTAAGACTACTATACCGGAACCTGAGGTCGGTGTCAAAGTCTCGAATTCTTAATTGGGGATCAGAAGTCTGGGGTCAGACCTTCATTCTTCGGGTCTGTTCCTCTCAGTGAGTTCATGGAGTTCATAGAGTTCATAGAGTTCGTTGAGTTGAAAACACAGTCGGGAGTCACCAGTCTAGAGTCGGGAGTCGAAAAACAGTCGACAATTAAAGGACAAAGAAAAAGAGAGGCAACTACAGAACCAAGAGATCTAGAATTTACCTAAAACCAACCCCTAACACCCAAGACCTAAAACCGGCTCATCCGTAATTTGCATACTTGAGCAGCAAAGAGTGGATAGGGCTCATCTTATTTTATCAGCTTCAGACGGCGCATGTCCTCTTCAGACCATCCAATTTGCGCAAGAAGGTTTTTCAGAAGCTTGGCTCCGTAACCTTTCTTACTTGCAGGGTGATGATGCATAGAAACCAAACGACCCTCAGGATGGCGAAAGATATGTTCCGCGCCCTCGTGATCTACTTGCTCCCAGCCATCTCTTATGAGAGCACGAATTAGATCGGCCGAAGAAAGGGCTTTAAGCTGGTCCCATATAGGCTTTGAATATTTCACACACGGATAAGTACTTGTTCTTCGTTCGTTTCGATATCCTCCACATGTTGCTTGGACGGGATGTGGACTTTCACAAGATTTGGCCCAACCTTGACTGGGTTCTTATACCGCTTCTTGGTCCGTACAATAGCTGTAGCGGCATTGCGCGCGTTTTGCAATGCTTCTTCATGCGTCATCCCGCATGTATGTACTTCGGACAGCCCAGGACAATATGCGTAAAATCCATCCCCATCACGCTCTACTACTATCTTAATCAAGTACCCGCGATGACTCATAGTCTCCTCCTTTACTAGACACAGTAGTGTATACCGTACAAGGTGGAAAGTCTATCACTTTTGAAGAAAGAGTGCGGTCAGCCCTTGACATTGGACATAACCTCAAACGTCTGGGGTCAGACCTTCATTCTTCGGGTCTTGTCCTCTAGTGAAGCAGTAACAGGTAATGGGTGATGAGTGATAAGAACCAGTGGAGAGTCGGGAGTCGGCGGTCGATAGTCGAAAAACGGTGATGAGTGATGAGTAACGTAAACCCACTACTGCACTGGATTCCGGCTTTCGCCGGAATGACGGTGTGGGGTTCGCCTGTCTGTGTACCACGCACAGGCAGGTTCCGACGCTACAGACGGTCTGACGACTGATAGGTGAGAGATAATGGAAAAGAAAAAAGTTATCTTCCAAGAACTGCTACAAAAACATCCAGCTGATATTGCCGAGGTCCTGTCCCAACTTTCCGACGAGCAGGCAACGAAGCTCTTACACCGCCTCTACCTGAGGCGAGCCGCTGCCGAGCCTCTGGGTGAAATGGAACCAGATGAGTCGGCCGAGCTGCTCTCGGACCTTGACCGTGGAGAAGCGATAGAAATCCTCGCGCGCATGGATCCTGACGACGCCGTTGACTTGTTGGAGGAGTTACCCCCAGAGACACAACAGGAAATCCTTTCTCATGTCGACAGCAGAGAAGCTAAGGTTATCTCCAATTTGCTTACGTATCCTTCTGACACAGCGGGTGGGCTGATGTCCCCAGAAGTTGTTGCCCTATCGCTAGATATGTCTGTCCAACAAGCGATTGATGTGCTACGACAACGAGCAGAGGAAGCAGAAACTATTTACTTTGCCTATGCTGTGGATGATCAAGGCTATCTACAAGGGGTTCTATCTCTACGTGATATAGCGCTGGCACAACCGAAAACACAATTGAGCTCACTGGTAGAAGAAGACGTCATCTCCGTTCCCGTAGAAGCGGATGCTGAAGAAGTTGCCCTACTGTTTGACAAATACAACTTCTACGCCCTCCCCGTAGTTGACCAGCAGGCCAAACTGCTTGGCATTATCACCATCGATGATGTGATAGACGTAATGCGAGAAGAGGCAACGGAAGATATCTACGGAATGGCAAGTGTGCCAATGAACGAAAGCGTCGACACTTCGTGGTTCTCCTCTCTACGCATGCGACTACCGTGGCTGTACGCACGCCTAGCTACGGCAATACTAGCTGCTATAGTCGTTGCTACGTTTGAACAAGCAATTGCTAAAGTAGCAGCTCTCGCGGTTCTTATGGGAGTGATCGCTGGGCAAGGAGGGAGCGCAGGCATGCAAACGATAACCATCATTACCAGAGGGATGGCGCTAGGTGAAATGGAGCGACACCAAGGGCGCAAACTCCTGAGGAAAGAGATATTGCTCGGTGTTACAAATGGACTTATCATCGGGATAACCCTGGGAATCATCACCTATCTATGGAAAGGGCAGCCATTGCTAGGAGCAGTTGCATGTTTAGCTATGCTGTTCAATACGGTAGTGGCAGGAGCAATGGGGGTGCTAATTCCACTGGGCTTACAAGCGCTAGGAAAAGATCCGGCCATTGCCTCAGGGGTGTTTCTTACTACTGTCACTGACGTCCTTGGCTTCGCATTCCTTTTTCTGTTGGCACACTTGTTCCTGCACGTAATCTAATGAAAACAAGGACGATGCCATTTCAGAGCTGGTCCTACCCTTTGATCCTTGCCCTTCTAGGGATTGTCCTGTGGATTGGTAATATATCGCCACATCTAAAGGCAGGTCTAGCGGCAGAGACACTCCTGTTCCTCGGCTACCTTATGGTGTTCTCACGTGGAAAGAAAACCACGTCTTCAGGAGCAAACCTGATTTCAATGTTTCCCGCACACCTCCTCCTTTTACTTGTAATCCTACTCTTACCCGCATTTAACATACGCCTGATCTTTGTCTGGATGGTTATCCCCGCGGCAACCATAAGTTACGACTTTGTCGCATCACGATCCCTATTTAGCAATGGGGTAAGCAAGTCGATTTTGTCTGGACTGTACTGTATAATTTGGGCGGATCTTTTCTTTCTTTTGGAGCGTGCAATCGCTTTGGGAAGAGGTTTGTCAGATAATGAAGAGATCATAGTAATGGCCGTATTTTGTGTGATTGGCGCCATATTTCTGTCTATCGGCGTCTATCGACACCTGCGGACCAATATTTACGGGGAGTGATAGTATGGGAAAAGTAATTGTTTTTGTTATGGGGCTGACTACCTTTCTTTTCGGAGTGGTGGCGTATGGCCAGGAGGAGTCGCCCGTGGCTGGGCAGTCAATGGTTTCTCTTCTTGTTATCCTTGGAGTGTTCGGCGCGGTTTTCTACTTCTTGCTAATCCGCCCGCAACGCAAGCGCCAAGCTAAGCACAATGAGCTTGTAAAGGAAATCAAGAGGGGAGACAAGATAGTATCCGCTGGCGGCATTTATGGTGAGATTGATTCAATCGGCAAAACCTCCATAGTAGTAACCACAGAAGATGGCTCCAAGCTCCGTCTCGCCAAGAGCAGCATCGTCAACAAACGAACGAAGTAGCCACAGGGGGTCATCATATGCCTCATAATACCATGATGCGTAATGATTGGCTGCGTTTTGGTACACTTCTCCTTGTTGCAGTAGGTTCACTTGCTCTTCTCTACCCATTTTGGCCACCAAAAGATGTACTCGACCTGGGGCTTGACTTGCGCGGAGGGGTAAGGCTTGTCCTCGAAGCACAAGGCACAGAAGAAATGGATTTTAATCAACAGACCGACACGCTCAACCGAATCATTACAATTCTTGACAACCGCGTAGACCAATATGGCCTCGCAAATGCCGAAATCAAGCGAATGGGGTCCAATAGAGTACTGGTAAACCTTCCCGGAACCAAGGATCCTGCTGAGGCTCGCCATTTGATTGGACAAACGGCAATGCTCGAGTTCCGCAAGGTAGTTAAAGCAGGCACAAGTCCCAACTCAGACCTTGTTCCAACCTCGGCTATGCAAGAGATCTTGATGGACCGAGACGGAATCCCTTACATTCTGGAAAGCGAACTCTTACTAACTGGTGGTGCCCTGTCCGATGCCAAGGTGCGGGCATCACAGGCTGTGCAAACGGCCGGTCAACTATATATCGCTCTTGATTTTAACCAGGAAGGAGCACAGCAATTTGTAGACGCGCTAAGACAACTTGCTGTCGACGATCGCTTGGCGATTGTGCTTGACGGCACAATCTATAGCGCGCCGCGAATCACTGAATCCATCAAACAAGCTGCCGCGCAAGGTTGGCGACAGGTAAAGGATTCCACAACAATCAGCGGGCAGTTTACCAAGGAGGAAGCCACAAGAATTGCCATTGTTCTACGAGCAGGTGCCCTGCCTGTTGAAATAAAGGTAGTTGAGGAAAACACGATTGGTCCAACCCTGGGTAGTGATTCAATTCGCGCCGGAATGATCACTATCGTTACCGGATTTGTGCTGATTCTCCTCTACATGCCAATCTACTACCGCATGCTTGGCATCGTTACGGATGTTGCCCTCATACTCAATATGTTAATCGTGTTTGCCGCACTAGTGCTATTTCATGCTACCCTTACACTCCCTGGGATTGCGGGAATCATTTTGACAATAGGTATGACAGTCGATGCTAACGTAATCATCTTTGAGCGAATTAAGGAGGAGCGACGTACAGGGAAATCCAGCCTTGCCGCGGTGCGCGCGGGGTTCGAAAAGTCACTATCTGCCTTGCTCGACGCCAATGTTACCACCCTCTTGACCGCCTTGATCCTATTGTTTGTTGGCACAGGACCAATTAAGGGGTTTGCAATTACCCTGGGTATTGGGGTAATAGGAAGTTTGTTCTGTGCGTTGGTTGCTAGCCGTTTGTTGCTAGAGAAGGCTGGTTTTGCTGAATATATCCCTGTAAAGGTAACTCAGATGCCGTAGCGGCAAAGATTAGCGCCAGAACTCCGTCAGCAGCACGGATACTGCCGCTCTTGATCTGGGCATCAAGCTCAATTCCCCGGTTGAGAACGGCAGTTAGTTTCTTGGTGGAGCGCCTTTTAGCCTGATTCACCAACCGCCCCAGAAGCCAATGGGGTTCCCCGGTAATCTCCCCAATTTTGGAGAGGGGCAGGGACTCATCAAGGAGAACACGTATACTGAGAAGGCGTGTTAAGTGTCGCAAGAGAGCCGACAAGACCCTCCCTGGCTCCTGATGCAACTTAGTAAACTCCAATAGTGATTCTCTTAGTTTCGCCTCTCCAACACGGTCAAGCATGGGATAAATCGAACCCTCTTCAACAGCAAAAAGAAGCCTGTCCATTTGTGCCATATCCATGTCATCTTTCGCGCAAAAAGAGTGAAGCTTCTTTGCCTCTTGGCTGATGAAAAAGAGATTCTTTCCGCTATTAGAAATCAGCTTACTTACCAGGCCAGGTACAGTAGCAATTCCCTGTTCTGTAAGTAGCTCGCTGACCGCACGTTCTAACGCCTTCCCCTTCCATTGAGGAAATCTAATCACTTTACCATGCGCCTTTATCGCTTTGTATACCGGGCTGGAGGCACTCATCGTCTCGGCAACTAGCGTGAGAACGGTTTCAGGAAACGGCCCTTGATTAAGCAAGATAGCAAACTGTTTCGGCTCTTTTAGCGCTTCCGCATGACGAATAACAAAGTGCCTGCTTAAGGCAAACAAGGATGTTGACTGAAGCTCGATCCGAAGGCTGGCAAGGTCAATTTCATCAGCAAAGAGGGTATGCCGTTCCGTTGTAGGTTCCCTGGTAATGATCGCTTTCTGACGAGCAACAAGTGCCCGCTCACAACGGTACAAATCACCAACAAGCAAGGTTAATCGCGCATTAGGCATCGTTTTCAACTGGTGGGAGCAAGTTTCAGACCCGTAGCCACCAATAGTCCCGAGGGGATTCGAACCCCTGTCGCCGGGATGAGAGCCCGATATCCTAGGCCACTAGACGACGGGACCAACTGCAACATTAAATTATCCGCAATATGGAACTCTCCATCAAGGAGATTCCCACCATCGCCAGGTATTTACACTTTTCTAGCCAAACAGCTAGCAATCAGTGGCTTGATATCCTTAAGAGCATCGACCAGTTCGTCGTACAGTTCCACGGGAATGGCAATTCCTTTACGTGTTGGTTTCCATTCCTCATTTTCCGCCTGGTAGAAGTTGCGAATATCAAGATAATCGTGGTCGTGAAATTGAGACACACGGATATAGATCCGCTTTCCCATTCCCTTATCAATTAACTTAACCACTTCGGGGCTTGACTGCCCACTGGTTTCGCTCATGATCACTCCCTCCTGCAATAGTTTCTCATAACAATCAGCATATTATTGTACAACAAGTGGAGAGTAAGTACAAGATATGGGCCTGCCTGGACTCGAACCAGGGACCTCCCGCTTATCAGGCGAGCGCTCTAACCAGCTGAGCTACAGACCCCAAGAACCTTCAATATGGTAGCAATGGGAATAATAATTGTCAACCGAAGAATACTATGGATAGAACGGGCAAAGCCCCGCTACAATGCCACCTTCTCAGCGATTGCCTCGCGCAGTTGCTCAATCAACAAGTCCAGATTCCCCGCGAGGATCTCTTCCAACCGATAGATGGTGAGGTTAATTCGGTGATCGGTGACTCGATTCTGCGGGAAGTTATAGGTACGGATCTTCTCACTACGCTCACCAGAACCGATCTGCTTGCGACGTGTAGCACTTAGCTTTGCCTCCTGCTCTTGTTCATAGAGGCTTTTTAATCTGGCTCGCAACACACGCATAGCCTGTGCTTTGTTCTTGTGCTGTGATTTCTCATCCTGGCAACTCACTGTAAGCCCAGTAGGAGTGTGGGTGATTCGCACCGCAGAATCCGTTGTGTTAACGCTCTGTCCGCCCGGCCCAGTAGCATGAAATGTATCAATCCTCAAGTCTTTAGGATAAATATCTACCTCTACTTCCTCCGCTTCAGGGAAAACAGCAACCGTTGCCGTTGAAGTGTGAATCCTTCCAGAAGATTCGGTCTCCGGAACGCGTTGCACTCGATGTACTCCGGACTCGTAGCGGAAATGCCCGTATGCCCCTCCTCCTTCAACAACAAAGATAACCTGCTTGAATCCGCCAAGTGAAGTAGGGTGAGTATCTAGCAAAGAAACCTTGAATCCCTTTTGTTCAGCATAACGAGCATGCATTCTAAACAGGTCAGCAGCGAACAGACTGGACTCATCTCCACCTGTTCCAGCCCGGATTTCTACAATGGCACTCTTTACATCGTTGGGATCAGGTGGGAGTAATAACTTCTTGATCTCGTGTTCAAGCTTACTCAGCCGAGCGCGATCTTCGGTCAGAGCGTCCTCAATTTGATCGCGCAGGTCTTCTTCACTCTCCCACAATTCCTCTTCTTCAGCAATTGAAGAACTCACGGCGCTCCACTCTTGCCCGAGATTGTTGACCTTCCGCAGAAGAGCATAGCGTTGAGCAAGTTCAGGATAACCAGGGCTAGAGATCACCTCGGGGATGGCAAACTGCTGTTCAAGCCTTGCAAATTCTTCCTTAATCGATACAAGTAACGCAGGAATATGAGCCATTTTGCCTCTTCTATAGACTAAAACTACAAGATGGGAATGGAAACTTCAACCCACGAACAAGGATAGAGATTCCCTAAGGAACTGATTTTCTTCAGCCAGATGGGCAATTTGCGCATCTTTATCGCTAAGTCGGGCATGCAGCTCACAAATAACAGCATCTTTCTCAAGCCTGGCCTGTTCAAGGTTTCTATCAACCAAATGTCGCAAGTATTTAACCTCTCCCGCAAGCACCTTTTCAAGATCACACGCATAATCAATCTCTTCCAGGGAAGCCCGAGGAAAGAGCTTGTCCGTAAATTCGTAAGCATCCATGTAATTATTGTCACCAGAATGACAGGTTAGAATGCAGACAAACGACCTCTTACAAAGTGAAATTCCCTCCTTTGTGAGATCGCCGGGGCAAGGAAAACCTTGCCCCGCCAGGTTGCAATAAATTCTACTTTCGCTCGCCTAATGGAATAATCGTGCGCCCGTGTACAGTATTGATCAGTATCCCTGCCGATGTATACCAGGCGATCAACGCACACAGCATGCCTTCGTAACCGGCAATTGTGTGTACAATCGGGCTAAACTCACCAATCGCTAGCAGAAAGAAGAGGATCGTTAGACTGACAAACACCCATGTGACTGCCTTGGCGAGCTTGAGCGATGCAATGGTCGCATATCCAGTAAACACTCCCCACGCGACGAGAACAACGGCAATGCCGCCAGCAGGCACATCAACAAATGCCCCCACACCAGCAAGCTTCAGGAAAAAGAATAGAGCAAGCCCCATCCAAAATGCGCCAAAGGACGAAAAGCAAGTGGCACCAAAGGTGTCTCCTCGCCGCACATCCCACATTCCAGCAAGAAATTGTGCCAATCCTCCATAAAACATAGCAATCGGCATAACAATCCCAATTGCCGCTTCATCAACCAGTCCAGCGTTGACAACATTCAGGATGAATGTAGATAAGGCAAATCCACCCAAACCCAACGCACCAACATTGGCAAGACCGGGCTTGTTTGTTTCGCTCAAGAACAGCCTCCTTGTTCTTTGTGCCCAACTTTCTCTTTCAAGGAATCGACGCACTCCGGGTTACGTAAAGTTGTCAGGTTTCCCACCGGTTCGTTACGCACAAGTGCCTTCAGTACACGACGCATGATCTTCCCTGAACGAGTTTTTGGGACATCGTCAACAAAGATGATCTCGTCAGGCCGAGCAGTAGGTCCAATGACTGAATCAACCGTCTTGATCAAACCCTTTTTCACCTCTTCAGAGTGTTCGATTCCAGCCTTCAATAACACGAATGCGACCGGAACCTCTCCCTTCATCTCGTGTGGGCGAGAGACTACCGCAGCCTCGCTCACATTTTCATTTTGCGCAAGGGCGCTTTCTACCTCAGCGGTAGCAAGGCGATGGCCAGCAACGTTCATCACGTCGTCCACACGCCCAGTAATGCGTATGTTCCCCTGCGCATCCTTGCGCGCGCCATCACTGGTAAAATAGCGCTCTGAACCATATTCTGTATAGTACTCTGCCTTAAAGCGCTCCATATCTCCATAGATCCCCCGTGTCAAAGCTGGTGGCAAAGGATTGTAAATCGTTAGATATCCTCCTTCACCGGCTGGGACCGGTGACCCACCAGCATCCAGAATACCGGCAATAACACCAGGAAACGGGCGTCCGGCAACCGTTGGAATGAATGGACCAATCCCGGGAAGACTATTCACCATGTTAGATCCGGTCTCGGTCTGCCACCAAGTATCAATAATTGGGCAGCAGCCACCACCGATCTTGTCGAAATACCACATCCACGCGTCGACATTGATCGGCTCACCAACCGTTCCTAGAAGGCGCAGCGAAGAAAGATCGTATTTCTCCGGCCACTCGTCGCCCCACTTGAGAAACATACGAATTGCCGTTGGAGCGGTGTACAACTGCGTGATCTTGTGCTTTTCAATGATTGCCCACATACGACCATAATCCGGTGTATCCGGCGAACCTTCATATATCACAGTTGTTACTCCATTCATCAATGGCGCATAGTTAATATAGGTGTGACCCGTAATCCACCCAACATCAGCGGTGCACCAATAAATATCGCCCTCATGTAAGTCAAAGTTCCACTTCGCTGTCACGTAAGATTGAACCGCGTAACCGCCAGTTGTATGCATGATTCCCTTAGGCTTTCCCGTTGTTCCCGAGGTATGAAGAAGGAACGCAAGGTCTTCGGAGTCCATTTGCTCAGCCAGACAATCATTGGAAGCATTCTCCATTAGCTCGTGGTACCACAGGTCACGGCCCTGGTTCATAGGGGCATCCCCGCCAAGTCGTCTTACCACAACTACTTTTTCCACTGGCGTTCCTACAACTCCAGCATCAGCATTTTTCTTCAAGTTGATCGGCTTGCCGCGGCGGTAGTATCCATCAGCGGTAATCAGCACCTTAGCCCCCGCGTCAGTCATGCGGTCGCGCAAGGAATCCGGACTGAACGCAGAGAAGACAACGCTATGCGGAGCACCAATACGAGCACAGGCTTGCATGGCAATAACTGCCTCTGGAATCATCGGAAGATAGATCCCAACACGGTCGCCCTTCCTTACCCCAAGTTCCTTGAGAACATTGGCAAATCTAGAGACAAGATCGTGAAGCTCTTTATAGGTTAGCTTTACGGACTCTTCCTCCACTGGCTCGGGCTCCCAAATAACAGCAATTCGATCTCCATATCCAGCCTCAATATGACGATCAAGGGAATTATAAGAGATGTTGAGCTTGCCACCGACAAACCACTTATAGTTCTCCGGAGTAAACTCATACACCTTGTCCCAATGCTTGAACCAGTGAAGCTCTTCGGCTTGTTTGGCCCAGAAAGCCTCGGGATCCGACTTCGCCTCCGCATAGATTGAGTCATCAGCCACCCAGGCTTGCTTCTTCAATGCTTCGGATGGCCAAAAAACATTCTTCCTGGTCGGATCTTCCTTCACCCACCTAATCCGTTCCGACACGATTAACCTCCTAAAGTTGCTTAATTTACCTAATTCTAGCCGAAAGACAATGCCGATCACAACACCACAAAACCCCACGGATTCTGACTCATCACTCATTACGCTCTGGATTGAAGGCGATCAACAATCGTTTGAGCGATGGAGCGAGGAATCTTTGGGAGGGAGATGATTTCTTCTACCTTAGCCCGAGAGAGTCCTTCCAAAGATCCAAAGCGCTTAATCAGCGCCGCTTTACGCTTTGGTCCTATTCCAGGAATCTCGTCGAGTACTGATGCGAGGCTTCTGTGAGCCCGCAGGCGACGATGGTAGGTAATTGCAAACCTATGTGCCTCGTCTCGAATCTGACGGAGCAACAAAAGGGCCTTACTGTCGGGAGAAAGGCTGATTGGGTCCCGACTCCCGAACTGAAAAACCTGTTCGTGGCGCTTTGCCAGGCCAATCACCGGTATCTCATCGATTTTGAGTTGTTTTAGTACACCTATTGCAACGTTCAGCTGCCCCTTTCCTCCATCGACCAACAACAGATCGGGAAAATCGGAGAAGCTTCCACGTGAGATACCGGGGTCGTTCAACTCCGCAAAGCCACGCTGGAAGCGACGACGAAGAACCTCGGCCATCATTGCGTAGTCATTAGGCTTACCGGACGCGCGAACCTTAAACCTACGATACGCGTCACGTAGCGGTTTTCCTCCTTTAAATACAACCATTGATCCGGTTGCTTGCTGTCCTTGTGTATTGGAGATATCAAACGCCTCAATACGATAAGGGAAGCAGGGAAGAGAAAGCACGGCAGTAAGTTCAGAGAGGGCTAGAGTGAAATCGAGGTGAAGGGCATTGGTCAGCTGTTCGCTCCTTAGCGAATGGTAGGCATTGTTACTAACCATTGTTATTAGGCGATGCTTTTCCCCTCGTTTAGGCACTTTGATCGTAACTTTTCTTTTGCGCAACGAGCAGAGCCAGCGCGATAGCGCTTCTTGCTCGATCATGGTTGGTATGAGAATCTCCTGCGGAATGATCGCTGCCTCGGCATAGTACTGAGTAATAAAGGCGGTTAGCACCGCGCCTATGTCGGGATCACCAGGTGCAAGCAGGTGAAATGTCTCCCTTCCGGTTAACCTTCCGTTGCGGATGAAGAATACATCAGCGCAAGCTCGCTCTCCTTCTAGGGCTATCCCAATTACATCCCGATCGACCGTGTCGCGTAAGACAACTGACTGCCGCTCGAGCGTATGCCTGAGGTGTACGATCTGATCACGTAGCCTGGCAGCTTCCTCAAAACGCTCTTCTGCTACAGCAGCGCCCATCAGGCTTTTTATGTGGTTCAGCAATCCAGGGATCTTGCCGGCAAGTAATAGTGCTGCTTGTTCGATGCTCTGTGTATATTCCTCCTCAGTGACAATCCCTGCGCATGGTCCCGAGCACCGGCCGATATGATAGCTAAGACACGGCCTGCGTGAAGCACTGAGTGGAAGAGCTAAGTTACAGGTACGAATCAAGAACAGTTTCTGTGCAAGCTTGAAGACTGAACGCATTGCCTTGGTATTGGTATACGGGCCGTAGTAGCGGGCACCATCCGGATTGCGGCGGCGTACAATCACCATGCGTGGAAACGCTTCGTTGGTGATTTTCAGATAAGGATAGCGCTTGTCATCGCGCAGGCGAATGTTGAATCGAGGCTGGTAGCGCTTGATCAGACTGTCTTCGAGGATGAATGCTTCTGTTTCAGTCGCTGTTTGAATTACTTCAAAATCAGCAATCTGTTCCATCAATGCTCGCGTCTTTGTCTCCATTTTCTTGGTGGATTGGAAATAGGAGCGAACCCTGTGCTTCAATACTGTTGCTTTCCCTACATAGATAACCTTTCCGGTGGCATCTTTCATCAGATAAACACCCGGCGAAGTAGGAAGTCTTGCTAGTTTTTCCTTAATCAGTCCAGTTATTGGCATGATATACTCTCCCATCATACCGGGAAGAGAAGCGTACAACGAGCATAGGCCCAAAGGAGAAGAATTTCAACGCGGTTGATTCTCGGTTGGGCGCGGAAGGCCGTAAAGGATCACAATGGAGAGCCCGAGGGTTACCGCGGCGACAGCAAACACAGCCCAGTAACCTACGTATTCGGCGATATAGCCACTGCTTACTCCAGCAATGATTGACCCTAGCCCAGCGCTGGCTGTATATAGGCCTAGCACCTGTCCACGATTCCGTGGCCTAGCCAGTCGAGACGCAAATGTCACCCCACTAAGGTGAAAGAAAGACCAGCTAATTCCTGTGAGTATGAAGAAAGCGACGAGCGATGCGTGAGGAGGTGTTGCTGATGACAAACAGAGGAAGATTGCTGCCCCCGCGAATAGAATCAAACGTATACCCAGCGACCCAAGCTGAATTGACTTATTTCCCGCTCTGTGAATGCGTCTTTCCGCGTATGGGTAAGCAAGAACGATTGCCCCGTTGTGAACCATGTAATAGAGAAAGACGATCGAGGAACTAAAACCGAAGTGTTCAGACATGAGAAGTGGTAGAGGAATAAACACAAATCCAAATGCAGTAAATGCCAGACCACCCGCAAGAATGAACAGCTTTGTCTCATTGCTCAACCCTTCTTTGCCCCACAGGAGAGCGGGGAGCCTCCGGAGATGAAGGCGGTGATACAAATGTGTGGGGCTGAAACGTGCCCGCTCAATTAGAAGGTTGCCCAAAGCAGTTACTATACCACGGAAACGACGTTTGGTAAACCGCGGAATAGTACGTGGAATAAGCCGCAGGCTAAGGAAAACGGCTCCGGCGCTTCCCAGAGAGAGGATTGCAAATAGGGCGCGAATAGCTGTTGATTCCTCCAAAAAATGCGTTGCGCAAGCCAGAGCGGAGCTCCCAAAAACAAGTCCGGCCACCCAACCGATTGCCGCGATTTGGTTTAGGCGGCTGATCTTTCTCTCCCATTCCAACTCTTCTCTGTTCTCAATAACGATAAGAACGGTAACGGAAATGTTGGCTACCCAGAAGAAATTAGCGATCATGTTGATCAATAATAGGCTGTTGAACGAGGGAGCAAACGCGACCGCGACAAAACCAATACTGACTGCAGCAAAACTTAGAACTACAAAAGGCTTGCGCCTGTGAGCACTGTCAGACAACCTTCCCCAGATAAGGCTTCCAATAACCCCCATAAGGCTGACCAAACTAGAAAGATAGCCCAGGTGAGCTACCGAGTTATGTAGGACTTTGGAGATCATCAGTGGGAGAAGAACGGAAGAGGTTCCCATGGTTAGGTTCGCCAACGCAACCGCAGAATACCACGGTTCAGCCTCGTCAATCCATTTTCTTAAACCTGTGAACATCCGTTCATCCCCCCCGGTAACACCTGCTGGTCCGCCGAGAAATAAGCCACGTAGTATAATCGATTAGCCAGGGTTATCAAGTAGCGGGAAATCCGCCGTTCGTCCGTGTTTCGTGTGTGTTGGCCCTACTCGCTCGACAAGCTGGTCCTAATCGGCTATACATAGTCTAGATGAATAAAGTGATGATCTACACTGATGGAGCATGTAGTGGTAACCCGGGTCCAGGTGGTTGGGGAGCCGTTCTTTTGAGTAGCACACACCGCAAGGAGATCTCAGGTGGAGCGCGTAATACAACGAATAATCGCATGGAATTGCAGGCTGCTATTGAAGCCCTCAAGGCGCTGAGACGGCGTTCACAGGTCGATCTCTACACCGATTCCACCTACCTAAAGAATGGTATGACTAAATGGATTAAGACATGGAAAAAAAACGGTTGGAAGCGGCGAAGCGGCAAACAGCTCTTGCCCGTAAAAAACGAGGAGCTGTGGCGGAGACTCGATCGCTTAGTCGCTAAGCATCATGTTGGCTTCCATTGGCTGGAAGGGCATGCGGGTCATGCTGAGAACGAGCGCTGTGATAAGCTTGCCCGCCGGGCCATCCCCAAGTAAATGGTAAGTGGTGAGTTCGTTGGGTTTGTTGGGTTCGTTGAGTTCGTTGGGTTCGTTGAGTTGAAAACATACTCGGGAGGCGAAAGACAGTGATGAGTGATGGGTGATGGGTAACGTAAAGCCATTATTACGCCGGATTCCGGCCTGCGCCGGAATGACAGAGTGGGGGAATTCCGGCGCCTGCCCTGGACCCCGATCCAGGGTTCGCCGGAATGACGAATCGGGCAGAATACCTTCCGCCTGTCTGCGTCGCGCATGCGACAGGCAGGCCGGAATGAGGATTAGACAGCGGAGAGATTGGAGCCTGCCGCTGACTTGATCAGGGGTGAGTGTGAGATAAAGCTAGTTGTCAGTTGTGAGTTATCAGCAAACAGCTATCAGCTTCCAGTTTTCGGTTCTCGATTTTCGACTCCAGACTCCCGACTGGGTTTTCACCCATCACTCATTACGCATTACTGGTTACTGTCTTTCGACCTTGGACC
>JAUWPW010000046.1 GCA_030611415.1 Candidatus Bipolaricaulota bacterium
GTTTCTCCTTTTCAAGATTTCATATTCCTTGAGAAAGCATATACTCGCACTCCTCTGAAGTCAAGGGAACGTTGAGTGTCTACCAGTGTATTTTGCAGGTGACGGGTGGAAGGACAGTAACCGGTGATGAGTGATGAGTGACAAGAACCAGTCCAGGGTCCATGGTCCAAGGTCCAACGTCGAAAGACAGTAACCGGTGATGAGTGATGGGTAACGAGTGATGAGTAACGAGTGATGAGTAACGTAAACCCACTATTGCACTGGATTCCGGCCTACGCCGGAATGACGAATGGGAAGATATAACACGCTGGATTCCGGCCTGCGCCGGAATGACGGTGTGGGGGGGATTCCGGGCCCTGCCCTGGACCCCGATCCAGGGTTCGCCGGAATGACGATTATCTTTAACTACGAACGGTCTATGTATTCTTGTGTTTAACTGATAACTTATTACTGCCTTTCTTCTCTCGGCTCCCTAGCTCCCCCTGCTCCTCGACACCCTAGCTCTTCTCTGTCCAACGGTATCCCTTCAATGCTTGATCCTTTCCCCTGAATTATTCCTTGAGCCATTTCTCCCTGGGAATCTCGCCTTGTTTAAGGATACGGCGCAAGAGATCAACGCTGATTCTGCTTCGATGTGGGTTAGGAATGGTTAACCGTTAAATTAGTTCACGACGTGAAACAGGTGTGAGATGAGCCATCTAGGCTGTTACCTTCCACAGCATCTTGCCCGTCACAAGAATAACTCTTCCATCTCTTTCACGATCTTCTGTGCCGCCTGGTTGATACCTAGCTGCACGGCATCGACGATGATCTCCGGAGCTTTTGGCTCCTCATAGGGGATGTTTACCCCGGGCACGGTGGCGCCTTCTTTGTTGCTTTTTGTGTAGATATCCTTGGGAGAGAACTGGTTCTGTCGCTTCCTCTCTCGGCCGATGCAGACCTCAAGCGGGCACTGAAGATAGACCTCAGCAAAATTAGGGATCAGCCTACGGGCAAGCTCCCTATATCGGAGCCGGTTTCCCGTTGCGTCGATGATCACATTGGTCCCGACTTGTGTCAGGAGCTTGGCCATGTAAGCCAAGCTGGAGTACACTATATCGCGCTCTGCTTCAGAATATGTTGGAGTTGGGGTGATAATCTTCCTGATCTCATCAAGTTCCAGGATTCTTGCTGCGACGGCGCTTTCTTCCAGCAGTTGCTTCACCTTCTGAGCGATCACCGTCTTGCCCGAGCCCGGCAGTCCGGTCAGCCAGATGGCCCAAGGGTGATAGTCGTGAGTCGGGAGTCGGGAATTAGTTGGGTTAGTTGGGTTTGGTGGGTTTGTTGGGTTCATAGGGTTCATAGGGTTCAAAAAGCAGTCAGGAGTCGGGAGTCGAAAAACGGTGATGCGTAACGAGTGATGAGTAACGTAAACCCACTACTGCACTGGATTCCGGCTTTCGCCGGAATGACGGTGTAGGGGAATTCCGGCGCCTGTCCTGGACCCCGATCCAGGGTTAGCCGGAATGACGGTATGAGGGAACGCGTGCGTTATTGCTTCGGGGCATACCAAAAACGGTTAGGACTTTCATGCCTCTAGCTCATGCACCCGTTCGTTAACCATCCGATAGATCCGCCCCTGTTCCCGCTTGCCGATCCCCCAAATCTTGACCTTCTTTTCCACTTTGATGATCTCGTAGATGATTCTATATTTGTTCTCGTAGAAGTGGAGTGATCGGTAGCCGGTTAGATCATAGCCCATTTTGTAGCCACAAGATTGGCCCAGCTTTGGCTTCTCCTGCAATTTGCGGAATTGGGCCTTGACCCGTTGCTGAATCGATGGATTAAGGTTCTCATAGTCATCCTTGGCCAGGGCCTTGGCCCATACCAGTCGATACTCTCTTGGCCCGGGCATTTAGAGTGCAGCGAGGTCGATCTCTTCCTCTTTGCCGGCTGCGGTTCGACGGACCTCTAGTTCTTTGGCCAGGATGGCATGATCCAAAAGCTCCTCCAGTTCGTCGATCCTTCTCTTTAGGGCCTCGTAATCATCGATATCTAGAATCACCGCCGGGGGGTAGCATTCTTGAATATGAACCAAGAATGCCTTTTAGCTTCCTCCAGATACTTGGACAGGTTCCTTCGCGCATCCGTAGTGGATATCACGTGTTCTCTTGCAATCTCAATCCCCATGAGCCATCCCTCCTTGAAACGTTAGCGCCTCCATTCTAGTGCTCAGACGGAACAGTTTCAAGTACCTTAAAAGAGTTCGTAGGGTTGAGAGTCGTAAAGACGGGTTCTAAGTTCTAGGTGCTACGTTCTACGTTGCGAAGATATCGCATGAATCCGTGAATGATACTCTTCACCTTCACTGCCCATTGGTAAAGGTCATCAAACACTTCTCGACAGACATACCCCTGGTCTAGGGCGACGTATAGATGTGACTGCACCTCTGTCGCTGAACGTAGCGCATACCCTAGGAACTGGATGAAGGCCTTGTTGCTCTGACTGTCGAATCCTTCGGCAATATTGGCCATAATAGAGACGGCCGCCCGTTGAACTTGGTCACGCAAGCCAAAGTCGCGCGCGAATCGCTCTACTCTCGCCGCTTCGTAGATCTTCCGAGTTAGCTCCCGCCCAACTTGCCAGGCTTCAATGTCTTCAAATCTCTCGATCGCCATTGTCCCTCTTTCGCACTTTGCACGGTCAGACCTTCAACGTAGAACTTTCAACGTAGAACGTAGAACCCGCTCTATCATCTCAACCACTCGCTACTTGCCACAAGCTACGTGCCACATTCCTAGTTCCTGATACCTAGTATCTGATAGCTGACGGCTGATAGCTTCCTTTAATGATAACCAACTTCATCTCACCCTCACCCCTGATCAAGTCAGGGGCAGGCTCTAGCCTCTCCCTTCATCGAGGGAGAGGGATGTCTTATGATCTTCCCTCCCCGGCCTCCGCCGGAATGACAGAGTAGCGTCGGGTCTTGCGCCCGACGTTAAAGAGAAGAACGCGTAGACCGGCTGTGGCGTCGGAACCTGTGTCCGACGTTAGAAGCAACGTCGCACATAAAGTGCGACGCTACACAAACACAACCCTGGGCTATCGACCTTGGACTTTGGACTTTGGACTGGTTTCACGCCTCCAGGTATTCGTTTACTCGCGTCGGATCGAATCTTTCAAGCTCAAGCACGTTCTTGATAAAGTTGAACAGCTTCGCGCGCACTTCAAGCTCCAGGTGGGGGTACCAGATGGGGGAGGCAATTACCAGCCCGCGGAAGGCATAGAACGGTGGAATCACTTCCAAGATGCTATCGTCCCCACTATGGCGGAGGTAATTCCGGAAGAATAGATCGAATAACGATTTGAACCCGCCTTCCAGCCTGCCATGAGCCATTAGTGAGAAGAAGATGTAGTTGATGCTCATTGATGAGAGATCATCCGCCGCCTCGCCCCATTCGCCCCGACTCCGATCGAGCAAGCTGAAATCGGTGCCTTCACGGAACAACACATTGAACGGGTGGAAGTCTCCATGGACCTGACATAGCCTGGCTGTCTTCTCCTTGAGCCGCCAGCGCCAATCGACACACTTCCTTTCGATCTCACTAAGCTCCCTCCAGCTGATAAATCCGAGGTCCTTTGGATAGGAGTCGATCAATCCCATGATGCACTCACCATGGCCGACCAGATCGCGGACTCTCCTGATATAAAGGTTTGGATCGTCTCGCTTGACTGAGTGAATCTCAGTCAGATACGAAGAAAGGGCGACCGCTCGCTCTTCATCCAACTTGGTTATCCCCTCAGTCTTTATCCGGTCCAGGTCGTGGTAGTACTCTACCCCTTCGGCCTTCTCCCTCACAATGAAGTACTCCTCCGCCTCTCCCGCCGAGATCAATCGGCCATCGGAGGTGAAGTAGCCTACATCAAGCGACCTTACGTGCCTGGGAAGCGTATTGCAGGCGCTATGCTGCCAGAGCAGGTCCTGAGCCCGATCGGAGAAGTGATCGTGACCGAATCTGTCCTGTTTCATTGAAGAGAGCACGGCCGATCTTCTCTCCCCCTCGACGGTAAACTCAATCAAATACGGCTTCCCGTAGCCGAATCCCTTTAGCTCCTTCTCTCCAACAGTAGAAGGACCACCGAGCTCGCGCATACCGGAGATCTTGGCGCTCGCCCCGAATCTCTCCCTCAAGTAGTCCTCAATGTTCTTAGTTATGTGCCTGAGGTCCATGATGATAGGTACTCCTTCTGCTCCTGTGTCAAGGCCTCAGACTCGATTCCTAACGCACTTAGCTTGAGCTTGGCCACGGACTTATCGATCTCAGCTGGCACAGAGTAGACTCGGGGCTCCAGCTGCGCAACGTTTTCCGAGATGTACTTGACGACCAGCGCCTGATTAGCAAAGCTCATATCCATGACTTCTGGCGGATGGCCAAACGCGCAAGAGAGGTTTACAAGCCTCCCCTCGGCTAGGAGATAGAGCCGCCGCCCGTTGTTAAGTACATACTCTACGACATCTTCCTTAACCTCGCGGATCTCGCTAGCCAGACCCTCCAGGCCAGGCCTGTCTATCTCAACGTTGAAGTGGCCGGCATTGGCCAAGATCGCCTGGTCCTTCATCACCTGGAAGTGCTCCTCTCTGATGACGGAAAGATTGCCGCTGGCGGTGATGAAGAGGTCACCGAATTTGGCGGCCTCTCGCATCGGCATCGCCCGATAGCCGTCCATAGCTGCCTCGAGGGTCTTTCTCGGGTTTACTTCAACTACGATTACATTTGCTCCCATCCCGTTAGCCCTCATGGCGATCCCCCGCCCGCACCAGCCATAGCCAACTACAACCACTGTCTTGCCCGCGAAGAGGAAGTTGGTGGCATTCATAATCCCATGGAGGGTGGATTGGCCTGTGCCATATCTGTTGTCGAACATCATTTTTGTTTCGGCGTCGTTGACTGCCATGATGGGGATCTTAAGGTCCCCTTGCCTGGCCAGTGCTCGCAACCGGACGACACCGGTGGTCGTCTCTTCACAGCCGCCGTTGACCTGCCCAATGAGCTCCTTGTGCCTTTGATGAACGGTCGCGATCATGTCCGCGCCATCATCGAGGAGGATGTTAGGTCCGATACGAAGTGCCTCCTCAACGCATTCATAGTATTCCTCGTCATTCTGACCGCGGAAGGCATAGACGCTTACCCCCTCCTTGGCAAGAGCTGCCGCCACATCATCCTGGGTGCTAAGCGGATTGGAGCCTGTCAGGGCAACCTTCGCCCCACCGGCGATCAGGGTAGTGATCAGGTTGGCCGTCTCAACGGTGACATGCAAGCAGGCTGCTACCTTTACTCCCTCTAGCGGTCGATCCTTTGTGTACCGCTCCCGTATCAACCCCAACACGGGCATTCTTCCTTTCGCCCACTCGATCCTTTTGTGTCCTACCTCCGCCAGCCCAATGTTCTTCACTCTATACTGCGTGCTCTCCATTCAGTCCTCCCGATATTTCTTGCTCAACTGTTTAACCTTCGATTTGACTTCGTCCTCGTCGATCGTCAATACCTTGCCATCCTCCATCACTACTCGGCCATTAATAATGACCATCTTAATATCTTGGGGCTGAGCCAGCTGGACCAAAGCGTCTATCGGATCAGGGGAATGCACTAGATAGGCTGTGTCCAAATCTAAGATCACCAAGTCGGCCTTTTTGCCCTCCTCTATTGTACCCACTTGTCTTTCCATGCCCAGGGCTTTAGCCCCATTGACCGTGGCCATTTTGAGAAGTTCCATCGTAGCGATTTTTTCACGGCGGACCCCTTGCGCGTGGGCGGTATACCTAGCCTCCTCTAGTATGCTCAGGGTATCGTTTGAGGCAGCCCCGTCAGTACCCAAGGCGACGTTCACTCCAGCTTCCAGTAGCTTAGGAATGGGGGCAACACCCGACCCAAGCTTCATATTACTCTTGGGACAATGTGCCACACTTACGGTTGACTCTTTATCCGCCAGGATATTGATATCTTCCGCGCTCAGGTGGACACAGTGGGCAGCCAACGTTGGAACCTCGAATAACCCAAGCCGGTCAAGGAATTGAACGGGGCTCGCTTGTTTCGTCGTACGAATCTCCTCCACTTCCTCTCTTGTCTCCGAGAGATGGATATGCAGCCTCGTGTCATATTTCTTGACCAATTCTACCGTTCTCTTTAAGACGTCTTCGCCACAAAGATAGCAGCTATGGGGAGCAAAAGCTGTTTTTACCCGTCCTCCCGCCTTTCCCTCCCAGTGTTCCACGAGTTTTGTAGCCTTATCCAGGTGCTTCTCAGCCTCATGGTCAAGCTTTCGATCCATAATCCCTTGCGCGAGGAGGGCCCTCATCCCACTCTCCTCCACCGCTCGGGCTACATCGTCCATGAAGAAGTACATGTCCGCGAAGGTAGTAATCCCTGATTTCATCATTTCGATCATCGCTAACATGGAGGCCCAGTAGACATCCTCCGCGGTTAGCTTACGCTCGGCCGGCCATATCCTCTCCTCCAACCATCTGCGCAGTGGGAGATCGTCATCGTATCCAGGGAATAGGACCATCGCCGCATGGGTATGAGCATTAACCAGTCCAGGGATAACCGTCTTGCCCTTACCATCGATGACCTTGTCGTAGTCCTTCAACTTGAGGTCACCGAGATCCCGACCTATCTTGCTAATCTTGCCCGAATCTATCGTGATAGAGACATCTTTCAGGACACCCCTGTCAGCAACTGTGATAGCCGTAACATTATTAAGCAATATCCTCAATGTCAGCCCCCTTCGTTGGGTTCGTTGAGTTCATAGAGTTCATAGAGTTCATAGGGTTCGTTGAGTTCATGGAGTTCATAGGGTTGAAACATAGCCAGGAGCCGAGAAACGGTGACGAGTAACAAGTGGCAAGTGATAAATAACGTAGAACCACTAATACACTGGATTCCGGCTTCCGCCGGAATGACAGAGCGGGGGGATTCCGGCTTCCGCCGGAATGACGGAGTGGGGGTTCGCCGGAATGACAGAGCGGGGCAGAATACCTTTCGCCTGTCTGCGTCGCGGAAGCGACAGGCAGGCAGGTTCTGACGCTAGGAACGGTCTACGTATTCTTGTGTTTGACTGCCGACTGTCGACTGTCGACTCTTGACTGGTCTGGCTTTCTATATCCTCAAATCTCTGGATCGCCATTGTCCCTCTTTCGCACTTTGCACGGTCGAACCTTGAACATAGAACGTAGAACGCTTTTAATTCCCCCTGATAACTGCTTCTTCTCTCACAGATCAAGAAGGATCCGCAGCCGATCTTCAACCTCTGCCAAGGTATCCTCGGTCACCCTGCCAAGGAATTCCACAAGGCGCGCTTTAGTGATCGATCGAACGTCTTCGCACTTGATGAAGCTTGGACGATCGAGCCCGCCCTCGAGGGGCTGAACCTTTACATGGAACGGGATGCCTCTGGCCCTTGTCGTCATGGGAATGATGACAACAAGCCCTGCCGGACCATGATTGAACAGGTCGACCGACACCACGAGCCCTGGACGCTTACCCGCCTGTTCATGCCCTTGTGTCGGGTCAAGGTTGACAAGCCAGATCTCTCCACGGGATGGTTCAGCCATCCGCTACGCCCCCAATCCGTCAGAGAGGGTCGCCTCCCAAGCCGTTCGCTCCTCCGTTTCCGTCGCCCATGCGTCCGGATCCGATTTCAACCCAGCAAAGGCCGCATTGACCCGGCGCAGGAAGCATGTCCGTCGATAGAGCTCGACCGCCTCGCTGAGGAGCTCCTGCATTTTGCGACCGGTCTCCGTAGAAAGATGACGCAGAGTCTCTTTGTCAGCAGCATTTATGCGCACTGTGGTGCTTACCATTCGTGTCACCTCGCGTGTTCTGTATACAAAGAAGTATACTAATCTGTCACGTAGCAGTCAACAGTTCTCTAACCCACTGTTGTAGAAAAAAGAGACAGAGTTCGTTGAGTTCGTTGGGTTGAAACATAGTCGGGAGTGTAGAGTCGGGAGTCGAAAAACAGTGAAATACAAAGAACCCACAACTGATGACTGAGAAGTAAATTCATCTAACCCTAACCCCTGATCAAGTCAGGGGCAGGCCCTGTTAAATACAAAGCAGAACAAGATTTCACAGGGCAGGCTCTAGCCTCTCCCTTCATCTCGCCCCGTGTAGTAGTAGGATGGGAGTTACTACATGGGGCAAGGGAGAGGGATAATTAACTGGAAAAGCAGTTAAGTAATAGAATAGTTAAGTAGTTGAATGGAGAAGCTGAATGCTGAGAGCTGATAGCTGTTTGCTGACAACTGGTGACTGCCTTTCTTACTGATTTCTGGTTTTCACCATTTAACTATTCAACTATTTGACTGGATTCCGGCCTGTGCCGGAATGACAGAGCGGGGGGATTCCGGCCTGTGCCGGAATGACGAATGGGAAGATATAACACACTGGATTCCGGCTTCCGCCGGAATGACAGAGTGGGGGTTCGCCGGAATGACGGAGTGGGGGAATTCCGGCGCCTGCCCTGGATCCCGATCCAGGGTTCGCCGGAATGACGAATGGGGCAGCTCTTATGGGGATTAAGGATTAGATAGACTTAACTCCGATAGTTCCTGGTCTTGCTAACTGGCAGGAACTCCAGCTTTCCTATTGTACTGGAGTTTTCCTACTCACTATTTTCTTTCCCCATAATCCATAATCCTGTGTTTTTACCCATTACGCATCACCCATCACCGTTCTCTGACTCCCGACTGATAATTGATCTATCTAGGCAAACCATACCTATCCGGGTAATTGTCTATTCCCAATGCACCTAAGAAGCGAAGGTTAAGGATGCTTCGCTCTAGCGCTTACGCGCCGCTTGTGGCCTGACTGTAAAGGTTGTTACTCAGGTAGGGGTGAGTATAGGATGACACTTTGTGTCTAGCTGCAATCTTTCTCTTCTTTCTGCGCTTCCAGTGCTTAATGTCACTTACACGCTTAAGGTCCTCTGCTTCAAGGGCCTGTGTGTTGACCAGGTTTTGTAGGTGGTGCTGCTTTTGACTACGGATGATCGCTTGCGCTTGGGTTGAGGCCGGTCGAGCCATACGACGAGTACCTTCCTCCACCAGGAGTATCACCCCAAGTTTGTAATACTTTAGGAGCCTATCCCACTCGCTGGTAGGATCATGTAATACTCCCCAATGATCCTCATAGGGTCGTTGGTAGATGAGCTGGCGCGGGTTATCTCTCCAGTTTCCGTTACACA
>JAUWPW010000035.1 GCA_030611415.1 Candidatus Bipolaricaulota bacterium
GCTTTTCTTGCTGACGGCTGAAAGCTTCCTTTCTTCCTGAACACTGATACCTAATACCTGGTACCTAATACCTGCTTCTAACTTGACTCCTCAAGGAGCAGCCTGAAGTAGGGTGTGTGTCACTCGCAATTCGAACAGACATCACCCACGGATGGACACGGATATACGCGGATGAACTCACCAAACACAATTGAAACAGGCTTAAGATCAGTGTACATTAGTGTTAATCCATGGTTCATAAAATAAGGTCTATGTCACTCGAATAACAAGGAAAGGGTTGGAGCTATGAGGAGGGCGGACTTCGAGGAAGGCTCTGCAGAACCTGGAAGCGGAGCTCCAGCGCCGAAGGTGGATGACTTGGAACACATGCTCGAGGAGATGGAGTAAGACCACGGTACTCGACTAGAGCGCGAACGTGAGAAGTGTAGGACGAACAAATCATACGCTATCGCCCATGGACTGAATGAACGATGAAGGCGGAAGGAGGAATGGTGAATAGACAAGACATGGAGCCGGACAGGCAGATACTGAATATGCTTGTGAAGCGGATCGTCGAAACCGCTCAGCCCATCAGGATCATTCTGTTCGGATCAGCAGCCGAGGGCCGTATGGGGCCGGACAGTGACTTGGATGTCTTGGTAATCATGCAAGACGGTACGCATCGCAGGCGTACGGCACAACAGGTTTATCGATGCCTTTCGGGGATCGGTGTGCCTAAGGATATCGTTGTAGTAACGCAGAGCGATGTAGTGTATGTACGATACGATCTGATGTTTCGCTACATCCATGATCTAGATGAGTTGTTAGCCGCCCTTGAATGGAAAGGGGTAGCGATTCCGCAAGAAGTGAAGGATGTCGGCATTCTGACAACCTATGCATGGGAAGCCCGGTACCCAGGCGTAAGCGAGCCGGTCACCGATGGGGCAAGTCTCTCTTGTTCCACGGGGTAAACCTCCCGTTTGGAGTACATTTTCACATGAGGCGACAGAGAGTTTTTTTATGGCGGCATTGCTATACTTAGGTCTATGAAGAAGGAGAGAATGATTGGCGTGCTCGCTGGAGGGGATTCTTCGGAGCGTGAGGTCTCGTTAATTTCCGGACAGCGGGTTCATAGCGCATTGCATGACCTTGGTGAGCGATGTGAGTTGATCGAGGTTGATAACTTGGATGACCTCGTTCAAGGGTTACGTGGGATAGATACTGCCTTTATATGCTTGCACGGTGGGGCAGGCGAAGACGGAACGGTGCAGATTCTTCTGGATGTAATGGGTATTCCATACTGTGGTTCCAGGGCTCTGGCAAGTGCGTTGGCTATGGATAAGGTACGCACCAAAGCAGTTCTACGCTCCAAGAGAATACCTGTACCGGAGGCTTGCGCTTACCAATCCGGCGAGCCAATGGAGAAGTTTTGTTTGGAAGTCATGGAAAAGCTTAGTTTTCCGCTTGTGCTAAAACCATGTAGGCAAGGTTCAAGCATTGGGGTGAAGGTCTCAAGTGAGGAATCAGAGTTTATGGCAGCTGCAACAGAGGTATTCTCTCGGTTTGGATCACTACTTATCGAGGAATATATCCCAGGACACGAACTGACGGTAGGGGTGCTTCGCCACGATGGAAAGGACGAAGTCCTTCCGATAGTAGAGATAAGGGCGCAAGACCAGTTCTTCAACTATGAGGCTAAGTACACAGAAGGCAGAACGCAATTTGTGATACCGGCCAAACTTGATGAAGGACTCACTGGCAAGGTGCAAGAGACGAGCCTTGCTGCTCATCATGCCATTGGTTGTTACGGATTCTCTCGTGTCGACCTGCGCCTGAGCAAAGATGGCATTCCTTTTGTGCTGGAAGTAAATACGGTTCCTGGGATGACTCCTACAAGCGACCTTCCACAGGCAGCGGCAGCTAGGGGAATAACATTCTCGGAACTAGTGAAGATAATGCTTGAGACAGCGTCTCAGGAGGTAACAGAATGAAGATTAGATGGATAGGACATGCTTGTTTTCTGGTTGAGAGCAACGAAGGGAAGGTGGTCACTGACCCTTTTGACGAATCAATCGGATACGACATGCCGGAGTTATCTGCGGATGTGATCACGGTAAGCCATGAACACGGGGATCATAACGCTGTTGGGCGAGTAGAGGGAAACGCTAAAATCATCCGAGGAGAGGGAAAGCATGAAGCCCATGGAATTATTCTTGAAGGAATAGCGAGCTTTCATGACAATGTCGGCGGACAAAAACGTGGTAAGAACACGATTTTTGTCTTTCAACTGGAGGGAATCACCCTTGCCCACCTAGGGGACCTTGGGCATCCGCTGAGTAATGACCAGCTAGCGGCGCTCTCTAGCACAGAGGTATTGTTTGTCCCTGTTGGGGGCTACTATACGATTGGCCCAGATGAAGCACGGGCGTTAATAGGAAAGCTTGAAAACCTCAAGGTTGTATTTCCCATGCATTACAAAACCGATCGGCTGGATGAAGATTTTCCGATTGTTCCGGTGGAAAACTTTACAGAGAAGATGGAAAATGTGAAACAAATCGGTACAGCAGAGGTCATTCTCAGCAAAGAGAATCTCCCCAGCAAACTGGAGGTGCTAGTACTAAATTATGCCTAAGGTATCTCAACGAACAGCCAAACTCACTGGTTCTCCAATCCGCAAAATGTCGCCCCTGGCGGTGAAAGCTACGGAAGAAGGGAAGACTGTGTATTACTTGAATATCGGTCAACCCGACATTCCCACTCCTCGCGCGTTCATGGATGGAGTGAGACAAGCAGATATCGATGTGCTCAGTTATAGCCCATCGCAAGGCTTGCCAAAGACTTTGCAGGCACTGCGTAACTACTATGCCGATAACTCACTAGAGCTTTCATCAACTGAGCTCTGTGTCACGATTGGTGGAAGCGAAGCGTTTACCTTTGCGCTTCAGGCAACAATGGATCCTGGGGAAGAAGTGATTATTCCTGAACCACTCTATCCCAATTATCTGGGAAACTCACAGATCGCGGGCATCAAGGTAGTTCCCTTAATCACTCATGCGGAGAATGGATTTCGTCTTCCCGATGTTCGGGAAATTGAAGAGGCTATTACGCCTCGAACGAGGGCAATTCTGTTTTCTAATCCGGGGAACCCAACCGGTGTTCTGTACACAGAGAAGGAACTCGCTCGAATCGTTCGATTGGCGCTCAAGCACGACCTGTTTGTTATTTCAGATGAGGTATATCGTGAGTACGTTTACGAGGGAAAAGCGATCAGTATCCTTTCTTTTCCCGAGCTTTCGCAACATGCCATATTGGTAGACAGTATCTCGAAACGCCTCTCTGCTTGCGGAGCACGAATTGGTGCAATAGCAAGCCGGAACAAGGACCTGATGGCCACAATAAACAAGATGGCTCAGAGTCGGATTTCACCTCCTACGTTGAGCCAGCTCGGATTAGCTGCTTTCCTCTCCGACAAGAGCTACAAAGAGAGTATCAATACGATGATTAACAAGTTTCACTCCCGGCTAGTTGTGATGTATGAAGCAGTGCAAGGAATTCCTGGTGTGATCTGTAGACGGCCAGCTGGCGCCTTCTACATGTTTGCCAAGTTCCCTCAAATTGATGACTCTGAGTGCTTCGCGCGCTGGTTGTTGACTGACTTTGACTTCAACGGTGAGACGGTCATGGTTGCTCCGGGGACCGGGTTCTATCAGACCCCGGGAAGGGGAAAAGATGAGGTCCGCCTTGCTTATGTCTTGGAGGAAGAGAAGCTCATCCGCGCAGTTTCCTTACTAGAGAAGGGACTGGCCAAGTACAAAGCCACACACTTGTTGGTAGGAGCGGCAGGATAACTGGGACGAAGGAACGCCTTGATAAACTTGTTACAGAGAGACGTCTAGTCAAGAGCCGTTCTAAGGCACAGCGAGTGATCATGGCTGGCCAGGTACGCGTAGAAGGGCATACTGTCTACCGCCCTGGACACATGATTGATCGAGAAGCAACGGTTGAACTTATGTTCAACGAACCGTATGTCAGTCGAGGGGGCAAGAAACTAGCTGCGGCCCTCAGTAGCTTCAAAGTTGATCCCGCGGGAAAGATTTGCCTTGATATCGGTGCTTCTACTGGAGGATTCACTGATTGTTTGATTCAGGGCGGAGCAGAGCGAGTACACAGCATTGATGTAGGCAAAGGGCAACTTGACTGGCAGCTGCGACACAACCCTCGCGTTGTAGTGCGGGAGGGGATAAACGCACGCTACTTGACCTTCGAGGACATTTCTGAACAGGTTGATCTTGTAACAATCGATGTATCATTCATTTCATTGTGCCTTATCCTTCCACCACTTCATGGGCTCGTGAAGGGTAATGGTGAACTAATCACGCTGGTGAAGCCTCAGTTTGAGGCGGGAAGGAGCGAGGTAAGGAGGGGGGGCGTAGTAAGGGATCCGGCCGTTCACCTAGAGGTACTTGAGAGGCTACGGTCATTCGTAGAAGAGAAAACGCCTTGGGAGGTTGCGTCTGCCATCTATTCTCCACTTATTGGTCCAGCAGGAAACATAGAGTTCTTCTTTTACTTACGCGACAAGAACAAACCCAGCACTTCTATCGACCTGGACACGCTTGTTGGGAGGGCACATAGCGAGTTGGAACGCAAGAAAGTGATTCCATCTACCGGTACCGATCATCTGTCATAGTTTCTCTGATTGAGCGGCATTCTCTTCTATACGCGGCTCACGATAGAGCAGAATCAAGGCTCCGGCTACTAAGGGAAGAAAGGCAGCTCCTGCCATTACCGGGACAAGACCATACAAGTCTGCATATCTCCCGATGAAAACCAGAATCAATCCACTTACACCCCACGCAAACCCCATAACAAGCCCGGAGACCAAGCCTGTTTTCCCGGGGAGAAGCTCTTGTGCTGCAACTATGCCAACTGGGGTTGAGGCGAAGATGAACAGGCCTGCCAGCGCCACGGAAACAAGCCCAAGGCTTAGTGGTCCGTATAGAAAGAGAAGGAAAAATGGCGTTGAGAGCACAGCACAGGTGAAGAAGACTAGCTTACGGCTAAAGCGGTCGGAGAGGTTCCCAGCCAGGAATCCACCGATTGCGCCAGCAAAAAGAAAAACAGTGATTGAAACCCCTCCGACAAAAGGGGATCCACCACGCTCTGTTATGATAACTGCAAGGAAGCTAAAAAATGAGACACTAGCCATGGATCGGAAAACGATCGCCAGCCAAAGAATGATGAGCTGATGAGGAATAGCACGCAAGCTGATCGCATTTGAAGTCTGTCTCACCGGTTGTGGCAGGTGACGACGAAGAAAAAGCGCAAATACCGCAAGCGAAAAGAGACCGGGGAGCAGCAACCAGGGGCTACTTGTCAGACCAAACGCGGCAACAAAGACTACAATAAACAAGGGTGCGATTGCCCCACCTAATGTTCCCCCAGCAGAGAAGAACGCCATTCTCAGTCCCCGGTTAGTCGTATTTCCGCCTGCGACAAGTATGGCGGCTGCGGGGTGAAAAAGCGCAGTTCCTAGACCGGCCACAAGCATCAAGATCAATAGTTGTGTAAAGCTAACTGCTTGACCGATCATGCTCATAGCGCAGATGGTAAGAAACGGTCCAATCGCTACCAGCGACAGGCGTTGTGTTCGGTCCAGGAGGTAGCCAAGCGCTGGCTGAGTACATGCACTGAGCACGATGTGAAGCGTTCCTGCTAACCCAGCCATTGCAAGCGATAGGTCGAGGCGGTTAATAAGAAGTGGAAGTAGCGGGGCAAACAAACTGGCATAGCCATCATTCAGTAGATGTCCAAAGAAAAGAAGCGTGATTCGTGTCCACGCTGGGCTGGATGATTTTGACTCCATGAAGGGAAATCATACATCCATTAGTTGCTACCGGCAAACCCTATCCAACTGGAATAGATATCGCGAATCGGCTAGAGTGAGTAGAATCCTAGTTGGTCAGGAATTAACGTGAGACAAGTCTTCATTAGTCTTTTTATTGCGGTTGCTGTTGCCATGATTGGCGTGGGTATCATTGCCCCCATTCTCCCTCTTTATGCCAAGACATTTGCCGCAAGTGGAACCTCGATCGGTATTGTCTTTGCTGCTTTTTCCCTTTCACGTGCTTTCCTCGGTCCATTTCTTGGCAGGGTTTCTGATCGGATCGGAAGGAAACGCATGCTCATCTTTGGGTTGGCTAGTTACGCCGTTGTTTCCATCCTGTATGTGATGGCGAACAGCTTGTGGCAACTTGGTTTCTTTCGCCTACTCCAAGGCGCTGCTTCTGTGATGATCACTCCAATAGCTCAGGCGTATATTGGCGACATCACCCCATGTGGCAAGGAGGGACGATATATGAGCCTTTTTCAGTCGTCGATGTTTCTAGGAATGGCTATAGGACCCCTGCTGGGTGGACAGCTAACTGAGTTATGGTCGTATCAGATGGCTTTCTACGCAATGGGGGCCCTTAGCCTGGCTGCCCTTGTCCTGATTACGGCGACTCTGCCGGCGGATGATTCTAGGAGCAAACACCACCGCAAGCTGGCGACTGATGTTGTTCCTCTTCGCGAAGTAATGAAAAACGATGCGGTAAAGGCGATCTGTGTTTATATGGCCTCGCGAGGTTTCTGGCGTCAAGGATTTAACACCTTCTACCCGTTATTTGCCGTAGCCACAAGCGGGTTAGGTGAAGGAAGTGTTGGGATAATCCTCTCCGTGTATATGCTTGGGGGAGGACTTTTGCAAATTCCATTTGGTTTCTTGGCCGATCGCTACCCTCAATTTCCACAGATCATCATTGGCAGCACCCTTGCTCCGCTGTTGCTCCTTCTAATTCCGTTTGTTCACTGCGTGTGGGGCGTGGCGCTTGTTATGTTTGCCATAGGAGGGCTTTCCGCTCTATCTCGGGCGTCCATACTGGTAATCCGCACTAAATTAGGGCGCGAATATGGGATGGGGACAATGACTGGCTTGCAGGGAGGGGCATTCGCTGTTGGACAGATGATAGGGCCAGTAATGTGTGGAGTAATGGTTGACCTAGTCGGATTGCGAGCAGTCTTTCCCTTTGGAAGCGCGATCGGACTTATAGGAACAGGCTTTGTGATTAGTCGATTCCGCCGGTGGAAGAATAGTTGCAGCGCCTAGGCAGATAGATGTTGTGCAACGCATGTTCACAAGTTAGGCTTGACTGCTGCCTTCGTGATTGCTATGATAGATTGTGATCACACAATGTTGATGAGAAATCTGGTTTCTTTGCCGCTTCTGATCTATATTATTCCGCCCCAGTGATGGGGCTGTTTTGTCTATTTATTTGCATACCAACCGCGTTCCGAAGTATCCATAATAGCTGTTTTCTGAAAGAGAGGCACCAATGGTAAGATATGAAGAACTAGTAAAAGACCCAATTGTTCGAGAGAAGCAAATCCTTGCTTTATGGCAGCAGCAAGACACGTTTGCCAAGTCTCTAGAACAGACAAAGGGCGGGCAGCATTACGTTTTTTATGAAGGGCCACCAACTGCAAATGGCAAGCCTCACTTTGGACACCTAATGCCACGTGTGTACAAAGACCTTTTCCCTCGCTACAAGACGATGCAAGGCTATTATGTCCCTCGTAAGGGAGGATGGGATACGCATGGGCTTCCAGTGGAGCTTGAGGTAGAGAAAGAGATAGGGGTAAACAGTAAGCCAGAGATCGAGGCTTATGGTGTAGAACGCTTTGTCAAACGATGCAAGGAATCCGTGTGGCGATACAAGGCTGATTGGGAGGACCTGATTGAACGGATGGGTTTTTGGATTGACGAGAAGAATGCTTATGTTACCTACACCGACGATTATATTGAATCCGTGTGGTGGGAATTGGCTCAGATGTTTGACCGGGGCTTGCTCTACCAAGGGCACAAGGTTCTTCCATTCTGTCCACGCTGCGGAACTGGTCTTTCTTCTCATGAGGTTGCGCAAGGCTACAGGACAGTGAAAGATCCATCCATTTCAGTGAGAATGCTGATAAGCGGTGATGAGGAATGTTCCTACAAACAGGAACTCCCCGGAAAGACAGCGCTTCTCACCTGGACGACAACTCCATGGACTATGCCGGCAAATGTGGCGCTAGCCGTGGCTCCCGGCGCAACCTACGCTGAAGTGGAGCAGAACGGGGAACGCTTGATCTTGGCCAAAGCCCTGCTTGGGCAGGCCCTAGAAGGAGACTACGAGGTAGTTCGTCAGTTCTTGGGAAAGGAGCTGGTGGGACTGCGTTATGAGCCACCCTATTTGCTAGTTAGTGATGCAAGAGCTTACTCGGTACACGCGGCGGAGTTTGTGAATATGGAAGAAGGAACAGGAATTGTGCATATCGCACCTGCCTTTGGAGAGGATGATTACCAACTTGCGCAAGAAGAAGGGCTTCCCTTTTTCCAGCCGGTTAATCTCAGCGGGGAGTTTACCAAGGAATTCCCACTCTGCTCGGGAGCTTTTGTTAAGGAGGCTGACCCCCTGCTTATTGACGATCTTACAAAGCGTAATCTACTGTACCGATTTGTGCTCTATGAACACGAGTATCCATTTTGCTGGCGTTGCGACACACCTCTTCTTTACTACGCCATGGATTCCTGGTACATCAAGACAACGGCTGTTAAGGATCAGCTAATCACCAATAATCACCAAATCAATTGGTATCCTGCCCATGTTGGATCCGGTCGACTTGGTGATTTCCTTGCCAATCTTAAGGACTGGGCCCTTTCCCGTGATCGCTATTGGGGGACTCCGCTCAACCTATGGATTTGTGCAAGCTGTGGCAAAGTGATCGCTGTAGCTAGCCGTGCCCAGTTGGTGGAACTTGCCGTGGAGAAGAAGCTTGCCAGTACGGTTGAGTTTCATCGTCCATACATTGATGCTGTTGAGCTTGTGTGCGGGGAATGTGGTAACAAGATGCAGCGCGTACCAAACGTGATCGATGCCTGGTTCGACTCAGGGAGCATGCACACAGCGCAATGGCACTATCCGTTCGAGAACACAAATGAATTCAAAGACAACTTTCCTGCCGATTTCATCTGTGAAGCAATGGAGCAAACTCGCGGTTGGTTCTACACACTACTTGCCACTAGTACGATCATCCATGGAGAAGCCCCGTTTAAGAATTGCATTGCAACCGGTCTTGGGTTAGATGAATCCGGTCTCAAGATGAGCAAGAGCAAAGGCAATGTTGTCGATCCATGGGAACTAATCGATGTATATGGGGCTGATTGCCTTCGCTGGTACCTGTATTCGTCAAGTGCTCCCTGGAAGTCCAAGCGATTGGGTGAAGCCAATGTCAAGGAACCACTGTACCGCTTCCTGGATACGCTATGCAACACATACAATTTCTTCGCCCTCTATGCGTCAATTGATTCTTTTGATCCGATGAAGCATCAGTCGAGACAACAGCAGCTTAATGTACTTGATAATTGGATCTTGTCTCGCCTCTCGTCGATGGTGAATACGGTAACAAGAGGGTTGGATGATTACGACGTAGTTAGTGCCACAGAAGCGATCGAATCCTTCCTCGAGGAGCTATCCAATTGGTATGTTCGATCATCGCGTAGACGATTCTGGAAAGGAGGGATGGAAAGGGATAAGATCGCCGCTTACACAACTTTATACCGAGTCTTGATTAGCTTGGTAAGAATTCTTGCTCCGTTTGTGCCATTCATCACAGAGGCAATCTATCAGCGGCTCCGTATGGTGGGTGATCCTGAAAGCGTACACCTCTGTTCCTATCCAAAGAGCGAAGACGGACAAATCGATCGTGACCTCGAGTTGGCAATGGCTGTTGCTCGTCAGGTGGTTTCCCTTGGCCACCGGGCACGAAATCGAGCACATATAAAGGTTCGCCAACCGCTTCGCAGGATCCTACTTGACACCAATCTTCCATTGACCGAAGACATCTGTTGCCTGATTGAGAAGGAACTGAATGTTGGCAAGATAGAGCAAGTCCCAACAGTGGAAGCATACCTGGACAAAACGTTGAACCCAAACTTTGCCACACTTGGGCCACGCCTTGGAGTACGGGCAAAAATGGCAGCAGCCTGGCTTGAGACGCAGTCCCCCGAAAGTCTGGTTAAGGCATTTGACGCGAGGACTAGTATTGATGCACAGATAAACGGCGAGGATATAGAGATAAGAAAAGAAGATGTATTGTTTGAAACCGTTCCACCTAAGGGTTTCTTAATTGCCGAAGAGGGAGAAGTACACGTTCTTCTTGATGCTAACCTAAGTGACGAGCTGCGAGAACAAGGCTTCATACGCGAGGTAATGCATAGTATACAATTGCTCCGCAAAGATGCGGGTTTTGCCGTAAGCGACCGTATCATCCTCGGCTATGAGACTGACCAAAGACTGACTGACCTTATTACGAAGCACAGAGAAACAATAGCAGCTGAGATCCTTGCTATTGACCTTGTCTCAAAACTAGAACAGAAGTACGAATACACAGGGGAATTGACAATTGATACGTCAACAATTACATTTGGGCTTTCTCGTACCGACAAGTCATAACTGAGAAAAGGAGAAAAAATGACCACAGCAATCCTCGGCATGCAGTGGGGAGATGAAGGAAAAGGAAAGATCACACACCTTCTTGCTCGTGAAGCTGACATGGTAGTGCGCTACAACGGTGGTCCTAATGCCGGCCATACCGTAATTGACCGAGGGGAGAAATTTGGCATACACCTGCTTCCCGTGGGTGCTTTCTATCGCAATGCTCGTTGTGTATTGGCAAGTGGAATGGTGATAGATTTGCCCGTCTTGCGGGAAGAGTACGACCTAATTGTTGACCATCTCAAATGGGAGCCTGAAATTGTCATAGCTGAAAATGCGCACGTTATTCTCCCGTATCACAAACTGTTGGAAGAGCTTGAGGGCGGTGGATCGCGCATTGGAACAACACGTAGGGGCATTGGTCCTGCCTACAGTGACAAAGCGGCACGGGTAGGAATCCGTGCCGGCGACTTGCTGCATCCGGATCGCCTGTGCAAGAAGCTAGCGCAGAAGATTAATTTGCTAAAACAAACATGGCCGGATTCTCCGGAGATCTCTTCCCTTTCGGCGGATCTGCTAGCTAAAGATCTGCTGGCCGCCGCGGAACCTTTCCTCGGGTCGATCAAGAATGCTATGCCGATCATTGCGCAGGCTCTCAAGAGAGGAGACAACGTGTTGTTTGAGGGAGCGCAAGGGGCTCTCCTTGATCTTGATTTTGGCACGTACCCATTCGTTACCTCTTCTTCCACTACTCTCGCGGGTCTGGGTAATGCGATTGGAGTCCCTTGCCCGCAAATTGATTGCCGTATTGGAGTGATGAAAGCGTATGCTACACGCGTTGGGCAAGGACCTTTTCCCACACGAGTAACCGGAAAACTGGGGAACTTCCTGCAACAAGCGGGAAATGAATTTGGGGTAACAACTGGACGGCCACGGGGTTGTGGCTGGCTTGACTTGGTCGCGCTCAAGCATGCCGTTGCTTTGAATGATCCCACGATACTCGCAATTACTAAGCTTGATGTGCTATCCGGACTAGATGAGATCAAGATTTGTGGAGCTTATCAACTTGGAGAACGCGAGACCAAAACCTTCTTGATCTCTGCTGAAGAGCTAGCCCTTTGTGAGCCAATTTACGAGAGCCTCGCGGGATGGAAGCAGGCAATTAGGGGAACTACCGATTATGAAAGCTTGCCGCGAGCAGCTCGCACTTACCTTGAACGAATCTCACAAGAGCTACAGATACCGATCGGAATTGTCTCTACAGGGCCAAGTCCCGAGGAGACGATCAACATCGGCTTTGACAGGTATTAGTCTCCCCGTTATAATGAATGCTCAAAATTGGTAATCATGAGGGGCAAAACATGCAACGCACGTACGTGGCGAAGAAAGAAGGAGCGGGCAAGGACTGGAATCGCAATTGGTATCTAGTGAATGCTGACGGAAAACACCTCGGTCGCCTCGCAAGTGAGATTGCCACCATGTTACAGGGTAAGCACAAACCGATCTATACACCGAGCGTCGATACAGGTGATTACATAGTAGTGATCAATGCCGAGAAAGTAGCCCTAACTGGCAACAAGTGGGAGCAAAAGCTTTACCAACGTCATAGTGGATACATCGGCGGGCTGAAGGAAGTAAACTATCGTCGATTGATCGCTAAACGACCTACTCTTCCGCTTCGTGAAGCAGTACGACGCATGCTTCCAAAGAGCACTCTCGGTCGACAAATGCTTCGCAAACTGAAGCTTTACTCTGGCCCTGAACACCCACACGCCGCTCAACAGCCCCAGGAGATTACCCTCTAGAATAATTTCCCTTTTGGACACTTGTCATGCAAAGATTGGACAAAACGGGAACAAGGCC
>JAUWPW010000002.1 GCA_030611415.1 Candidatus Bipolaricaulota bacterium
CGCCCCCCGCGGGCCACATCAACCGGGCGACCGCCCGCCAGGCCAATATCCGCCTGGCCGGCCCCCAGGGGTTGACGGCGGTTGCCGGGGGAAAAGCCGCGGTCGTCGGCGGCCCCCTGTTTGGGTTGTTCGTTGGGATGGTGACTGGGGCCGGCCTTGGGCTCCTCTTCTCGGTAATTAACACCTACTGGAAGGGGACTCAGATGATCACCGGGATCGGAATCAACCTGTTTGCGGTAGGAATTGTCGCCTTTGGTTTGATCAAGCTCGGCGCGCCGGGATTTCACGATGTTCCCAAGGCATCCGAACTAGCGAAGCTCCAAACACCGATTGGAGCGGTCAGTCCGATGATCTTTGTGGCACTCGTAGTGCCGTTCATCGCTTATTGGTTCCTCAAACGAACGCGGGCCGGACTGATCCTGAAGGCAGTCGGAGAGGCTCCGGAAGCGGCGGACGTCGCCGGAATCAACATCAACCTGATCCGTCTGTTGGCGACCACCTTTGGTGGCGCCCTTGCCGGTCTCGGTGGGGCATACATGAGCGTCTGCTGGATCGGATCGGTGACCAAGGACATATCTGCTGGGAGAGGGTTCATCGCCCTGGCAACGGTCGTCTTCAGTGGCTTGAATCCGCTGCTCGCGCTTCTCGGTGGGTTCATCTTCGGTTTCTTCCAGAGCCTGGCGACGTGGATAAAGACGCTTCCGTCCAAGCCGATCCCCTGGCAGTTCGTCGAGATGCTCCCCTACATCGTAACCCTTCTGGTAGTCTCGGGAGTGATCGGGCGGGTGCGTTTTCCAAAAGCCCTCGGCCAGCCGTATAAGCGAGAGTGAACAGGACCTGACAGTTGACTTGCCGTTCGATAGAACCTATGATAGAGGTGTAAGCAACAGAGCGGGGGCGTGGTATCACGAGAGACAAAGAAGAGCGATTATCGCGTCCCCGGAGGGCGTTTCTAAACCTATAGGAGGTGGCAGGATGCGTAAAATTGCAATTTTGGCTCTAGTGGCTGTTCTAGCTCTAGGAATCCTGGGCTTTGCTCAGGAGTTAGGGACGAAGGATCGACCAATTCGGCTGATATTGGTGCCTTCCACAAACGTGGAAGTAGTTCAGGAGACGGGCGAGATCATTGCACAAGCTCTATATGACTTGACTGGCCTGTGGATCGAGGCGTACATGACTCCAGATACGGCGGCAGCTGTGGAAGAAGTCAGAGCGGCGGAGGGTGATGTCTTTGCTTTCCTGTCGACGAAGGTCTATGTACAGGCCTACGAGGCAGCAGGAGGGCTGGACTTCCGGCTCGTCTCTGTTCGTCAGGGGTATACTGCTTACTGGTCCGGGTTCTATACACGCAGGGACAGCGGGATCGGATCGATCCTCGACCTCGAAGGGAAGAAGTGGGGATATCCCTACCCGGGTTCCTCGTCGGGATACCAGTATCCAAACATCACCCTGGCAAGATACGGAATTGTTCCGGGAGACACTCTGGAAACCGGTTCTCATAACAACTCCATAGTTGCAGTATATGAGGGAGATGTCGATTTCTGCACGGGCTACTTCAGCGCACCAAAGCCCCCTCTCTGGGTCAAGCAGATGGGCCTGCAGTGGGAGGAACATATGTACCCTGAGCTTGGCATCTGGGACCCGATAAACGGCGAGCTGTATACAGGGTGTTGCCCGTGGGAAGTGAAGGACCTTCGTCTGGCAGTGATGGATAGCTATCCCGACATCCTGGAGAAGGTTGCTGTGGTTGGAATCTCCGACTCGATCCCTAACGACGGAGTCTCTTTCGTATTGGACTTCCCTGAGGATCTCAAGGAGAAGATCATTGAGGGCCTCCTCACCTATATTCACTCCATCGAGGGGAGGAAGGTCTTTGGCAACCCGAAGTTCTACGAGTGGGATGATCTCTACCCGGCTGGCGACGAAATCTACGACGTGGTCAGGAAGGTCATGGGCATTCCTATTCCTGAAAGGTAAGAAGTGATTTAAATCTGATTCTTAGGGGGAGGGGCGAGTCCTTTCCCCCATTTTTTATGAATAGGACAGTGCCATGGCAGAAGCACAATTGGTCATCGAACACCTGACCAAGGTCTACGAACGTGGAGAGGTCCTCGCTCTTGACGACGTTAGTTTTTCCGTAAAGAAAGGGGAATTTCTTATCCTAATTGGACTGTCCGGTTCAGGGAAGTCCACCCTTCTGCGATGTATCAACCGACTGATCGAGCCGACCTCGGGCAAGATTCTCCTCGATGGTGTCGATATCACCAAAGCGAAGACGAGGGATCTGCGGCAAATCCGCCGCAAGATCGGCATGATCTTTCAACAATTCAACCTTGTGAAGCGTTCCTCGGTGAGGACGAATGTCCTTGCCGGTCGCCTTGGATATACCTCCATGTGGAGGTCCCTCTCTGGGCGTTTCTCCAAGCAAGATCTCGAAAGAACGGAGGTCAGCCTGGACCGTGTCGGCCTGAGCGAGAAAATGCACACGCGGGCGGATCAACTCTCCGGCGGCCAGCAGCAGAGAGTGGGCATAGCACGGGCATTGATGCAGGAACCGGAGTTGCTCTTCGCAGATGAGCCGGTCTCCGCGCTCGATCCAGCCACGTCGAATTCCGTCCTCCAATACCTGGAACAGATGAACCAGGAGGATGGTGTAACCGTCCTTTGCGCCCTACACTTTCTCTCGCTCGCCCGTCGCTATGGCACCCGCATCATTGCCCTGAAGGACGGGAAGATCGTCTTTGAAGGGCTCCCTAAGGAGATCGATGATGCCCGCTTCAAGGAGATCTACGGTGAGGATGCAGAAGAGGTGGAGATCCGCTAGATGAAACGTGGATTGATGTTTCCGAAGAAACGTGTCGGGGCATTCATCACCGATTGGGTGATCTGGCTTTATATTTCCTACAGTGTCTTCTTTCTCATCGATCACTGGTATACCGAGATTGTTGCTGTTCGACCGTACTACAAGGTCCCTTTCCCTTGGTATGGATGGCCGATCGCTATCATCAGCAGTCTTCTGATCGCTGTAGCCTGGGAGGGGTTAGGAACATCTATTGGGTTTAGGGCGTTCGGCTTGACCCTCATCCGTACGGACGGCTCTCCTCTAACACTAAGATCGAGGTTGAAGCGGATTCCACTCGACCTAATCTCTTGGGCGTTGAGCCTGATGGTTGGCGGGCTTATGCTTGTCCCGCTTGTTGGTCTAGGAACGCTCTTCCGCGGTCTTTCGACGGGCACAGGGATTTCATTCATCCCCGCAGCCTCCCTCTGGAAGCTCGCCCCTTGGTACCTGTCGCTCTTCTACGTCCTGCTCTCCTTTGCAGGGATCATAGTGGTTGGAGCCGGGTGCGTCTTCGTCGCCTATCGGCTAGCTGAATGGACATGGTCAGGTTCTAACGGGGAACAGTTCTGGTGCGACCGGGTCTTCCACGCGCGGGTCGCTCCCAATTCCGAGATCGAAGATAGAGGGATTACCCCGAAGCGCTGGTTCGCAACGAGCTGGGGGATAATGACCCTTATCCTCATTGTGATTACGTTCTATGTCGGGTGGTTGACGACCGGGATCGACTTCGGGAACCTGATCAGGAGGGCTCCGGTCACGATCGATCTGCTGAAACGGCTCACTGCTCTAGATTTCACGCACTTCATCACTCCCGAGCCCGTACTGCGAGATTCCATCGGCAGCGCGATAGTGGAGACGATCTTCATGGCGCTCTTGGCAACCCTATTCGGCGTGGTCTTCGCCTTCCCTCTTAGCTTCCTAGGTGCACGAAACATCATGGCCACCGGGCCGGCCGGTTGGCTGATCTATACGATCACACGAGGATTCTTCAACGTAGTGCGCTCCGTAGAGACGATCGTGTGGGCACTGATCTTCGCTGTGTGGGTCAGTTTCGGCCCCTTTGCCGGTGTGATGGCGCTTGCGATTCACACCATAGCTGCGTTGGGAAAGCTCTATTCGGAGCAGGTAGAGTCGATCGACCCCGGACCGCTGGAGGCAATCGCTTCTACCGGGGCACGGCGCTGGCAGGTCATCGTATACGGGGTTATCCCGCAGATCATCCCGTCCTATTTGGCATTTACCATGTACCGGTGGGATATCAACGTCCGTATGTCGACGATCATCGGCTTGGTAGGGGGTGGTGGCATTGGACGGATCCTGTTTCACTACAAGAATGATCTCAGGTGGGGAGAAGTGGGAGCTGTTATCGTGGTGATCATAGCTGTCGTATGGGCGATGGATTATGTGAGCGGTTTGGTAAGGGAGAAGATCGCTTGATGGTACGCGACGAATACTACGCAGGGTTCATGCAGAGGAAACCGGCCTGGATGGAGGCGTTTGAGGCTCTCAAGGCGCGGATTGCTGCGTTTGTTGTTGATTATATTGCAATCTTCTATTTGATAGTGATAGCGGCCTATTGCATCACCGAGCTCTCTGGCTATCAGGGAAGTTTCTTTCCCCTCCCTTGGTGGATCCTCCTGATCGTAGTTGGTGAGCTTATTGTTCTTTGGGAGACGTTCGGCATCTCTTTGGGGATGCGGGTTGCCGGGATCCGCCTCAGAACAGAAGATGGGAACACAGTGCCCTTCCGTAGAAGTATCATCCGCTACCTTGCTTGGCACATCTCCGCCCTTCCCGCGATCGGCTGCCTCGCCATCCTATGGAATAAGGATCGCCTCAGTTGGCATGATCGCATGAGTGGAACGAAGATCGAGAAACAGAGAGAGACGTACAAGACCAGTATAGCCTGGTATAGGAGCAGTCGCGGTATCACAACCGCTCTCCTCATCTTTTTCACCCTGTTGGCCGGTGTTTTCATCACTGAGATCAACTTGCACACCCTGTTCACGGGTGCATCCAAGACGGGTCGGTTATGGAAAGCACTCTTCACGCCGGATTGGGCTGTCTTGGGGGAGGGGATCAACCTCCTCATCGTCACGATCTTCATGGCACTTATGGCCACGCTCTTCGCGATCGTGTTTGCAGTCCCGTTGAGTTTTCTAGCGGCGCGTAATCTGATGCATGGATTCATCGGACGCACCGTGTACATTGTAGTGCGCATCGCAATGAGCATCACCCGTTCGATCGAGCCGATTATCTGGGCGATCATCTTCGTTGTCTGGGTGCGGCTCGGGACCTTCCCCGGTGTGCTTGCCCTGTTTGTGCACTCGATCGCCGACTTGACAAAACTCTACTCAGAGCGACTCGAGTCCATCGATCTAGGGCCCGTTGAGGCGATTCGCGCTACAGGCGCCAACAATCTCCAGGTCATCATGTACGGGATCGTCCCTCAGATTGTCAACCCCTACCTCTCGTTCACGATCTACCGCTGGGACATCAATGTCCGCATGGCCACGATCATCGGAATCGTCGGCGGTGGAGGGATCGGACAACTGCTGTACCACTATACGCGGCACTGGAAGTGGCACGCTGCCGGCACCTTGATGCTACTGATCATCTTAACGGTTTGGGCGATCGACTACCTGTCGAGTCGCCTCAGAGAGAGCCTCGAGTAGCAGAGATTGAATCGTTGAGAGATTTGGTGATTAAATGATTGCCGACTTGACTAAGCTCTATTCCGTTCCGAGCGATTAGAATCGATTGACCCTGGCCCAGTGAAAGCCATTCGGGCACCCGGTGCGAATAGTCTCCAAGTGACTAATGGACTATACTTCATCCCGTTTGCGCGCCCGATTGAGCTAGCAGTGAGTGATCATTCGTCAGTTTTCTTTTGCAGCTTCTCATGGGTTATACTGCCAAAACAGAGATAGACTACAGGAGGGAGATAGTTGTGCAAAGGGTAATAATGATAGTATTGGCGGGATGTTTTCTGCTGCTTCTCTCGGGTTGTGGTGGGAATGATAGTGATAGAATAGGTGAAATCGAAGGCCAGATCACTACATTGCAGACCAGAGCAGCCGCGCTGGAATCTCAACTGGAAGAAGAGCATGCAAGGGTAACGGAACTACGGTCACAGATCGCTACGCTGGAAGATACTGAAGAAGAGACACTCGCTATCGCTTATCTTAATATCGAGAGAGCATTCAGCGTATTCACCGACGCAGTGAGCGACCTGCGCGAAAGAGCCACCACAAAACAAGAGGAATTTATCAGTTTACAGGAGCAGTATCAGAACAAAGGTATTTCTGCGGAAGAATACCAGGACAAGAACAACCAGTTGCTGATTGAAGTCCTGCAAGCACAGATCGATATCGACATGGGAACAATTGATAGGATGATCGCCTCTTCTGGTTTTTCTGATGTCCGTAGCAACTTGGAGCAGTTGCGGGATCAAGCACAGACGGTAATTGTGGATGAGGTAAAGCGTCTGGCGGCAACAATCAGAGTGGGTGTGATCAATCCACAGGAGTTTGAAAGCCGTTACACGCAGGTAAAGAACGCATTTACGCAGCTTGACCAATCCCTTACTCAAGCAGCAACCTCAAAGATTGTAGAAGCCGCGCACAAGATTGCCCAGAAAAACGGCTATGATTTGGTGCTGCAATCAAAGAACGTCATCATCTATGGCGATACAAGAACGATCACCGATATCACAGATCTTGTTCGACACGAGATTGCTCTACATCTTTAGATTTGCCTGAAAAAGCAAAGGATAAGTTCCTTTTTTTGCCTTGCGGGAATTCAAGGAGGTATCAGGGAATGAGACATATTCAGTCTAACCGCCATATCTACGTATTTGCGCCGAAGATGGCGGCTGTTGAAACAATCGATATTCCAAGCGAGCTTATTTTTGAAACGATTGACGCCCTAGGCGGGCAAATTACTTCTCCTGAAGATAGGTTGACGGAGGTTGATTTCTCGCGTGTCAATCCAGCAACAGGACCTATCTTCATCGAAGGTATCAAATCGGGTGACACCCTGATCGTACGGATAAAACGTATCGAACTCCCGGACACAGGGGTGATTATCACCGGACCTGGGATGGGAGTGCTTGGAGATGAATTGAGTGAATATACGACAAAGATACTTCCGATTAGAGATGGCTATGTTCGGTTCAACGATCTAGAACTTCCAGTCGCTCCCATGATTGGGGTAATTGGCGTCGCCTCAGAGTCGGAAAGCTATCCCACCGGTACCGCGCATCGCCACGGCGGAAACATGGATACTAAGGAGATTGGCGAGGGCACAACGCTTTACCTTCCAGTCTTTCAAGTAGGGGGTCTCCTCGCTTTGGGGGACGTACACGCGGTTATGGGCGACGGGGAGGTCTGCATATCGGGCTGTGAGATCTCTGCCAGTGTCACCGTAGAGCTTGATATAATCAAGCGAAGACAAATGAATTGGCCTATGGTTTCAACCGATGAAGGGATATACATCATCGTTTCCTTACCCACCATCGATGCAGCACTCAAGGAGGCAACCCGAGAGGCGGTCTTATTCTTGGAGAGGAAGCAACAGATCTCCCGTGAGGAGGCGGCTATGCTCGCAAGTCTTGCTGTAGACGTCAAGATCAGCCAGCTTGTTGATCCCAATAAAACAGCAAAGGCGTTCATCCCGCGAATGCTCGCGGGGGTCGATCCATTCACGCAGTAAGATTATGACCATTAAAAGAGCCACGCCTTGTCGTTCTTTGATAACAGTAGACACGCTTCAGGCTTTCCGCACAGATTCACTTACTTCTGTCCCGTTTTGTCGGCGACACATAATTAAAGTATCATCACGAGTATCCTGCTCTGTAGCATGTACAGAGTTCTTTGGCTAAAGGAGTGAGCAGCATGAGTAAAGTAGTGATGGTTGGATCCGAAAGCAAGAAGGAATCGGAGCTCTTGGAGTTTTCAGGGACTAGCGTAGAGGAAATAGCCGACAAAGTAGCCCTATTCATGGCGACCCGTGGCTATCGCCTTGAAACGGGGGACAAGACTCAAGGAGTCTACGGCCGGGGGAGTGCAGCCTGGCATACCATGCTAGGACCCCTTGTCCAGCGCCTCAAATGTAACGTGACAGTAGCGAAGTCCGAAGAGAACGTGAAGATAGTTATCGCGAAAGGGATGACAGGCTGGGGTGGTGGGGCCCTTGGCGCAACACGGGTTAAGAAAGAACTCCGAGACATCACAAGCGGTCTCCAAAGTTCCATTCTTTCCTAAACGGTACTTACCCGCTCGTATCCAGGCATGGAGTGCAAAGATCTCAGGGCACGCTCCTGACAAAGCGCTGCCTTTCGATCATATAGCATACTATCATCATGTATACTATCCATAACTAAGACAGATAGATGGCAGTTGGCGCATAAGACATGATGAGCTTAATTGGAGGCGCATTGATGCGAAAGACAAGTATCGTTTTAGCTCTGATTGTATGCGTGCTGATTCCTATTTCTCTTATGGCTGGAGCGCGTTCATCTACACAGAATGGTGGGTGGACTGAGATTGACAAATCGGAGGCAACAGTTCCAGCAGAACCAGGGCCTGCCCCAGTACTAGAACCAGTAAAGCCAGAGCCGGTTGTCAACTCTGCCAGCATATCGCCAGAGTTCTCAATGACATTATCAAACCACTTTGGGTTCATGCCAGCACAATGGAACTTTAGGGGAGCACGAGAGGCCGGCGGTGCTTATGATCGCCCTAACTTCGAGCTGTTCCAGTGGGGATTGATTGAGGTTGCACCAGATATGTTTGTTTTTCACCAGACCGATCGGTATGTTCAGCAGACACAAGCTAATGGACTGCATATCCTGGCCAATATCCAGCCTTTCGCGAAATGGGACCAGCTAGCCTGTCATCAGGATCTGCCCATTCTAGATAGCCCGGTTCCCCCAGCATTCCAGAGCTCCAAAGGCAAACCATGCGATATGGATGCCTACCGGAATTTCGTCAGCAAACTCGTGGAACGGTATGACGGCGACGGCATCGATGATATGCCTGGGCTAATCTTTCCCATCAAGCACTGGGAGCTCATGAACGAGCCGTCATTTCAGGATATGTATTTCCAGGGCACGCCGGCCGAATACGTCGAGGTATTGAAGGTCACCAGGGAAGCTATCAAAGAAGCAGACCCCGAAGCTCTCATCGTGCAAGGTGGTATGGCGGGAATGATTCATATTTGTACCGATTTCTGGCAAGGAGTTTTCGATGCCGGCGGCGCTGCCTACCTGGATATCATGAATATGCACTCCATTGGACATGGTGAGCATCTGAACATACCGGCCTTCAAGCAATTCCTGGCGCATAACGGTATCACGAACAAGCCGATATGGGTTACCGAAGTACAATACCAGCAATCGCACCAGACCCGAGGCTATACCAACGAAGACTTTGCCAAAGTATTGGCCCGCAGCTATGTTTTTGCCTTGGCCAACGGCGTAGATAAACTATTCTACGTCAATATCCAGATGCCGGCGTTCTACGGTAGCAATATCCCCTTCGGCGAAGAATCAGCCTTGTTCACCAACCAGGGTGATCAGACTGCTGTATATCGAGCGCATGCAACGATAGCCAGTCTGTTGGGTGGATTGCAGGATACTGATGCAGTTAAGGTAATCTCAGAACAGGTAAGTGGCTGGTATATCGAAGAAGGGCAATACAAGTTTAGCATCGGTGGCAAGACAGTCTTCGCTCTCTTTGGAAGAGGGGCATTACCTGCCGAGATAGTTGGCCAAGTTACGGTTATCGACATCGACGGCGCCGAAACAGTGATGGAAGCCGCCAAAGTAAGGCTGAGCGACAGTCCCATTTTCATCATTGTCGACTAACCGGGCTGCCGCTCTGTAGAGAAGGTAACTACACAACTTTTCAGTAATCAGTTTTCAGTTATTGGTTATGAGAGCTGTGAAAAAACCCTGTTATCCCCGGATTGTGCGAGAGCTATGGATTTCGCCAATATGTGCAAGCAGAGACTAGTACTGGATTTGCGGCTGCCGGCCTTGACAGGGAACATCGGTAGAATTCACAGCAAACAGGGTTTCTCAGAGGTCTCGGTTATCAGTTCGCCTTTCCCATTCACCCATTTAACTATTCAACTACTTCATCGCTTCTTGCCTTTCACCCATCACCCATTACTCGTTACTGGTTACTGTCTTTCGACTCTGGATGCCCCCGTATCAAGTACGGAGCAGGCCCTGTTAAATACAGAGCAGAACAAGATTTCACAGGGCAGGCTTAGCAAGTCCGGCATGGCACAATCCATCTGCCAAGTATATGAATGCGATCTGAGGTTCGGAGCTGTGGCCCCATACATGACAAGAGAGAGTTCTATCGGGCGACACGTTTTGCAGTGGACCCTGTGCCAATCGTCTTGCCAGTGGCATCCCTGATGATCCAGCCAGTGATTTCGACGGGGAACACCGCGCCGTCTTTCCCCGCATGCTCCTTCTGGAAGCTCACGTAGTCTCTGTTCATCGCGTCTGAGACCATTTCTGCTTCCATTTCATGCTATTTTTGGGGTGTAATTTCCTGGTAAAAAAGTTCACGGAACTCTGTCAAAGTGTATCAGAGCATATCAGGGAGTACAGTACGCGAAGAGGCTAATTTTCCTCGTCCTTTTTTTCTTCCTTTAGCGTCTGATAGATTTGTTCTAAGTGTTCATCGACATGGCAAAAAACGGTGCCTTGTGGGAATGTTCCATCTTCTTGCAGTTCCCCAGCAGGAACCCCAGTAAGGATCTCTATTCCCTCTTCTATAGTGGAAACAGGAAAGATATGAAACTCGCCCTGCTTGACCGCGGAAACGACTTCCTCATCGAGCATTAGGTTGTCAACGTTTTGCGCGGGGATAATTACCCCTTGCTTGCCAGTGAACGAACCCTTAGCCTTACAGACCTTGAAGAATCCCTCGATCTTCTCATTTACTCCCCCAATCGGTTGAATCTCGCCCTTTTGGTTCACCGAACCAGTGATTGCGATTGCCTGGTGGATAGGGAGCCCAGCCAAGCTGGACAACAGGGCATATAGCTCGGTACTGGAAGCACTGTCTCCATCAATCATCGAATAACTCTGCTCAAAGGTTAGACTTGCTGAAAGGCTGAGTGGTCTTGCCCGGGCAAATCTTTCCCCTAGAAAACCTCTTAGAATCATGATTCCCTTGGTATGACTGTGCCCTCCAAGTTCAGCCTCACGTTCAATATCGATGATCCCATCCTTGCCGGTGAAGACGTTTGCCGTAATACGGCTTGGCTTGCCGAAAGTAAAATTGCCCATTTGGAGAACGGCCAATCCGTTTACCTGACCGGTCACTTCGCCATCGGTATCAACAAGTATCTGGCCACGGGTAATCATCTCACGGATCTTCTCTTCGATTCGATTGTGCCTGTTGTCACGCTTCTCAAGTGCACAGCGGACATGTTCCTCCGTAACACATGGCGAACCTTGATCTTTGGCCCAGTAAGAAGCTTCCTTCACTATTGCTGTCAGGTTTCCAAACTCACAGGAAAGCTTCTTCTTATCGCCAGCAAGATAAGAAGAGTATTCAATAATCCTAGCGACACCGGTAGGATCAAATGGCAAGAGGTTAGGGCTCTCCTGACAACGGGCCCGGAGGAAGCGTGCGAGATCCTTCTCTCGGGCCGATGTGCGATCCATCTCGGTACCAAAATCACTCTTTATACTGAACAGTTTCGGAAAGTCCTCATCGTAGTAATGGAGAAGCTCATAGATCCGCGGGTTACCGATGATAATCACCTTCACGCGGAACGGAACAGACTCTGGTTTGAGTCCTTCGGTGGAAGCGTAGCCAAGCATTTGCAGGGGGTCTTCAATACAGATTTCACGTCTTTTGATTGCGATCTTTAGCGCCTCCCAGCTTAGGCCAAGACGAAACAGATTATTCGCGTTTAATACGAGGTATCCGCCATTAGCTCGATGGAGTGATCCCGGTTTGATCATTGTAAAATCAGTTTGAACCACTCCCATATGAACGCGTCGCTCAACTGAGCCAAACAGGTTGGAATAAGTAGCGTTTTGCTCGACAATTACCGGCGCGCCTTCGGTATGTGAGTTATCAACTAGTACATTCACCGAATAGCGCTTGAATGGATCGGATGGCAGCATGGGAAAGGGGAGCTTCTGCTTGCTCTGGTTTCCACTTTGCTTGAACTCCTCTAGATGTTGAACAATGTCTGTCTTGAGATCGCCAAGAAAGGTAATAGCCTTCTCAATTTCGTCATAATGTTGCTTTAGTTTGGCAAAATGAGGTTCGATCATGAATAGAACCGCCTCCTTTGCCAGTTTCTTGACCTCTTCCTCGCGCTCCTCGTCTACACGCGTAATTTCCTGCAAATTCTCCTGAACAAGTGTTTGTACCTCACTCTGTCTCTTCAGGATTTCCTTGCGTTCTTCTTCTGGAAGCGCTTCGTACTCCTCCTGGCTAAGTGGCTCACCCCCTTTGTGTAATGGAAATGTCTTGATTCCGATTGGGGTACGCTGGATAGAAAAACCAAACTCACGGCTGTTGTCCTCCATTTTCTCGAATAGCTCCGATCGTTTTGCCGTGTAACGCTCAGTAATCTTCTTACTGCGTGCTTTGAACTCATCGGATTCGAATACTTTCGGGATATCTCGCTTTAGTCGGGTGATAAGGTGGTCTATATCGTCACGTAGATGCACTCCCCAGCCAGCCGGAAGCTCCAGACAGTGAGGGTTATAAGGCTCTGCAAAGTTGTGTACATAACAAAGATCTGGTGGTCGGGGTTCGTTCTTACTTGCCCTGGTTAAGAAGTACTCCACGGCGGACATCTTTCCTGTGCCTGGACTACCAGCAACGTAGATATTGTACCGGTTCTTGGCATCTTTGATTCCTAGGCCGAGTTTAAGCGCTTCGACTGCTCGTTCTTGGCCGATGATCTTATCGAGCGGTTCGAGTTCATCGGTTGTCTTAAATTTGAAAGCTGAAGGATCACACGTTAGGCGAAGCTGTGCTGCATCAAGTTCTTTGACCATCTATTCCTCCTCGACTATAATTGTAGCCTAGATGAATGAATACTTACAACGGTTGATCAGGAATATGCTGGCCATACTTATTCTTGTTTTCCTGGTCGGGAAAATGGCTCTGGGTGTGCAAACCACCGTGTTTCCATTGATTGATCGGCCAGGTGATTCATCCTATTGTCAGTATGCACAAGTTGCATTTGATAGGGCGACTAGCTCAATTGATCTTCTTCTCGCCGATGCTCGACTTGATGACAATCCACTGTGGGAATCGGTGCTTGCCGCGAAAAGTCGTGGCGTACGGGTACGCCTTCTTGTTGACGAAAGTGATTGGGCTCCCGCAATTACTGAAAAGAACCGCGCGATAGTCAATTTCTTGAATGACCACGATATCGAAGCTCGCTTTGACAATCCTGCGATAACTACCCATGCTAAATTGGCAGTGATTGACCGAGAGACAGTAATTCTCGGTTCTTCAAATTGGAACAAGTATTCTTTTTGCGAACAAGAACAGACAAATTTGCTGGTGACCAACAGGGATGTGGGAGAAGTCTTTGCCTGCTATTTTGACAGGTTATGGATGGATAAGCTCCCATGTCATGGAGTCGAATTTGACCTCTCCTCGTTTCCGGCAGATGGGCCATGGATCGTTCCCATCCCGGATACTTGCGATACCACAAACTACCTCAAGATCCTGCTTAGGCTCTTGGAGCAGAGCGAACACTCGATTCATGTACTGATGTACAGAGCCTCTTACTACCCTGACTACCAAGATAGCAACTCAAACGAGATCCTACATGCACTGATAAACGCAGCCAGCAGAGGGCTCGAGGTAAAGGTTCTCTTGGATGACTGCTCTTTCTATTCCGAATCGGCGGAGGCAAACCTACAAGCTGCCCTATACCTTTATCTGCATGGAATTGAAGTTCGCCTTGATGATCCTGATATGACCACCCATGCCAAACTAGTAATTGTCGATGGCAATAGTGTTATCCTTGGCTCAACTAATTGGAATTACTACTCTCTGGAAAAGAACAATGAAGTGGATATCGCTGTTATTAATCTTCCCGCTGTTGCTGCGCCATATGAGCAGCTATTTCGTCTATTGTGGAAAGATGGAAGAGCGATCGGAAACTAGCTCTCTTAGAATTCCAACTAACGGGAACTAAACTGCAGAAAACCTTAGCTCTGTACGGGTCAGCATGACAGAACCAAGCCATAATCCTCCTTGCGTAGTCTGGGAACAATTGAAAAGCGATCTATGCTAGAACAAAGGAGCACGTCTTTGCTGTAGCCGAGCGATATGAGGCGGTGTGCAGCCTCTGTTTCCATGAACAAATCCTTCAATTTTGTAGGGGGAACAGGGGGAGGCAGTGCTTTCGGAATCGGTACGCCAAGGCGAGCAAGCAAAAGAGAGGCGGTCATCGCGTCTTCCTGATTCTTGTCCCCCTTTTGTCCCGCGAGTAGAAAAGACAAAGAACCAGGCGATCTGTTCATGATCCACCCGGCAAGTGCGGTAAGGTTAAGCGGTGAGCCAATGAGAACTGCCGCAGAGTGATCCGCTACAGCAAAGAGCGTAGGAACGCCGTTTGTTGTTGTAAGAGCAAGATGGCTAAACCCGGTCTTTTTTCCATGTAAGAGCTTGCTTGGTGAGTTTCCCAAATCAAGCCCATCGATCTTCCTACCACCACGTTCACCGGCCGTAAGAACCTTGTTGCTCTTGAGAGCTAATGCCGCTTTCGCACTTACTACAGGAATCACTTCCATTCCCAGATGAAGCGCAATGATAACAGTGGCGCTCATCCGCAAAGCATCGATCACTACAATTGGGCCGGATGATTTCATGAGAGATGGAGCGTTGGATTTACCCCAGGCAACCCGAATAATCATGCTCTATTTGCGTCGGACAAGAAGCTTGCGTCCCTCAACACGCTCCACAATCACTTGGTCGCCAACGTGGATTGGTCCTTCGATAGAAGTAGCATCCCAATATTCGCCCTTTACAAGCACTTTCCCGCTAGGGCTAATATTGCTGCGCGCTTTTCCAATGGCCCCAATCATCCCAGGCTTTCCTGTGACCGGCCGTTTATGCTGAATAAGGAGCCCTTTTGAGACAATTAGCACAAACAGGGCCGTCACTGTTCCCACGGTGGGAAGAATTGTTGCCCACGAGAGCCCAATTGCGCGATTATCTATATTAAACAACGTCAGAGAACCAACAAGGAGTGAGATTACTCCGCCTGTAGTTAGTATTCCACTTGTAGGGGTAAAAGCATCTAGGATCATCAACACCACACCGAATAGGATAAGCGCTACCCCAACAATGTTCACTGGCAGAATCTGCAATCCAAAGAAGGCAAGGATCAAGCATACTCCGCCAGCAGCAAGGCCAAGACCTATCCCGGGCTGGAAGAATTCGTATATCAATCCATATAATCCCAAGATAAACAAAACGTACACAATATTGGGATCAACCAAGTAGTTGAGAAGCCGCTCGCGTAGGGTAGGTAAGATCTTCTTTACGTCATGTCCAGCCGTATGAAGTACCTGTCCCCCAGGAAGAACGTAGTTATCAAGGCGGGTTAAGAGCTCATCCAAGTCGCTGGCTATCATGTCGATGACGTTGTTGGAGAGGGCCTCAGATGCGGTAAGGGAACTTGACTCACGCACCGCTTTCTCCGCCCATTCCACATTCCGATTACGTTTCTCCGCGATTGATTTCGCGAAGGCGGCTGCGTCGTTTTCTACCTTCTCGGTCATGGTTGTATCTTGATCTGCTTCCGCTCCCCCTAACAGGTTAACTGGATGGGCAGCACCGATGTTTGTTGCTGGTGCCATTGCAGCAACATCAGCAGCCATGGTGATAAATACCCCTGCTGAGGCTGCACATGCACCGGCCGGGCTCACGAAAACAACGATTGGAACCGATGAGGCAAGCTCTGCCATTACAATACTTCGCATCGATTCTCCTAAACCACCAGGTGTGTTTAACTCGATTATGAATAACTCTGCATTGGCGGTTTCAGCTTGTTTGATTCCGCGCAATACAAGGTCTTTGCTCACTGGATTGATCGAACCATCCAATACAAGATGGTAGATCTCGCCCGCCCCTAGACAGACTAGAGAAGCACCCAGGCTAATAACCACAAAGAGAAGAACCATGTATACGTATGCTTTCATTTCGTATCGACCTTACTCTATCTCTAGTTTCAATGCAAGAAGTGAGGCATCAAAGCAAATGATCCTTATAGACTTACGGTGAAGCGCTCACAAGAGCCCTTGAATTAGTCATTAAGCAAGATATCCTTTGTTTTTACTGCCAACCCATGATATACTATAAGTGCAAAAATTAGAGTTGTGAAGAAGGAACATAATGCAGACAACGATCTACTATAGCGAGAATGATACTTATCTAATAGAAAAAGTGGATAGGAAGGGGAACCGAGAGCGGAAGAGCCGCAGCGCAGTAATCCTTTCTATTCTAGAGAGATACTTTGAAAGCAAGAAACGCCTAGGAGAAATCCTAGTTGACTTGGGAGTTCTCTCTCATAGTGACCTATCGCAGGGGCTAGACATGCAGAAGAGTAAGTTCTCTGAGAAACTATTGGGGGATATTCTTCTAGAAGAGGATCTTGTCAGTCCAGAGGCGATCGAACGCGCCCTCGTCATCCAAAGCAGACACACCGAAGACTAGTTCTGCGCGCACAAGCTCAAGGTGTAATTCTTACATCATTATCGCCAAATCAGACCGTGGTTTCTTTGCATAGAGACAGCAGTGTGCTATGATTGGCAAGAAAAGGCATACTGACTATCAAGAGGAAAACGTTATTTGCGTAATTACCTGCTTCCATGATAATGCTGGCTAATGCTGCTCCTGCACTAGGAACATATGCTTGTCCGGGTGGAGAAGCAATAATTACACTTGATGCGGTACTGATCGAAGGAATGACTAGAGAAGCCAAAAGGCGAGATCAATGAACATTGCTATCTTGGTTGTGGTTTCCTATCTTATCGGGGCGGTTCCTATAGCAGTAATCATTGGAAAAGTTTTCCGCAACACTGATGTTCGCCAACATGGAAGCGGAAATGCCGGAGCAACGAATACCTGGCGCGTCCTCGGCTGGAAAGCAGGGATAATAGTACTGATAATTGATATGGCGAAGGGTGTAGTAACAACTACGCTTGTTCCGATGCTCCCACTTGGGTTTGGAGGTCTACCTCCTGAACTGGTGGCAATCTTATGCGGGCTTGCAGCAGTTACAGGTCATGTTTTCCCAATTTATGCTGGTTTCCGGGGAGGAAAGGGGGTGGCTACCGCAACTGGGATGCTTGCAGCGATTGCCCCTGTCTCGGTTGGTATTGCTGTTGGTGTCTTTGGCATTACCCTAGTATTATTCAGACGCGTGTCGCTTAGCTCCATTGCTGGAGTACTGACTATTCCTCTATCACTTGTTCTTGTGAATCGGTATACTACTATCCATCACCATGCGTTGCTGATCTGGCTAACTATTGTCCTATGTATATTTATCTTGTTTACTCACAGGGGAAACATCTCGCGACTAGTGCGCGGGAAAGAGCAACCCCTTCTCGGGACACAGTTCTCGAAACGGATCGGGAGAAGAAAGTAAGCCTGCTCATCCTTTTCTGCATTTACACCAACGATTCTATGGTAGTTAAATGCTAGTATCATCCAGGTTTGACGATTAGAGAGCATAATGCTACAATCTCTCTTTGTACAAAGGAGTAGATAGTGAAGAAGGATCCATTACGAGAATTTCGAAACAGAAACTTGAGAAACATTGTAGTTATCACTGTCATTGTAATCTTTGGATTGATTCTGCTTCAATCCATGTTTGGAAGCGGTCGAAAAACGGACGAGATTAGCTATTCGTTATTTAGAATACTAGTGGGCAGCGGTCAAGTCTCTACAGTAACAATAAGGGATAATCTTGGAGAGGGAACAACCGTTGATGGGGGAACATTCACGGTTCAGCTTTCCGATGAGGCAGCAAACTATGAACCGTTTTTGCTGGAAAACAATGTTCAAATCGAGTACGAGCCTTCTTCAAATGGAAGTTGGTTTATGTCTGTTCTCGTCTCGCTTCTTCCAATTGTCCTTCTAATTGGCGTTTGGGTTTATATTATGCGTCGTAGCCAAAGCGGTGGCGCTCTCTCGTTCGGGCACTCTAAAGCGAAGCTTGTGCAGCCAGACACGGTTCAGGTGACGTTTGCCGACGTTGCTGGAATAGATGAGGTGACAGAAGAAGTTGGAGAGATTATCGAATACCTTAAGGACCAGAAAAGGTTTTCGCGTCTCGGAGCTGAGATTCCTAAGGGTATCCTTCTTGTTGGTGCTCCAGGAACTGGGAAAACGCTGATAGCGAAAGCAATCGCCGGAGAGGCAAAGGTTCCTTTCTTCTCGATTAGTGGCTCAGATTTCGTAGAGATGTTTATGGGAGTTGGTGCAGCGCGAGTACGTGACATGTTCGAAAAGGCAAAGTCAAGCGCACCCTGCATCATTTTTATTGATGAGATCGATGCCGTTGGCAGAAAGAGGGGTGCCGGCCTTGGCGGTGGTCATGACGAGCGTGAGCAAACCCTGAACCAACTGCTGGCTCAGATGGACGGCTTTGAGCCAAATAAGGGCATCATCCTGCTAGCAGCGACTAATAGGCCAGATGTGCTTGACCCTGCGCTTCTTCGTCCCGGGCGATTTGATCGACTGATCACTGTACCAAGGCCCGACCTGAAAGGAAGAGAGGCAATTCTGCAGCTCCATCTCTTAAACAAAACAATTGCCGCAGATATTAACGTGTCGATTTTGGCACGGAGGACCCCAGGTTTTGTTGGAGCCGACATAAGAAACCTATGTAACGAAGCAGCCCTTCTCGCAGCACGTCAAAACAAGACGAGTATTGAGATGGTTGACTTTGAAGAAGCGATGGACCGTGTAATCGCTGGAATCAGACGCAAAGGGGTTGTTCTGACAGAGGATGTACGCAAACATATCGCCTATCACGAATCTGGACATGCATTACTGGGAAAACTTCTCCCTAAAGCTGATCCGGTCCACAAGATTTCTATCATCCCTCGCGGAGACGGTTCGCTAGGGTTTACCCTGCAGCTTCCAACGGAGGAGAAGTATATCGTCTCTGAAGAAGAGTTAAGAGATAAGCTAACTACGCTATTTGGCGGCAGGGCAGCCGAGGAACTTGTATTCAACGAGCTAAGCACCGGCGCCTATGATGATTTGAAGAAAGCGACCGATCTTGCCAAACGGATGGTTGTCGAGTATGGAATGAGCCAGAAACTTGGACCAATCAGCCTTGCGCGTGAGCATATCGATGTGTTCCTTGGTGAAGAAATTGTGAGGAGCAATGAACATTCGGAAGCCCTCTCCTCGTTGGTGGATAATGAAATCCGTTCATTGATCACTCGTACCTATCAGAAGGCCAAACGACTTCTCACCAATAATCGCTCTGTGCTCGATCGACTAGCCAATGAAGTCCTTGAGCATGAAGTAATTGCTGGAGATGAGCTCGATAACTTGTTCAAGGTACTTATCCCTGCTCTAGCCGCCTAATGCCTGAATCACAACGGCGTGTCACGATCTTGGGTTCTACGGGGTCAATCGGTTGTCAAACGATTGATGTCATCGAGCGGCTTAACAAGCAAGATTACGCGTTTTCTGTAGTAGGGCTTTCTGCCGGCAAAAACATCGATCTTCTCAGCCGACAAATCGACCGTTTACATCCGTCAGTAGTATGCATTAGAGAAAGATCAAAGGTTCAAACACTGTACAAAAGATTCCCCCACCTACGCATTCTCACGGGGGAGGAAGGACTGAAGAAAGTCTGTAGGATGGATGGCGTCGATCTAGTCGTCAATGCCCTTACGGGAGCGGTTGGTCTTGGTTCCACTCTGGATAGCCTTCAACTTGGTCGCACCGTTGCTTTGGCAAACAAAGAAAGCCTGGTAATCGGAGGAGAACTAATAGGTGAACTCTTGGCCAAATACAAAGGAAAGATCCTACCAATTGATAGCGAACATAATGCTCTTGTGCAGTGTTTGTGGGCAGGCAAGCGGGCTGAGGTAGCCCGAGTGATCATTACTGCATCAGGTGGACCATTCTTAAATACACCTACAGAAGAACTCGTTCATGTTCGACCAGAGCAAGCCCTTAGACACCCTAATTGGTTAATGGGCAAGCGAATCAGCGTCGATTCTGCGACGATGGTTAACAAGGGCTTTGAGGTAATCGAAGCTCATTACTTGTTTTCACTTCCCTACGAGAAAATCGATGTCATTATTCATCCGGGATCAGTAATACACTCATTTGTTGAATACTGCGATGGATCTATTCTTGCTGAGTTGGCAGCGCCGGATATGCGTATCCCCATTCAGTATGCCTTGGTCTACCCTGCTCGTGTGGAGACAGGGCTTCCCCGACTTGATCTTGAGAAGATAGGAAGAATAGAGTTTGAGGCACTGTCCCGAGAGCAGTTCCCTGCTTTTGCAACAGTTCTCAGCGCTGGCCAAATCGGAGGAACCGCTCCTGCTGCAATCAATGCAGCTGATGAGGTACTTGTGGATCGATTTCTGAAAGGAAAAATTCCATTTACCGCACTTGCTGAAGGACTTGGGACAATTCTGTCTCGACACATGGATAAGAATACTGGCACCAAACAAAGAGTTGACTTTTCTGCAATCCTTGCTGCTGACAAGTGGGCACGCAAGGAGGCAAGGGATCTATTTCCTTAATGAGGAATAGCTTTCCTGCATAATTGTCCCAATCTTGAGGTTAGCTTCGTATGGGATCCGCCATGGACCTTGGATCGAATGTCTGAGACGGCCAAGAAACATCTTAGCTATGATCGTTGAGAACAGCTTGGCGTAATCGTTATGGGAACTAGTCTTTCCCACCCATCCACATAAGCTGCCACAATCCACTTAACCTGGCGTAGATCAAGTAAGAAACAACTGCAGCTGTCATTGGAATAATAACCTTCAACAGTTGTGAGGCCTCACCTGCCAGTGACCTGGCACACCAAGAAACAAGAAAAACCACTGTTGCTCCTCCTATGATCTTTAGCAAGTGGGTAGCTAGTTCACTATCTGGATGAAACTTTCGCCAGAGGAATACTGCAAGTATGCTTGCGTTGACACAACCAGCAATTGAAGTGGCGAATGCTAATCCTGCTTCACGCATTGGCCCAACAAGCAGTAGATCAAAGGCAATGTTTGCCCCTACCGCACAAGCAGATGCAATTACTGGAACAAGCGTTTGACCGCTGGCGTAGAAAGCACGTGTGAAAATGGATACCAACCCATAGAAGAAGAGGCCAATTAGGTAAAAGGAAAGCACGTGTGCTGTGCGTATTGTTGCCGCTGGAGTGAAGCATCCGTGTTCAAACAAGAGGCGGATGACATCACCGCCAATCACGTACAAACCAACCATTGCCGGAAGCAGCATGAATGCCGTGGCACTTATTCCTTCACCAAGATATTTTGAGAACCTCTCATTGTCTCCATGGGCAAGAGCAGTTGAGAAGCGCGGCAATAAAGCAGCCGCAATACTTACCGCAAACATTCCAAGCGGGAGCTGAAATAGTCGCATTGCGTATTGGAGCGATGAAATTCCGCCCTCTCCCAAATGTGAGGCGAGCTTGTTGTCTACCAGTAGATTGATTTGAACAACAGCAAGCCCAAGAATAGCAGGTGCCATCAATCGCATCATCTTGCGAACGCCTGGATGCAATGGAAGCAAGGTGAAGTGAAATCGAAACCCCGCCCGGTAAAGAGCAGGAACCTGAATAAGGAGTTGTCCAGCGCCGCCAATTAGTACTCCGAATCCCAGCCCAAAAATCGGGTTAGGTAGGCGAGGAGAAAGGACAAGTGCCCCGGTGATCATCCCCAGGTTGAATAGAACTGGGGCAAGGGATGGGACGAAAAAACGACGATATCCATTGAGTATGCCCATGAAGACCGCCGAAAAACCAACAAGAGCAATGAATGGAAACAACAAACGGGAAAGACTTATGGCTAAATGAAGTTCTTCCTCAGCAAATCCGCTAGCTAAGAAAGACAGATAGGTCGGCGCAAACAGAATCCCTGCAGCAACAACTATTGGGAAAAGAAGTAGCAGGAGTGAAAGAACATTGCTGGCAAAACGGTTTGCGTCTTTGCCCACAACTAGTGAGTCAGTGAATACGGGAATAAATGCTGTGGATAGAGCGCCTTCTGCAAGGAGTCCGCGAAGAAAATGAGGGAGAAAGAACGCAATTAGGAATGCATCATAAGTACTGCCGGCACCGAAACGATCCGCTATTGCTACATCACGAAACAGTCCAAATACACGTGAAATCCCGGTAGCCAGCGCCATCAGCAGGACATCGCGTGCCAGGCGTTTCATCGATTGTCAGGAATAAGAAGGAGGCCAGCGGCAACTTTTCCTCCTGTTCCAATTTCCCAGTAGATTGCGCCGTCCTTGAATACGAGGGAGCTCGAATGACCGCCATCGAACGCTATGGCGTTCTTTATCCTTACTGGCAGACTGTGAAGTATTGCGAGTAGATCAACAAAATCCGCTCCAACCGATTCCGTACCCTTTACTACCGCAAGCAAGATCAATCCACCATACCAGTCAGTTGCAAGGACGCTGCGACTAGCAAGCCCACTAACCAGTGAAGAATTGAGACTAAAAGCTTCCTTTCCGGGATCGAGAACATCCTTACCGGCAACCATTAGAAGCGGCCCTGCGCTGACTGCATCAGTAATAAGTGGGCCGCCTTGATCGAGCACGTGTTCCACATTCACCTCATCGGAGATACCGATCATTGCCAATCTGGAACAAGCAACTCCGCTTGCCACAACAAGTGTTGCGGAGCTATCTCGTACTACGTACGGACTGTCTTCTGCTGCCACAACACGATTGGAGCGCACCTTGAGAATGCGGTATGACTTTAGAGATCCTCGGCTAATAGTACCTGTGTAACTTGGGGTATAAACGACTACCTCATCTGACTTGATCGGCCGATTTACATCATCAATGGTGATCTTCTCCCCGTTTACTCGTAGGAACATCGTAATAGTAGGATTAAAAAACACCAGGTGTCCGAAGATATCAATGCCAAGGGCTCCTCGTCGCTCGTAGTTAGAACTCTGCACTTCACCGTTCACGATTAGTAATCCCACCGGAATGTTTGTTGCGGTATCAAAGAAATTGGTGTTGATCGCCACAGGTGCGCCGTGGAATTGTGCTATGTCTCTTAGGTACGCAAGGCTGCCAACTCCGGTGTGGGGAATGGCTGGGGAAAGTCGGTAGTGGTCGCGCCAGCTATCAATGTACAAATAGTTGGTTCTTACTGTCCCATGGCCAAGATCACTTTGGATCTGATTGTAGGTAATCCAGGGTAGGATTTCTTCTTTCTCTTTGGCCTGCAATTCATGGTCGAAAACAAGTGATAGTGAGTAGAAGCCTGCTGAGCTAAATCTCTTGAATTGGGGCAGGCAAGCACTGGAAAAACCGATTGTTAGCTCCACTGTTTGGTTCTTTCCTTCTCGCAACTCTACCGAGCTGATAGGGCCCTCGCTGAAGGCAAGCCATTGTGAGGCGGTAGCAAGAGAGCAGTGATAGAAACGAAGGCGGATCCTTCCACCGCCTGCTTCTATTGTTCTGCAGGGAACAAAGCCATCGAAGCGCGCTGTCACCTCATGAGATGTTGGATCGAAACAAGTAAGAGATGCTGGCTCAGTTTCTACATAGACTTCCTTGCCAATTGTATGCATTCGCGCGCCAGTGAGCTCCGCAAGTTCTGTAAGTGAAACATAAGCAATTCTGTTGTGGATAAAGAAGTGTTCCACTGGAAACAGTTTCTTTCCCTTACTAGAACGTGTAAGAATAGATGCGTCTTGGTCGACATAAGATGCTTCTAGGCCAACAAAACGACCAAACTCAAGCAAGGGAACCATTACTCGCCCGGCATCTTGGAACGCTCGATGGAGAAGGATAACTTGATCGTTATTCACCCATAGAAGCACCCTATCACTAGCCGCAAGAACAGCGACAAAGACACACAACAAAGCAATCCCAGTTAGGCACCCGCTTCTCATTGCGGGTTAATCCTCCCTTATCTCCTCCCTATCGACACGAATACGAAGCTCTACTGAAATATCCTTGTACAAACTGATTAGCACCATGTGTGAGCCAAGGGTCTCAATAGGACGCTCCAACAGGACACGAGATGCCTCAATATGTTCTCCGAGCTCTTCTTCAATCTTAGAAACGATTTCCTCTGCTCGCACAGAGCCGTACAATTGATTATTGTCATGAGCTTTGCGAGCAAAGATGAAGTCACAGCCTCTAAGGGCGTTGCGCAGGCGAATGGCTTTTGCTTCTCGCTGTTCTATTTCCACCTCATGTACTAGTTTTGCTTTTGCATAGCGAGCAATGTTGTGCTCCGTTGGCGTAACAGCTAGCCCACCAGGAAATAGGTAATTTCGTGCATAACCATTAGCAACATCTACTACTTCTCCTACATGCCCAAGCGAGGAAATAGTCTCCGTTAACAATATCTTAGTAATGTTCATCACCTCTTTTCATTATTGGTACAAATTGTAGTCTGCACTTTGTGGGGCGTCAAATCGCTACTATATGGCTTTGCCTGTGTGTGGTATACTTGCAGTATTGATATGAACTGGTTAGAAAAATGGGAGGAGAAGAGGGATCGAGTACTAGTGATGGGGGTGTTGAATCTCACTCCGGACTCATTCTATGACGGAGGAAGCTATCCCACACAGAGGGCAGCGGTCAACCGTGCCCTGGAGATGGTGGATGAAGGAGCGGATATCATTGATATTGGCGGTGAGTCAAGCAGACCAGACGCGGCGCCTGTCTCTGAACGTGAAGAGCTAGGCCGTGTTCTGCCAGTAATCAAGAGAATACGCAAGCAGAGCGAGATCATGTTATCCATTGATACTACCAAGGCAACGGTTGCCGCCGAGGCAATTGCGTGTGGTACAACAATCGTGAATGATATCAGTGCTCTTAGATCTGACCCTGGGATGGCTCGCGTGATAGCCAGAAACAAGGTCTTTCTCGTATTGATGCACATGCAAGGAACACCAAGGACAATGCAACACGACCCTATCTACGGTGATCCTGTTCGTGAGATTAGTGGCTTTCTGCAAGAACGAATCAAGGTTGCCCTAGGAGCTTCGATTCCTTGCCAGCGGATCATCGTTGATCCAGGAATTGGTTTCGGAAAGAAGCTTGAACATAATCTAGTCATTCTACAAAACCTGAATAGATTTGCCACACTTGAGGTGCCAATACTTGTTGGGCTATCCCGTAAATCATTTATTGGACAGATCCTCGGCTCAGGTGCCGAGGATCGCTTGACTGCTACAATTGCCGCTAATGCGATCGCCGTAGCGAATGGAGCCAACATCATTCGCGTCCACGACGTAAAAGAAGGGAGAAGAACGGCTGACGTTGCTTGCCGTTTACGAAGAAGAAATGCTCAAGACAAATGATTTCTTTGAACATCTTGGAAAAAAGCTCCCGGTAGAACTGTGTTTCAAAGGGATTTCAGCACCATCTCTGCAAGGATGCTTGCGAGAGGATATTGTTGCCGTCGGCCATGGCTTTGGGCAACTAGACAACATCTATTTGACACTCAGCATTTCTACAACAATTGAGAGGCCTTGTTGCCGCTGCCTTGCTCCTGTCTACGCACGGATAAATCTGCGTGAGGTGTTCAAGATTAGAACTGAACCAACAGAGGACGAAATTGATCTATTGCCACATATTCTTGCGGCTATCCGCGCTTCACTTGATCCACATCCGCTTTGTCAACCCAATTGTCGGGGTCTGTGTCCAGTTTGCGGAATCAACCTTAATCAACACCCTGAACACAAACCACAATCGGCGGAAGTAGAGAAGCGAAAGCTGGCGGATTTCTTGTGACTCAGAGAGTGATTGCCTTAGGTTTTGACCCGGGTCTTGCAACCACTGGATATGGGGTGGTACGAAAATCATCAAATGGCTGGGAAGTTGTGGCTGGAGGAACAATTGAGACACCGCCCGCCACTGCACGCGCCACTCGCTTTCAGAAGATTTATGAGGAAGCGCGTGCACTGATCCAGACCTACCATCCGGATGGTGTAGCAATTGAAGAGGTGTACATGGCTAAGAACACACTTACAGCAATGCTTACCGCAGAAACACGTGGCGTACTCCTTCTTGCCGCAGTAGATGTACCCATATACTGCTACACTCCGCTACAGGTAAAAAAACAGATCACCGGCTATGGTAGAGCAAACAAGAAACAGGTGCAATTGATGGTGAAAAGGCTCCTTCACCTTTCAGAGGTTCCACAACCAGATGACATGGCCGATGGCCTGGCTATTGCCCTTTGTTGTCTAATTGAGTTGAGCGGAGTGCAAATGGAGAAGCATGCTTACCTATAAGGAGCTACTAGGACTGATAGAAGAACCCAGCAACAAAAGGATTCTACTGTTCGACGGGAATTACCTTGCCTACCGTTCCTTCTACGCCATCCGCGAACTTTCCACCAATGACGGTCATCCGGTGAACGCAGTCTACGGGTTCTGGCGAATACTGATGAAAATGTTGCGTGAGTTTCCTTCTGCCTATGTCACGGTTGCCTTTGACTCTGGAGGGAAGACCTTTCGCCACGAGCTTTATCAAGCCTACAAGGCTACACGTAAAGAAACCCCGGCTGAACTTAGAGAGCAGTTTCCGGTTATCCGTAAACTGTTGCAACAATTAGGAATCAATGTGGTAATGCAACAAGGAGTGGAGGCAGATGACATTCTTGCCAGCATTGCTTGCCAGGCAGCAGAGAGTGCCCTTGATGTGCTTATCGTTTCTTCGGACAAAGACCTTGCGCAGCTTGTTAGTGACAAAATCTCGATCGTCCGTCCGTCTGCTCGTCGGACTAAAGATGTAGGGGAAATTCTAGATAGAGAAGGAGTACGCGCGCGCTTTAAGGTGCCACCAGAGAGGATTATTGATTTCCTTTCCCTTGCAGGGGACACCTCTGACAACATACCCGGTATTCCGTCGGTGGGGAAAAAGCGGGCTTCACAACTTCTTGAACGGTTTGGCTCTCTGGATGCGATCTTGGAGCATCCAAATGAGATCAGAAGCGCAAGAGTACGAGAGAACCTAATACAGCATGCCGACAAAGCCTTGCTCGCGCGCGAGCTTGTCACCCTCAGAAAAGATGTGGAAGTAGGGAGAATTCCTGAGGATTGCGCGCTGCAAGGAATAAGCACCGATGAACTGGTACAGCTACTGACAGAGCTTGAGTTCCGCTCTGTCGTCAGTGAGCTTGGTATCAAGAAGGAGGAACTTGGAAAACAAGACGAAGACAAGAAAGCTAGCTACCATACAATTTTGCTGCGTACTGAACTTGATTCACTGGTTACAAAGGTGGCGAAGCAAGAGATGTTTTCAATTGATTTAGAGACAACCAGTCGTGACCCGATGCAAGCCGAGATCGTAGGAATCGCTATCTCGCCGCAGCCGTACGAAGGTTATTATATCCCGGTTGGCCATGACTACCTCGGGGCTCCCGGCCAACTTACATGTAGTGAAGTTCTAGAAGCGCTACGCGGGCTGATTGAATCGACATGCCCACAGATCATTGGACAGAATCTGAAATACGATCTGATCATCCTCTATAGATACGGACTGCATCCAAAAGGGATTTGCTTTGACACAATGCTTGCTTCGCATCTTGCCCAACCAGACGAACCTCGGCACAACTTGGAGAAAATCGCAAGCTCATATCTAAACTACAAAATGCTCTCTTACGCCGAGCTTGCTGGCAAGGACGGCTCAATCGCCGCAGTTCCGATAGAACGCTCCACGTTCTATGCTGCGGAAGACGCGGAGATCGTCTTTCGCTTGAAAGCACCTCTGGAAAAGGCCCTCGACAAGGTGCGGGCAACCAAGCTCTTTCAAGAAGTGGAAATTCCTCTCATCTCAGTGTTGGCGAGAATGGAGCAGAATGGGATTCTTCTAGACAAGGAAATCCTGGCCATCCAAGGTGAGCAAATCAGAAAGAAGCTGACAGTTATCAAAGAGGACTTGTATGAAATTGCAGGTGAGCGCTTTAATCCCAGCTCCCCAAAACAGGTGGCCGAGGTGCTATTTGATCACCTTGGTCTTCCAGTGATCGAGAGAACGAAGACGGGACCCTCGACAAGCGCGCGCGTATTAGCTAGGCTGGCGGCGGAACATCCGTTGCCTGGGGAGTTACTTACATATCGAGAGTTGGAAAAACTGATGAACACTTACATCAAGCGCCTACCTGCCGCGGTGAACCCACGAACCGGACGAATCCACACATCGTTTCATCAAACTTCTACTACCACCGGACGACTCTCTTCCTCTGACCCCAACCTACAAAACATTCCCATTCGCACCGAGGTAGGAGAGAGGATTCGCCGGGCGTTCATAGCTCCAAAAGGGTCGCTATTCATCGGAGCTGACTATTCGCAAATAGAACTACGATTACTGGCACACCTATCACAAGATAAAGGATTGATCGCAGCATTCGAGCATGGAGAGGACTTGCATCGCCTGACTGCGAGCCGCATCTTTGGGATTACCGAGGAAAAGGTAACTCACAGACTGCGCAACGCCGCCAAACGGATCAACTTTGGGATCCTCTATGGGATTAGTCCGTACGGGCTGGCGCGAGAACTTTCCATTTCGCAGGTCGAAGCCAAGGCTTACATTGATCTGTTCTTCACTGCGTACCCAGAGGCAAAACATTGGATCGACAAGATGATAAAGCTTGCGGAAGAACGCGGTTACACAGAGACAATACTTGGCCGGCGCAGGCCACTTGTTCACATAAAATCGAGAAATATGGCAAGGCGGAATTTCGACAAGAGAAACGCGGTCAACACCCCCATTCAGGGAAGTGCTGCCGACCTGATCAAGCTCGCGATGCTTAGGATAGACCAGTTGATTGAGGAAGATGCAGTGAAGGCCAAGATGCTGCTACAAATCCATGACGAATTGGTCTTCGAGGTGAAGGAAGAGTATTGTGAACAGGTGGCCAAACAAGTCAAACAGGAAATGGAACAGGTGATGGAATTACATCTCCCCTTGCAAGTTACAGTTAAGTGTGGTACAAAGTGGAGTGACATCTAAGAGTAGATAGGGAGGAGAAATACTCAAGCTTGGCTACTGGCTAATGATATTGGCGGGAGTACTTCTTGGAGGATATGTTAGCTACTTCTTGGTTCGCGCAATCATTACGGCCCCGGGAATCGGCAATTTCTTCAAAGTAGTAATCCTTGTTGGAACGGGTGGTCTTATCATTACTATCATTGGTTTAATCCGAGAACGAAGAAAGGAGGGTCATAATACTTCTGATAACGACCGAGACAATCAAGGGAAGAGAGATTAGCGAGGTACTTGGGCTTGTACGCGGGAACACAATCCGGGCACGCCACATGGGACGAGATATCATGGCTGGCTTGCGCAATATTGTTGGTGGAGAAATCAAGGAGTACACACGGATGCTCTCTCAAGCACGCAATCAAGCCGTTGAACGTATGGTGAAGGAAGCTGAGGAATTAGGAGCAGATGCTGTAATTGGAATGCGTTTTACTACTTCGCAGACCATGTCCGGTGCAGCAGAAATTCTTGCCTACGGAACAGCGGTTAAGTTGGTTTAAAGGAGGGGAACTCATGGGTTTTGTGGATCGTGTACTGGAACAGAACGAGGATCAGGAAAACCCAACTTGGCAAGATGGCATGCGCAAATTGCAGGGCTGGGTCGGTTGGTTGGTGATAGGTGCCATTATCATCATCTATTTCTTGACAGGAATCTATTCTATTGGTCCATCGGAAGTGGGATTGTTGAAGCGGTTTGGGCGCTATGTGGAAACCGTTGATCCGGGTCTGCACTATCACCTTCCCGGCCCGATAGAAAGCGTGGTTATCGTAAATACACTGGGTATACGAAAGGAGGAAATCGGGTTTAGGACAATATCTCCTCCACCTAATCCACGATATCAAGAAATAGAGACAGAGGCACTAATGCTCACTGGCGATGGAAATATCATACACATGGAAATGGTAGTTCAGTACAGAGTAAAGGATCCGGAGCAATTCGCGTTCAATCTGATTGACCCCAGAGTGATTACTAAGCAAGCCGCGGAGGCTGTGCTGCGAAAACAAGTAGCAACAAGAACGGTCGACGAGGCCTTAACCTCCGAGCGTGATCAAATCGGCATGAACACACTTATTGCTTTACAGGCCCTCCTTGATAGCTATGGAGCAGGTATTGTAATAAGCAACGCGCAGTTGCAGGATGTAAAACCTCCACGCTCTGTTGTTTCCGCTTTTGATGATGTGAACAGCGCACGTCAGGACAAAGACAAGCTAATAAATCAAGGAGAGGAATACGCGCTTGATATCGTTCCACGTGCTCGTGGAAACGCACAAGAGATCTTAAATCAAGCGGCAGCGTACACACAAGAGAGGATCAAGCGGGCGGAAGGAGAAGTCTCCCGTTTTCTAGAAGTCCTTAAGAAGTACGAACTAGGAGAAGAGGTGACTAGAACACGCATATATATCGAGACAATGGAGAAGATCCTCCCAGGTATGGAGAAGATTATCTTGCCACAACAGGATAACGGCATACTCAAGCTGCTCGATCTAAACAGGTTTCCAGAGGGAGGTGAGTAGACATGCGTAAGCTAGTAATCTTTGTTGGGATAGTAGTAGTAGCATTGATTGCTTTCAACTTGTTTACCTTTACTGTAGATGAGACCAAAAAGGCTGCAGTTCTTCGCTTTGGAGAGATTATCCGAGTGGTTGAACAACCGGGCCTCCAACTTAAAATACCATTTATCAATAAGGTTGTATATCTTGACGACCGTGTCCTAAGTTATGACATTCAACCACGTGACATCCTCACCTCTGATCAGAAACGATTAACCATCGATAACTATGCTATTTGGCGAGTAGGGGAACCGCAACTATTCATCGAAGCTAATGGGGGAAGGATTTCAACTGCACAGAGCCGCATCGATGATATCGTTTACTCGGACTTGCGCGATGTCTTGGCCAAGCACAGCCTGGACGAAATCGTTTCAGAGAAACGGCTGGCGTACTTGCAGGAGGTAACGGCGACCAGTAGTGCTAAGTTGATAAAGTTTGGGATTAGGCTAATTGATGTGCGCATCAAACGCGCAGATTTGCCAACTGAAATTGAGCAAGCAGTGTTTGCCAGGATGCGTTCTGAGAGAGAGAGGATTGCTGCTCAGCTTAGAGCTGAGGGAGAGGAAGAAGCAAAGATAATCACCTCGCAAGCAGATAAGGAGCGACAGATTATCTTGGCGGATGCACGCAAAGCAGCCGAAGAAGAAATGGGAATAGGGGATGCGCGGGCTTTGGAGATTTATGCCAACGCCTATAACCAAGACGCGGATTTTTACCAATTCTGGCGTACCCTGGACTCCTATGAAACAGCGCTTAAGGGTAATACTTCTATCGTGCTCTCCACTGAGTCGGACTATCTCCGTTTCCTGGACAACTTAGCTGAAGAAAAGAAGGAAGAACAACCTAGCAACTGACAGAGAGAATAAGGAGCGAGGCACAACCACATTTTGTGTGCCTCGCTCGGCCAAGGGTTCTATTCAAGTTCTTCGGGCGACGGAGAAGTGTTATCTTGTGGAGCAACATAACGTCGCCTGCCAAACATAGATCTAGCTATTGCCCCAGCAACAAATCCTGCTATTGCGAGACCTGGATATAGCTGTTGTCGAGCAGCGCTAACCTTCCATCCAAGGAAAGTAATATCTACCTGACCGAAGTTCTCAACGATAAAGATCGCTACAAGACCAGCAATGACCAAGACACTAAGAAGCTTTCCCTTCATTAGACCCTCCAATAACTGACAGGATACCATCTTTGCAGCGTTACGCCAACTTATATGATCGAAGTCGCGGAAGGATACAGTTGTCCATTCCCTCTGCCTGAAACGCTCACTTGACCTGGGTGCGGTGTTCTGCCATACTTCTACCGGATGAGAGAGGTGAGGGGGGTACAAAGTGAAAAAACTTGTTGTCTTAATTGGCCATTCCGGGTCGGGAAAAACGATTTTTTGTGAGAGCCATCCAGACTGGGCAGTGGTATCGAAGGATCGCATTCGGCGAATGGTTTTCCATCGGGACTTCGACCTTTCCTATGAGGAAGCTGTGAATCGGATCTTCGCCGCCGTCCTTGTCGAGACAGTTGAATCCCCCGCGGAAGTTGTGTGTGTCGACAATACCAATCTAACACGTGAGCAGCGATGCTCCTTGGTTGAGGTGGCACTTGCCTCTGGACGCGAGCCGGTCGCACATGTCATGTCCCTCCTGCCCCTTGAACCCCTCTACAAACGGAAACAAGCCCAACTCCAGGAACTTGCTTCGGGATATCCGCAAGTCCGCGTGAGTGGGTTTGAACGGGTTCGCTACGAGCGCATCTATCTTTCTTATGAGGCGATCGGTAAAGATGAGGGGTTTGCTAGAGTCATCCAGGAGGCTCCGCTGCTTCAGCCACGACAGAGCAAACGAGTCCGTAAGGTGCGGCGTGCGCGTAGTAAAAGAGTCCCCGAGCTCAAGCCTCTTCCTCTCTTTACCTAGCCTCTCTCTATCCAAAGAGCTAATAGCACCCATTCGGCTTTCCACTCTATAAGAACCACGCCCTGCTACCGCAGTAACTTGAACAATACCTCATATCCCAGTCGTCCTTGCAGAGAGATGGAGGATGATATATGGTTTTGTACACATCTCTTGAAGCTGCAGGAGGAGACAGGAGTGAGAGAGCGGACAATACGGATCGTGCTCGTTGGCCTGGGAAATCTGGGCCGGCGTTTTGTACTGCTTCTCTCTAAGAAGGGCTCCACGCTTCGCGCATCCTATGGTCTCGATCTCCGCGTGGTTGGCGCGGCAGACTCCCGCGGTATCGCCGAGAACGCCAGTGGACTAGACCTTGAGAACCTCGTTCGGATCAAGGAGGCAGGCGGATCCGTGGGCGATTACCCAAAGGTAGGCAAGAGGGGCATTAGTGCATTGTCGCTTGTGGCCAAACTGGAGGCCGACATCCTCTGCGAGGCATCCCCTGTGCACCTGAATACCGGCGGCGAACCAGGAATCTCGTGCATCCGCACCGCTCTCTCGCGAGGTATGCACGTCGTGACACCGAACAAAGGGCCAATCGTTCTTGCCTACCGGGAACTAACCCAACTCGCAGCAAAGCACGGCGTATGTCTTCGTTTCGGCGGGACGGTCGCTGGCGGCCTTCCCGTGCTCTATCTTGGAATGCGAGACCTACGCGGAGCCACGATCGACTGCATCCAGGCGATTCCCAACCTTGTTACCGGGCTCATCCTTGACCTTCTTGGTGAGGGCATCACCTGGGAAGATGCGCTCACTCGCGCGCGGACAGAAGGCGTACTTGAGGCAGACGAAAGTTGGGACATCGATGGCTGGGATGCGGCAGCGAAACTTGCGATCCTGGCTAATTCGGTCCTTGATTTTCCAGCTCGCCTGGAGGATGTCAAACGAAAGGGAATCAGGGAGATTGATCCCAACCTGGTAAGGCAAGAAGCTGAACATGGGCGAAAGATGCGGCTTCTTGCTGTCGCCACACGAACAGAGAAGGGAACGTACACACTTGTGGTCGAGCCACGCGCCCTTCCAGCCAAACACCCCTTGGGACGCCTTGGCGGGAAAGAGATGGGAATCGTATATCACACCGACATTTACGGGACCATCACCGCAATTATTGAGGAGGCTACTCCGATGCCTTCCGCGGCGACAATGTTACGCGACATCCTGGATATCACCATCTCATAGGCTGTTATGGCACCTGCGTAGTCTGTAGTATTATTGGCTAATCATCTGCTCTCGTGGCCTTTTCCTCTTTGACGAAATAGAGAGCAAATAAAGCCATAGAGGCCAGGGCTGCCCAGAGAATAAAGGGTAAACTCAGATCGATATCAGCTAAGCTATTGCCAAAGAGAGGAGAAATAAGGCCACCTAGTTGGGAAAAGGCCATTACCAACCCCACCGCTGTTCCGGCACGAGTTACTCCAACCCCTTTTGTCTCTATGATCATGGTGATAAGGATTGCCATGAAGCCATCGCGAACGATGCCAGCAACCGCCACTGAGACCCAAACCGCTGGGCCCCGAGCAATTGATAACAACCCCACTCCAATCGTAGTCATTAGCGTGGCTGCAATGAGAACCACTTTCCTTGAGCCAAGCCTATCGGATAGTAAGGCCAGTGGGACAACGAAGACCGTGCTAATCCCGTGGAAAGCAGCCAATGCCCCATCAGCGCCAGTCGCCGGCCATCCAATCTCCCGCAAATACAGTGGCAGGTAGCCAAGCATCCCCTGGATACAGCCTCCTATGCCCAGCATGGCTAGTCCGAGAAGCCACACACTTCTGAGACGGACTACATGCAACAATGCCTGGCGTAGTGGCACTGCGCTTGCATTACTAGCTGATGGAGCCTTACCGGGTATGGGCCGTATGAAATGCCACAGGAAACTGATTGCAATCGAGATGAGACCGTAGAAAAACAGGACATTCCTCCAGCCACCAAGCCAGGGGGATAATACTGAAGCGCTAATCATTGACCCGACCAGAAAACCAAGCGCCATGCCCATCGATACAATACTATTAGCCAGCCCCAAACGCCGTGCCGAAAACCAGGTGGCACAGGTTTTGTGAACGTTTGTTGGTATAGCTTGGATCAAGAAGCCAAACAGAAAGACAGTTACTGTCAAAGTAGCAAAGCTGCCCGAGAATCCCCTCAGTGCACCAACTACTCCAACTAGTAAACAGGTTAGCTCCAGAGTGCGCTTTGCCCCAAACCGATCGCCGAGCGAGCCACCGATCAGTCCCGTGAGAATGCCGCTCGCAGAGCCTACACCCCATATCGCACCTATCTGAAGGAGGCTCAACCCCAAGTCCTCGGATATCTCCTTGAAGAGGACGGGCATGCACATCGTCGGCATGGCGACCGCAAAGGAGTGGGTTAGTGTCGCCAGGGCAAGTACACACCACTTGTATTTCGATTGGCTATTGCTGCTCTTCACATGAGCCTTTTGCAGAATGGCCTCGCAAGGTGTCGAGGTTGCTAGCACTGATAGTAGCCTAGTATCATCTGAAAAGCTATGATCCAATACGACTATTCGCTTGATACTTGATCTGTCGGACGGCGTGCAAGAGTACCTGTGTCAATATGCGTGAACGTAGGTACTCTCTTTCGTATACTTCATGAATACAGTGTGACGATCCTTGTAGTGAGGTGAAGAAAATGAGTAAATCGGCAGTAGAGCTTGCTCAGGATGCAATGTCAGCCTATGAACAGCTTGATAGCTTCGAGCTTACACAAAAGATCAATGCTGGAAAGATCAGTGTAGAGGCACATATCCGGTACAAGAAGCCGGGCAAGATGACGGTAGAGTATCGCACCTATCAGGATCCACTATCTGAATTTGAAGAAAGACTGGCAGGTGGAGTGGAGTTTGTGGGTAGTGAACTTATTGGGATGCAGCTCATATACGACGGACATGGCACGTGGATCTATGATGCTGGTAATAACGTAGCCTTACACAAGCCTGGAAAAAAGCTGTACTCACCACTTCGCGGGTCAAGTAGCCTGGGCGAGGTAGGCTTTTTGCGTGGGTTGACTCGTGATTTCCTACTACGAGATGAGAAGGCTCAGGCTATCGCCGGCCGTAATGCACATTGTATAGGACTAAAACCAAAGGTGAGTCATCGCTCATTCTTACTGAAAGAAGAGAGCTTTCCGATAAAGAGGGCAACGTTAGTACTCGACGCAGAAACATCCTTTCCATTGAAAATCAGCTACTATCCGACACAGCTTTCCCCTACGGCTTATCTGGTAGCACCGGGTACGCCAATCGTAATAGAGTACGTCAACCCACAACTAAACAAGGTTGATGATCGAAGGTTTTCATTTACCCCACCTGAAGGGACGCGGGTGTTTCGTGAACAGGTAGTAGGAAAGGACAGGTTGGGCGAGCTGCTTCCGTTTGATCTGACATTAGAGGTGCTGGAGGGCGATGAAAAGTATGAGCTCTACAACGATAGGGCAATGCTAACAATCAATGAAGAAGAGGATCGTGGTTATGCCTTGTTGACACTTGTGCCGCGACAGGAGAATGAAGAAGAGGAACGTGAGTCAGCCGTGCTTTCTTTGTGTGTTGGAAACTACCTGTCGCGAAATATGAACCGACGCCGAGCATTCCTCTCCGAGCAAGGAGAAAAACTGACACTAGGCAAGGTAACGGCACAGTTTCTCGATCGCGGTGCATTGGTCGAAGACCAACTTCCTGCTGGAATGAAGCGAGAGATCATGGAGTTAGGATGGAAAAAGGGTGAAACTTACTGGTTTCTATTAGCGGAGGAACTCGATAAAGAATCCCTGGTGAAATATGCCAAAGCACTTGCTAAAACGGAAGAATGACAGCGACAAACGACGAGAGACTTCAACCTGCGTAGAAATATGCATGAGAAGCAGATTTAGCTAAGCTAAGGAGAGTAAGAACTATGGCGAACAATCCTTCCTCGCACATTACCAAAGAGCAACTAGAAACCTTTGAAGATGCATTCAATAGCAGCCCCAAGAACCGTCTTTCTCTTAATGCTGTAACAAAGAACTCCGTTCACTCCGTAGCATTAAACCGTTCAGTGGTGGCAGGCACTAATCATACTTTCTCTCATGAGTTGCCGAGCAATGAAATCACCGAGCAAAAGAAGACTGGACGGTGTTGGTTATTCTCAGGGCTAAATGTGTTGCGAACTGAAGCGATAAGACACCTAAACGTAAAGAAGTTTGAGCTGTCACAAACCTACATGATGTTTTGGGATAAACTAGAGAAATCCAATTATTTCTTGGAAAGTGTAATCTCCACTGTTAGAGAGCCGATCAACGGACGCCTGTTCATGTTCTTACTCAAGAACCCGATTCAAGACGGTGGCCAGTGGGACATGTTCGTTAACTTGGTCAAGAAGTACGGCGTGGCGCCAAAGCAAGTAATGCCAGAAACGCAGAGCAGCAGTGACTCACGAGTGATGAATGCCATTATCACTGCAAAACTGCGTGAGTATGCGGCCGAGCTTCGTCGTGCGCATGAGCAAGGCGCGAATAGTGAGGTACTACAAGTGCGCAAGGTAGAAATGCTAAGCATCATCTACCGGATGCTCTCTATTCACCTGGGTCAACCACCTCGGCGATTCTTCTGGCAATGGCACGACAAAAAGGAGGAATTTCACCGTGCCGGTGAGATCACCCCGCTAGAATTCTTCGAGCGCTATGTGCAGTACGATCTTGACTCAATTGCATGCCTTATCAATTGCCCCACAGCCGACAAACCGTTCAATAAGCTGTACACAATAGAATACTTGGGCAACGTCGTCGATGGCCGGATCATCCGCTATTTGAATGTAGAGATGTCCGTGTTTAAGCAGGCAGCTGTGAACATGATCAAGGCCAAACGACCTGTGTGGTTTGGGTGCGATGTAGGGAAAATGATGGAGCGTGACTTAGGGATTCTTGATCCAGGAATTTATGACTATGGGCTTGTTTATGGCTCCGAATTCAAGTTCGATAAGGCACAGCGTGTGGACTACGGGCAAAGCATGATGACACACGCAATGGTATTGACAGGAGTAGACCTCGACTCCTCAGATCTACCGACCAAGTGGCGGGTTGAGAACAGTTGGGGAGATAAACTCGGCGATAAGGGATTCTTCGTGATGAGTGATCGCTGGTTCAACGAGTACATATATGAGATCGCCCTAGAAAAGAAGTACCTACCCGATAAACTGCTTCCTATCCTAGAAACGGAGCCCGTTAGATTACCACCTTGGGATCCGATGGGAGCATTGGCGATTGCCCCCTAGCTCTCATTCTTCCGCATCCTGCACTCAGGAAACGGGGAAAAGCAGCCCCGCACCAGGGGAAAAAGATAGTTTAACCTTACTCCCACTGCTGATGGTTTCGGCTTGGCGGGTATCCACCCGTGCACGGAGCAAACCAAACTGGGTTTTCAGGTGAACGATAGATGTCTCGCCACGGTATTGGCGTGAAGCCACCTGGGCAGAGATAGTGTTTTGTCCGCCTTCTCTGAGTTGCATGTGCTCCTCTTTGACAAACAGTGAAACGTGATCGCCTGGTGTTATCTGTGAAGTATCAAGGTCATCCGGTAAACCTGCCTCACTGGTGACAAAGAAGAGGAACTCTCCCACTTTTACCGATATCAAGCCGTGTTTAATCACTGTTACCGTGCCCGAGAAACGGTTTGCTCGGCCAATAAATGAGGCGACAAACTCAGTTTGCGGATGCTCGTATACTTTCTGTGGTGTGCCGATTTGTTGGATCACTCCAGACTGCATTACCACGATTCGATCGGCCAGAGATAATGCCTCTGCTTGATCATGGGTAACGTATACGGTGGATAAGGTTAACTCTTGTTGGATATTGCGAATTTGCATGCGTAGCGACTCTCGCAAGCTGGCATCAAGTGCGGAGAGTGGTTCGTCTAAGAGAAGCAAGCGCGGACGTGGGGCAAGTGCACGTGCTAGTGCAACTCGTTGCTGTTGCCCAGAGGAAAGCTCGGCCGGGGTTCGTCGCTCGAATCCCCTAAGATCTACAAGATCTAGGAGTTCTCTTACACGACGTTTTGTGGGGATCCCCCGATTAAATCGAGTCCCGTAAGCAATATTTCTCGCCACGTTCATATGAGGAAACAGAGCATAGTTCTGAAAAACGAACCCAATCTGCCGATCTTCCGGTGGATCATTCAAGATGCTGCGGCCATCGATTGTTATCCTGCCCCCATTTGGGCGATCAAATCCGGCGATAAGGCGCAAGGTGGTGGTCTTCCCACAACCCGATGGTCCAAGCAGAGTAAGGAATTCTCCTTGGCTAAGGGTAAAACTTATCCTGTACAGCGCATTTACTTTGCCAAATGACTTGGTGAGGTTCTCTACTACAAGCTCTGGCACTTGGTACCCCTTTTTCCTAATCGGTCAATTGCCAGAAATGCAACGGCAGTGACCACAATAAGGATCATTCCCATGGCACTCGCTGCCCCAAATTGCCGTGCTGATAGGAGGCTATATACAGCAACGGGCATCGTACCAAGGCCAGGCCGCATGAGCATAATAGTTGCAGTCATCTCTCCAATACTGAGAGCAAAAGCAAATACTGCTGCCGCAAGCATTCCTGGGCCAATGAGCGGGAGTATCACCTCGAAGAATGCACGGTTTCGTGAGGCACCAAGTGACCTTGCTGCTTCTACTAGTGACGGGTCGAGCCCCTCAAGAACAGGACGAATGACACGCACAACAAATGGGTAAGTAAGGATAGCATGTGCTAACGCGATTACGATCAGCGTTCCACTAAGATGTAGTGGTGCCCCACCTAAGCCATACAAAACGGCAAACCCAATTGCCACTGATGAAACAGCAAGTGGAGCCATCAGGATGGCTTCTATTAAGCGACGACCAGGCAGGCGGCTGCGAACAGCAAACATTGCGATGAGTGTCCCCACCGGTAGAGAGATCGCAGTTGAGATTCCACCAATAAACAGACTGTTCAGTACAGTACGCAACGGAGAGACTCCTAGGAAAGGATTGTAGCTAAGCGCAAATATCTGCCGATAGCTTTCACAAGACCAGCGGCCAGCAACCCGCAAAGAATCAACAAGAACAGAACTAATTGGTCCAAGAAAGAAAACACTGATAATAACGATGTATACTACAATAAGCACTCTCCCTATGCTCGCTTTCCGAACGAATAATGGATATACCGCCAGTCTCCGCGAGCCCTGAGTCAGTACGGCAAAGCCCCCTTCTGCCTTTAGGTAAAGATAGGTGAAGCTTAACGAAAGAGCAGTCTCAACAAGGATAAGTGCCGAGCCCAATCTGTAGTCGAGCAGGGTACGAACTAGGGTGTAGATTCCCACCTCAATCGTGGCGTAACGTGCCCCGCCCAAAGTAAGCACGATGGGAAAGGAAAGAAAGCTGAAGATGAACACAAGAGCAGCGCTGCTTAACAGAGCCGGGGCAAGGAGCGGGAGGGTAATCCCAACAAAACGTCGTATCCCTCCAGCACCAAGAGATGATGCGGCCTCGTCAATCTCGGGATCGATTCCTTCCCAGGCAGCATTTACCACTCGTGTAACAATGGGAGCGTTGTAGAACGCATGGGCAAGAACGATGCCTGTTAGGGAGTACAAAATGTGAAGCGGTGGACTTGACAAATGAAACAACGACATCAGCCACTGGTTTACCCAACCACTGTTTCCGAAAAACAGAATGAATCCCAAGGCAACAACAATAGCAGGTAGAACAAATGGGACGACAGTTAAGGAGCGAATCGCCGTTTTGCCAGGAAAGCTGTAGCGAGTAAGAAGGTACGCGCCAGGAAGCCCAATTCCTAAACTAAGTAAGGTACTCATAATGGCTTGTTTAAGAGAAAAAACGATTATGTGCAGGTAATAACCATCAGTTAATATGGTCCCCAAGGGGGAGAAGCTCCACTTCCCCCCCTCGGTCAATCCTCGCTGCAAGACACGAAACAATGGGTGATAGAAAACCAATCCCAGAAAGGCAAGTAATCCAACAAAGAGGATAAACCCACCCTTTTTCACTTGGTCACGATCGCCCGCTCCCAGTCGTGCAGCCACCTCTCCATCCGCTCTCCTACCAAGTCAAGTGGAAGCATCAACGGGTCCTCAGGAATAACGAGGTATTCATCGTACTCTGGAGGAAGCTTTGCGTGTGAATTGGCAGGAATCATGATCTCTGTCCCAGGAAGTTGCTCCTGAATCTCTATAGATAAGAGCAAATCAATGAATGCCTTTGCCAGTTCAGGCTTGGTTGTTTCTTTGACGATTCCTATACCGTATACTGTGCGGTATCCTTGGCCTCCTGGAGCAAAGGCGCGGTAGCGAATTGAATCTTCGTACATCGCCCCGTAAGCAGTGTCCGAGGAAAAACTTACAATAAGTGGCGCTTCTCCATGGCTAAGCATAGCCCATGCCTCGCTCCAGCCACTTGTAATAGTAAGAATTGTTGGATCGATCGCTTGCCAAAAGTCAAGATACCCCTCCTCGCCAAACCGAGCGATCGTCCACAATAAGAACGAGAATCCAGTAGATGAGGTACGTGGGTCCTCACAGACAAGCATCCGCGCGTAGCGGGGATCGCTCAACTGGTCAAGTGATCGAGGAAGCTCGTCCTCGGTTAAGACCTGCGAGTCATAGGTAAGAGTGATATACCCGTATTCATAAGGAACAAATCCCCCACCAGGATCAAGGAGAAGTTCCTCGGGAACAAGTGCAAGATTGGGAATATCCTCCTTGGTTACAGGGAGAAACAGGTCATAGTTCATAATCCGCGGGACCTCGTTCACCTCCGCCATGAACAGATCTGCCTTCGTCCCCGAAGCGTCACGCTCGGCAAGAAGACGAGAGAGTGTTGTCTTAGCTCCTCCGGCGGCTATAAATTGCAGATCACAGTCATGCTGCGATTCAAATACCTCCTCCAGGGCAGCGGCCGGACCCCACGATACGAAGCTGTCGTAGGTATAAACAACAAGCCGTTCCTTACCCGTACCAATAACTACTGTTGCCAACAAAACAACCACAAAAAGAACCGTTAGTTTGTTGAACATTATCCACCTCCTGTTAGTGTTCATATCCTTTATCGGGAAGCTCACAACCGTCTAGGAGAACCTCTCTCTTAATCACCCGCCCGATAACACTGCAGCAAACATGATTAGTACCACCTTTTAACAAGTGTTGAGGAATTGTGAACAGAAGCTCGTAGTCCTCTCCACCGAAGAGGATCCTTTCTGAGCGTTCATGGGAAGGAAAAAGTTGATCCAGCTCTGAAAGAAATGGGAGTTTTCTTGCATCAATTGCAAATCCAACCCTTCCTTCTTGTGCCAATAAGTGTAACGAATGAGCAAGACCGTCAGAAATATCGATCATGCTGGTGGCAAGGCCTACGAGCTTCCTTCCCCAATAAACACGAGGAGAGAACTGGAAGAGCGCATTCGCTTGCTTAGTCTCTCCCTTTGCAAAGAGAGCGAGCGCTGCTTCGGTACGACCAAGTTCACCGGTTACACAGACAACTTCACCCGCATGCGCACCGGCTCGGCGAATCGGCTGCTTGGCTTCACCGATTCCCGTACTTACCAGGGTCAACTCTTGATGGCGATCGATGTCTCCCCCAATAAGTGTGGTTCCTACCGACTTACAACAAGCCATCGCTCCTTCCAGCACTCCATTGACGAATCCCTCTTCTAGCTTGGGATCACCCAAAGCGAGTAATATCCCCAACGGTTTGGCTCCCATTGCTGCCAGGTCGGAAAGGGAAACAGCAACGCTGCGCCAACCAATTGTGACCGGCGTCGCTCCAGCCGGAAAGTCACTTGTGCGATGGAGCATATCCGTAGTCAATATGAGGTGTGAATTGTGAAACGGGACGATTGCTGCGTCATCACCTGCAGCAGATACCTGACTACGAATAATCTCTAGAATCTTTGTTTCCCGCATGAAGACCGACCCGAACCTTGGTCTTAGTTGCGTGGGATATACAAGATGTCCCTCCGCTGGCATTATCCAGATCAGGTTCCAAGGGTCGAGGTCTTACCTCCTCTCAGCCCAGAAATATGAGCTCCCCTGATAGAATTACTATACACCTACTAACGGCTCGAATCAACTAACTAAGAACAAGAAGCTATGCGGGTATAAGGTTGGTCTCCTCATCGAGCCTTGCTACTGTATGAGCGATCAGCCTAGCGCTATTCTCAAGATCACCTGTATGTACAATCTCACATGGAGAATGCATGTAACGATTAGGAATGGAAATCAACCCCGTAGCCACACCAGCACGAGTAAGTTGGATTGCATTAGCATCGGTCCCGGTACCGCCTGGTGCACCCTCAATCTGGTAGGGGATATTCTCTTTTTGGGCTGTTTCTACAAACAACTTAAACAAACCTGGATTGATATTCGGTCCACGAGCGATAACTGGGCCTTTTCCTATTGACAAGTCTCCAAGTTTCTTTTTCTCGGAGCTTAATCCTGGGGAATCAGTCGCATGGCAAACGTCGACAGCAATTCCCACCTGAGGGTCGATTCCAAAGGCGCTGGTCCGCGCTCCACGTAGGCCAATCTCCTCTTGCACGGTTGCTACTGCGTATACCGCGGTCTTCGGTTTCATCGCTGCCAGCAAGCGCGCCGCTTCTAGAACGACAAACGCCCCTACACGATCATCAAATCCACGTGCAACAACCAGATTGTTGCGCAACTTCGCAAACCCGTAATCAAGCACGGCAGGGTCGCCAATCTCTACGAGTGAGACTGCTTCGTCCTTGTCCTTTGCTCCGATATCTATCCATAGGTCCTCGACTTTTACTGGCTTCTTTCGCTGTTCTTCATCAAGCAGATGGATTGCTTTGCGACCAATTGCCCCAAGAATAGGTCCTTTCTTTCCTTGAATCCATACCCGTTGCCCGGGGAGGATCTGAGTATCCCAACCACCAATGCTGGCAAATGAAAGGAAACCATCTTTGTCGATGTAAGTAATCATCAGTCCAATCTCATCGGCGTGCCCAGCCAGCATTACTCGAGGAATCCCACCCTCGTTTACAACGGCAAACGAATTACCGTGTATGTCAACCCAGGTGCGATCGGTAAACCGATCAGCCTCCGTCCGCCATACACAGGACATCTCTTCTTCAAAACCGGATGGGCAAACGGTTTCCATACATCGACGTAGAAACTCCAGCCGTTCCTCATTCATTTATCCTCCTCTGATCTGTTGCTCAAGAGTGTAACCACCTTTCGCAAAATGGTCTGAACCGACGAGACGAGCACAGCCTAACAGGTAAGATGCAAACAGGCAATTACATCTTCCCCTTGATCAATAAGCCTATTATATTCCTTAATCGCTGCTCCTGTCTTGAATCCGCGCAGGTTAATCCCCATCTCATTTAGACATTTCACTACTTCCCTTGAAATATACAACCTTCCGAAAGCCCCCGTTCCCACGATGACAACCCTTGGATGAAGGGCAAGTGCCCAGGAAAGATCTTCAAGAAAGAGGCGATGTCCTTCCTTGCGCTCCCACGGTGACAGAACCTGCTCACCACAGACGATTACATCCCGCGAGTAAGTATGCCCGGCAACCTTGACACAGCCAAAGGAGTAATCAGTAATCCACGCCATATTAGTATTTTACCCGCTTAACAACCCAAACCAAACAAACGCCTATACGATCTATTCTTCAAATAATCTACCCCAGTTGTCTCCAGCGATCTGCGCTTTGAGGTGGATGAGTGGGTAGATTACCGGAGCGCGGATTTGGTGTAAGGCTCATCCTATCTGCGGAGTCCCAGGGGTTGCCCTATCGTAAGATATGGAAGCTGCTGCTGCCAGGTACTTGAAAAGTGAAATTTTTCCGCTATGCTAAAAGATATGAAACACGAGGATGTAGTGGGTAAAGGGGTTCGTGCTTTGCGACAACACAAGGGATGGACGCTAGAGGAACTCTCCTCCCGTTGTCGTCTTTCGATAAGTTTCCTTTCCCAGATTGAACGGGGCCTTTCTTCTCTTTCGATCTCGTCGCTTCATTCGATCTGTGAAGCGCTGGAAGTGCCGATGACCCACTTTTTTGCTACTACTACCGCAGAGGGGCCCCTTGTGGTGAGAGCAGGTAAACCCCGTAGCAGGCTACGGATCGAGGATTCACAGGTAACGTACAACTTCTTGTCTAGATTGACGCCCGAGCGGGTGCTCGAGGCGTTGATCGCGGAATATCCGCCTCACTACAACCCTCCGCTTGTCACGCACGAGGGCGAGGAGTTTGGCTACGTCCTTGAAGGAAAGGTTTTGCTACACGTCACCGATCAGGAAGAGATGCTCGTACCAGGCGATAGTTTCCACATCATTTCCTCACAGCTGCACACGGTTCAAAACACGTCGGATAAGCCGGCAAGGATCTTGTGGGTACTCACAATGAAACTCTTAGAAAGAGGAGGACATCTGTAATGGCAAAACGGGTAGCCATCGATATTGGCGGAACGTTTACCGATCTTGTTGCCATGGATGAGGTAACGGGTGAGGTCGTTTTGGAGAAGGATCTCACCACGCCAGAGAACTTCGCCAAGGGTGTTACTCATACCATGCGAAAAAGCAAAATTGACCCAAAGGAGATTTCTCAATTTGTACATGGCACTACAGTAGTGGTAAACGCCTTGACCGAGCGAACGGGAGCGAAAACAGCTCTCGTTACCACGCATGGCTTTCGTGATGTTCTTGAAATTCAGCGAGCGAATAGGACAGACATGTACAATCTTTTCTATCAAAAACCTAAGCCATTTGTTCCACGCAGGTTTCGATTCGAGGTGCGAGAACGGCTCAATTACCGGGGTGAAGTACTGCAAGCGCTAGTAGAAGAAGATGTGGTTGCAGCAGTAAATGAATGCAAGAAGGCCGGCATAAGGGCAATAGCTGTTTGTTATATTCATGCATACGCCAATAATGAACACGAACAAAGAACACGAGAGATCATAAAGAAGATGTATCCTGAGGCATCTGTAACTGTGTCGCATGAGATAACTCAGGAGTGGCGGGAATACGAGCGCACCAATACAACAGTATTTAACGCCTACGTTCAACCATCATCACAGCTGTACCTCTCTACTTTAGATGAGGAGCTCTCTACGATGGGAGTAGTAAGTACAAGATACGCCATGCAGTCGAATGGAGGAACAGCAACCTTCCTACAGGCCAAACAGGTTCCTATCCACTTGGTCGAATCAGGACCGGTTGGTGGAGTGATCGGGGCAAGTATTATTGCTGAAGTAGTAGACGCAAAGAGCGTTATCTCATTTGATATGGGAGGGACCACTGCCAAGGTGAGCCTCATAGATAATGGACAATTGAAGATCAATACTTCCTATAATTTGGAGAAAACGGCTACGTCAGCAGGGTATCCGGTAAAGATCCCTGTGCTTGACATCGTCGAAGTAGGAGCAGGGGGCGGTTCAATCGCATGGATTGATCACGGGAATGCGTTGCATGTGGGACCGCGAAGTGCAGGTGCTGATCCCGGACCAGCGTGTTATAACCTTGGTGGGACCCAACCCACCGTTACCGACGCAAACCTTGTCACAGGCCGATTGAGCCCAGATTACTTTCTTGGCGGACAGATGAAACTGGACGTTGATCGTGCCAAACAAGCGGTTCAGAAGATTGCCAAGCCGTTTGGAATATCGGTGCTGGAAGCTGCTTTAGGGATTATCAGGCTTGCTAATGCTAACATGCAGGCGGCGTTGGAACGGGTGAGCATCGAGCGGGGATACGACCCACGGGAATTTGCTCTTGTCGCTTCGGGCGGTGCAGGTGCCCTGCATGGGGCAACACTCGCCCGGGATCTACATATGCGCAAGGTGATCGTTCCGCGTGCCCCGGGTCAGTTCTCCGCTTGGGGAATGCTGATGACCAACCTGCGTCACGACTTAATCCGGACTCGGTTAATGTCTTGTAACATCTCTACGTTGCCAGAGATCGCTCAATCTTTCTCTAAATTGGAAGAAGAGACTCGAGAGACATTCCGCCAGGAGAGATTTCCCTTGGAGCGAGTGTGGTTGGAGCGCTTCTTGGATCTTCGTTATGAGGGCCAAGAGCATACAGTGCGTACCCCAGTATATGAAGAAGACCTGCACGACAAAGATGGTTTTGCAGCTCTGATTGACAAGTTCCATGAGCTGCACGAACAGGCATACTCGTTCCGCCAAGATGACCCAGTGGAGATTGTGAACTTCCACATGGTAGGCTGGGGGAAGGTGGACAAACCCTCCTTTAAACCATTAGATGAACAAGGGCGAGACTTCGACGGTGCGTTCAAGGGAGAAAGACCGCTACACTTCGAGGGGATAGGCACAGTACAAAGCAAGGTCTACGAAAGGGATTTGCTCCCACCCTTCTGTGTCATTGATGGCCCAGCTGTAGTTGAGGAAGCAGCGTGTACAACCATCGTCTGTCCGAAGCAACGCCTGACAGTGGACCGCTTCGGAAACCTGGTCATTACGGAGGTGACAAAGTGAGAAAAAAAAGCGCTATTGACCCCTTTACAGTGGAAGTGATCAAGAGAGCGTTAATCTCTGCCGCAGAACAGATGTTTGTTGCTTTCGGCCGTACGAGCAAGAGCTCAGTCATCTACGAGGTGCTCGACTATGGTTGTGCAGTTACCGATGCGCGTGCACGCATGATTGCCCAAGCGAACGGGATACCTCCGTTCATTGGCGTACTTGGCGATGCAGTCAAAGAAGTGCTCGACAAGTTCGGCTTAGATGAGCTTGACGAAGGAGACGTAATCATCCTAAACGACCCCTACATGGGTGGAGCTACCCATCAGAATGATGTGGTATTGCTGATGCCTGTTTTCTACGAGGGGCACCCAGTCATGTTTGCGGCAAGTAAAGGTCACTGGAACGATATTGGTGGAAAGGATCCTGGCAGCTGGTCTCCCAATGCAACCGAGATTTACCAAGAGGGACTACAGTTTCCAGCTGTCAAACTATTTGAGGGCGGCAAGGAAGTTCAGGGGATTGTGGACATCTTGACGCGCAACATCCGAATTCCAGAGATGATCCTGGGAGATATGCGGGCGCAGGCAGCCTCGTTGCAGGTTGCGGGGAACCGCATCACTCAGATTTGCGACAAGTACGGACTCGATACGGTCCTTGAGTCGATCGAGATCTATCTGGAACAGGGTAGACAAGAAGCGCTTGAGGAGCTGAAGTCTTTGCCCAAAGGGGAATTCATCGCAGAGGAATACATTGATGATGATGGACTGGGTGGCGATCCGGTGCTGGTCAAAGTGAAGGTAACAATCACTGATGACGAGTTTGTGGTCGATTACACCGGAACAGGGAAGACATGCCGTGGCCCGATCAACGCTCCCTTATCGGCATTAATCAGTACAGCGAAATTCGCCTACAAGGCTGTGGTTAGTCCGCACGGCTCCTCAAATGAAGGTTTGTTTGCCCCGTTGAAGGTGATCGTTCCCGAAGACACGGTCTTCAACCCTAAGCGTCCCGCTCCAGTCAGCACATATTGGGAATCGGATAGTTACGCAGGAGACGTAGTCTGGAAGGCGTTGGCTGATGCAATTCCGGAACGGATTACAGCCGGACACTTTCTAAGCGTCTGTGGTACCACGGTAAGCGGTATTGATGATGAGTCAGGCGAATGGTTCTTCTCTGTTGAACCAAACGCTGGTGGTTGGGGGGCAGGCAAGGGCAAAGATGGAGAGAACGGTCTTGTTTGTTCCGGAGACGGCGAGACATACGTTCTATCGGTGGAAGTTGCAGAAACTCGATATCCATTCATTGTTGACCAATTCTGTCTAAGTATAGCTAACGGCGGACACGGTAAATGGCGTGGTGGATATGGGCTAGTGAAGGACTATCGTATCACGAACTCCAAGACCTTTGTGACCGCAAGTTTCGGGCGGAACAAGTTCCCTCCGTGGGGACTCGCCAAGGGGATGCCCGGCACTCCGAACTCGGTCGAGGTTCGAACTGCAGCTGGCAACGTGGAACAGCGAGGACGCTTCTCCAAGGAAGAACTAGCGACCGGGGACGTGGTCCGGTTTATCACTGGTATGGGAGGTGGGTACGGAGATCCCATGAAACGCGATCCTCAAGCCGTGCTCGATGACGTCCTCGATGGTTATATCACGCCCCAGATAGCTCGAAAGGTGTATGGAGTTGCTGTTGTTGGCGATCCAGTGGGGATCGATGAGGTCAAGACAAATCAACTAAGGGAGTGAATGCTGCGGAGCGCTTTCGATTGATAGACACTACGAGTTGACTGATCTCGATTGTAGAAGAGGAGAAAATATAGAGTGGCCGACTTGAAACGATACGAAAGAAAATTGACACCGGTAAGTACTCTATGATGGGCGATACCGCGCAGTTCGAGTCGTTCTCTGACTCTCTTGTCGATAGTGTTGTCGATCATGTAGGCTTTCAGGAGAGGAGGTGATCAGAAAAAGGAAAGGCAAGAAGTTGAAGGAAAACGTTTACTTTCTTTCTTAAGGAGGCTAACATGAAAGGAAAGATTGTTGTTGTTGTTGGTTTGGTGATTTTGAGTATCGGTTTGGTCGCATGGGGCGGAGGTCCTTTGCGAGCTACTTTTGCTTGGCCAACTTACATTGACCCAGCAGTAGGATCTGACTTCTCCAGTTCCTCATCGCTCGTTAATCTGTACGACTCCCTTGTCTACCCGGATGCAAAAGGGGATCCTCTGCCACATGTAGCCACTGCGTGGGAAACGTCCGATGATACACTGATCTGGACTTTCCATCTGCGTGACGACGTTACGTTCCACGACGGAACTCCTCTCACGGCGGAGGATGTAAAGTACTCCATGGACCGTCTGACGACGATCGGGGAGGGATACGCGTTCCTGTTCTTGGGACGATTGGCAAGCACGGATGTGATTGATGATTACACTGTGCAGTTCAATCTAGCTCAACCGTTTGGACCTTTCCTCTCCACACTTTACCGATTGTACATCCTGAACAAGGATGTTGTGGAGGCTAATATCGAGACGCCTGGCCCCTATGGAGATAAGGGCGACTATGGAAAGGGATATCTCCTTGTCAACGATGCTGGCAGTGGCCCGTACGTGTTGAAGGAGTTCAGGCTCGAAGAAGAGCTGGTGATGACGAAGAATCCGAACTACTGGATTCCCATTGACGTCGACGCACCTGACGAAGTCCGGTTCATAGGAACGACCGAGGCAGCGACGGTCCGTACGATGATGTCGCGCAAGGAACTGGAGATCGCCGATCAGTGGCAGTCTCAAGAAGCACTGGTCGCTTTGGATGCGATGGAAGGTGTGGATATCGCTGCATTCTCACCGGGGACCGCGTTTTACCTGATGATGAATACGCGTATTCCACCCACAGACGATATCCATTTCCGCAAGGCAATGGCCTGGGCGACCGACTACGCGACGGTGGTGGAGTACATCTTCCCAGGTGCGTTCCAAGCCTGCGGTCCCATTCCTCAGAACATTCCTGGGGCAGATCCGACCGTCTTCCAGTACTATCGAGACCTCGATAAGGCGCGCGAGGAGCTTGCACTCTCCAAGTACTCTGCTGATGAGTACGAGATTGAGTTCCACTGGATTGCCGAAGTCCCGGACGAGGAGAAGGTCGCGCTCTCCTTCATGTCCAACATGGCCGATATCGGGATCAACATAAAGGTCGTCAAGGTTCCGTGGATGTCGGTTGTCGAGGAGATGGGGGCAGTTGAAACCAGCCCGCACATCGTCTCGATCTTCGATTCATCTCACTACCCTGAGGCGGGCTCCCTGCTTGAATCGCGCTACCACTCAAACTCGGCTCCTACATGGGAGCAGAACGAGTGGCTGCTCGACACTGGACTTGATGCCATGCTTGAGTCGGCGATAAACACGGTCGACTGCGCAGAGCGATTCGCGAAGTACGCAGGATTACAGCACATGATCACCGCTCTGTGTCCGACCATCTTCCTCTTTGAGCAGGTGGAGAAGCATGCCTATCAGTCGGCTTATATAGATTGGCCGACGGCGGCTGGCGAGGTGAACCCAGTGATGGGCTACAACCTGGCGGCTCGCTTCATCAAGGTGGATTAGTCGCAAAATAAGCAGATCCCTCTTATCGGGGATTCATGCGCCAATGGGTGGGAAAGGTTTATCTCTTTCCCACCCCTCCTTGGGACCCACAAGAGAAGGACGGCAATTGATGAGTATGTTGAAGTTCTTGGGTAAACGGTTGGCGTTATCGCTCTTCGTCCTGTTTGGACTCTCTATCCTGATCTTTACAATCTCGCGGATCTTGCCTGGCGATCCGGTTCGCATGGCCTTGGGATCGCGAGCCCCCCAGTGGGCTGTTGATAACCTTCGCGAGCAGATGCACCTGAACGACCCTCTCTACGCGCAATATTACTACTGGCTCACCGGCGCAGTGCGTGGCGACTTAGGTCAATCTCTGTTTACCCGGCGGGCGGTGATCGAGGATGTGAGGGAATTTCTCCCTGCAACGATGGAACTCGCTCTGTCCGCTGGGGTGATCATGGCGGTCTTCGGGATCCTTCTCGGTGCAGTCTCCGGTCGCTACAGCAACACGTGGATCGACAACAGCGTTCGCATCTTCTCGTATATCGGGATCGTTACACCATCTTTTGTCTTTGCTATCCTGTTCTTGTTGTTGTTCGGCTATGTGCTGAACGTGCTGCCGACCATGGGACGGCTTAGTCCATGGATAGCGCGCCCTCCCGTGATAACAGGAATGGTCTCCCTGGATGCCCTGCTGAGTGGCAACTTCGCTGCTTTTGGTGATGCTATTAGACACCTGATTCTCCCGGCGGTCAGCTTGGCATTGGGAGGAATGGCCCAGGAGGCACGGATCACCCGTTCCACGATCAGTGACAATCTGCGCAAGGACTACATCGCATCGGCAAAGGGATTTGGGGTCCCTGAGCGCTTGGTTATGTTCAAATACCTCCTCAAGCCGTCTTTGATCCCAACCGTCTCCATTCTGGGGTTAGATTTTGCCTCCCTCATCGGAAACGCTTTCTTAGTGGAACTCATATTCAACTGGCCCGGTTTTTCACGGTATGGGATCCACGCCATGTTGAACAAGGATCTGAATGCCGTTTCCGCCGTGGTGATGGTCCTAGGAGTGATCTTTATCATCGTCAACATCCTCGTTGACTTGATAGTGGCATGGCTTGATCCACGTATCCGGCTGGGCGCCGAAAGGGGCAAATAAACATGAACTACTCGCGGAATACTTTGCTGAAACGTCGTGCGGAGGGGTTCAAGAAGGGTTGGTATAAATTCTCTCGAAATCCTGTCTCCGTACTGGGATTATTCTTCGTATTGACGGTCTCGTTTCTTGCGATCTTTGCCCCTTACGTGTCGCCGTACCCAACACACGCTAGCCGGTTCGTCAATTTTGCCGAGGCTGGTCAGCCCCCGAGCTTGAAACACCTGTTTGGAACGGATGTATTTGGGCGGGATATCCTGTCACGAGTCTTCTTTGGCTTCCGCTATTCGTTGATGATGGGGGTCGTCGTTCTGTCGCTTGTAGTTATTCCAGGAGTTGTATTAGGGTTGGTTGCCGGGTACTACCGTGGGACGTGGATCGATACAGTGATCATGCGGACTACCGATATCTTCCTTGCCGTTCCGCCACTTATCCTGGCTTTGGCCATCTGTTCGGTCCTTACCCCAAGCGTTTTCAACGCGATGATGGCCGTATCTTTGATGTGGTGGCCGTGGTATACCCGACTGGTCTACGGTCTTTCCTCGTCGTTGCGTACCGAGTTCTTCGTGCAGGCGGCCGAGGTTACCGGAGCGAGCCGTTCTCACATCCTATTCCGCGAGATCCTTCCCAACTGTGTCTCCAGTATCTTCACCAAGATGAGCTTGGATATGGGGTGGGTGATCCTTATCGGTTCGGCTCTGAGTTTTGTTGGGTTGGGGGCTCAGCCTCCGATCCCGGACCTGGGCACTATGGTGGCCGATGGGGCCAAATACCTACCGGATCAGTGGTGGATTACGATCTTCCCTGCCTTCGCGATCATGATCACGGTCCTTGGCTTCAATCTGATTGGCGACGGGTTCCGCGATTTGTTCGCGCTTGAGGAGGTCTAGGATGGGAGAAACTTTGCTGGAGATCGGGAACCTGCACGTCGAGTTCAAGGTCTACGAGGGACGTCTCCGAGTCCTGAACGGCGTCAACCTGTCGGTTCAAGTTGGAGAAAGGGTGGGTTTGGTCGGGGAGGCGGGTTGTGGGAAGACGACCACAATGAAGTGTGTGCTTAAGATCCTTACCTCTCCTCCAGGAAAGATCACGGAAGGGAAGATTCTACTTCACGATAAGGATGTCTTGACCATGGGATCACAGGAGATGCAGCGAGTTCGCGGACACGGGATCTCCATGATCTTCCAGGATCCGACCGCTGCGTTGAATCCCGTGTTCACCGTGGGTGATCAGTTGATGTCGGTCATTAAGTACGGATCCAAGGGGTCCCTCTCGAAAAAGGAGATCAAAAAGCGGGCGATCGGAACGCTACGGGAGGTACGGCTCCCCGATCCGGAGCGAATATTCACCAACTATCCCGTGCAACTCTCCGGGGGGATGCGGCAGCGGGTCTGCATCGCGATGGCGCTTTCCACCGAACCAGAGCTGCTGCTCGCAGATGAACCAACTACCTCGCTCGATGTAACGATCCAGGATCAAGTCCTCCGTTTGTTGAATGAGCTTGTTGAGAGGCATGGAACTTCTGTTATCTTCATCACCCACAGTTTGGGGGTAGTGCGCGAGATGGCCGACCGTGTCTACGTAATGTACGCGGGAAACATCATCGAAGGGGCGCGTAAGGAGGAACTATTCGCCAACTGGTTGCATCCATATACCCTTGGTCTGATGAACGCCCTCCCCAAGCTAACCGGTGGCGGGATTGCAGAAGGAATCCCAGGGAGGATCCCGGAGTACCTCGATCCACCGTCCGGCTGTCGGTTCCATCCGCGTTGCCCACGGGCAATGCAGCAATGCAGTCAGTCAATCCCACCTGTTGTGCACGCAGCTGACGATCACGATGTAGCTTGTTTCCTGTACCGAGGTGAGACCGATGAATAGCAAGATCCTTGAGGTCGAAAAGCTGCGCAAGTTCTTCATCACCTCTCGCGGAACGGTGCGTGCGGTCGATGAGGTCTCGTTCTCCGTGGAGGAAGGGGAGACGTTGGGACTGGTTGGGGAATCGGGCTCGGGTAAGAGTACGGTTGCGTACACCGTGGTCGGGCTCCACTCGCCAACTTCAGGACAGATCCGATTCAAGGGAGAGGATATCTCGCGGCCGGTATCGAAACGCCCCAAAGCACTGAAACAATCGATCCAGATCGTCTTTCAGGATCCAGGAACATCGCTCAATTCACGGCGAACGATCCAACAGATCCTTGAGCTCCCGCTCAAGGTGCACCACTTGGGAAACTCACGCGACCGCAAGGAACGTGTAGTGGAGCTCTTGGAGCGCGTAGAGCTCCCGCCAGACTACATGTACAAGTCCCCAAACATGTTGGGCGGCGGAGAACGGCAGATGGTAGCGATCGCCCGCGCACTGGCGACAAACCCGAAGTTGGTTATTCTCGACGAACCAACTTCCGCATTGGATGTATCCATTCAGGCAAAGATCATCAACATGCTGCTCCGGTTTCAGGAAGAGATGAAACTCTCCTATCTCTTTATCACACATGATTTGAGCTTGATGAGGAATGTCTCTACACGGGTCGCCATCATGTACTTGGGAAAGATTTGTGAGGTGGCCCCAACGATGAAGTTCTTCTCAAATCCGTTTCATCCATATACAAAGATGCTCCTCTCCTCTATTCCTGTTGTGCTGCCAGAGGAAGAGGCGGTGAAGCCGGCGAAGATCACTTCGGAAGGGGAGATCCCCAGCCCGGTGAATGTCCCGCCCGGTTGCGGATTTCACACACGCTGCAGGGAGGTAAATGGGATCTGTTCACAGAAGATTCCTGAGATGATGGAGGTGGAACCTGGGCACTTTGTCTGGTGCCACCTGTTTCCCGTGGTCACGACCCCGACAAACTTAGAAAAAGGAGTGAGCGTATGAGCAAGATACTGTGGATCGATCCGGTGGGAACTGATCTTTTCGATCAGCCGATCAAGGAGTTCTTGGAGACGGCGAAGGGCCCGGAGACAAAGCTTGATGTTGTCTCTCTCGCGCGAGGACCGATGCACCTTGAGTATCATTACTACGAGGCTTTGATCCTAACCGATACGCTACATGCCGTGCGGAAGGCTGAGCTCGACGGATACGACGCTGCTGTAATCGGCTGCTTCTACGACCCCGGACTTCGCGAAGCCCGCGAGCTCAGCGAGCGACTTGTCGTGACCGCGCCGGCTGAGGCAGCGATGCACATCGCCACAACCCTGGGTCATACCTTCTCCATCCTCGTCGGGCGGAAGAAGTGGATCCCCAAGATGCATGAAAACGTAGTGAAGTACGGCTTCACCGATCAGCTTGCCTCGTTCAAATCGCTTGGAATGGGGGTCTACGAGTTCCAGAAGGATCCTGCGGAGACTGCACGCCGGATGCGTGCGGCGGCGAGGGAAGCGGTGGAGGTTGATGGAGCAGAGGTGATCATCCTTGGATGCACCATCGAGTTCGGCTTCTACAAGGAACTACAGGAAGAGTTAGGGGTTCCTGTTATCGATGCCGTTCTCGCACCGCTCAAGTTCGCGGAGTTCCTGACGGGGCTGAAGGATCAATTCAATTGGACACACAGCAAGATCTACGGGTATCAATCCCCTCCACGAGAGGAGATCGTTGAGTGGAAGCTGGAAGAACAGTACGGAACCTCGGGGTTGTGGGGGTAGGGAATATGGAGACGAAGAGAGAGTTGCGCGTTGGATTCGATGTTGGAGGGACCTTCACTGATGGGGTGCTCATGTGTGGGCGGGAGGTGTTGGCCAAGGCGAAATCACTGACGACCCCGGACGTAACCGGAGGGATCGTTGAGGCCCTTGAGGCGGTGATGACAAAATCCGGGGCCAATCCGGCAGAAGTAGCCATGGTCTCGTTGGGTACTACCCATACGACGAACGCCCTTATTGAGCGGAGGAACCTGAATCAGGTGGGGATCTTCCGGTTGGGAGCTCCAGCGACAACGGCCATCCCTCCGTTGACCGGCTGGCCGGAGAGCCTAAAGGAGGCGATCGGCGGACACGAACTCGTGCATATCATCCGCGGTGGATCGGAGTATGACGGGCGCGACATCGTTCCGCTCGACAAGAAAGCGATCGAGGACGCCTGCAAATCGATGAAGGGAAAGGTCGATTCGGTGTCAATTACCGGGGTCTTCTCCCCGATCATCAACGACCACGAGGAGCAATCAGCGGAGATTGTGCGCAATGTGCTCGGGGAAGATATTCCCATTACGCTCTCCCACCGCATTGCCACCATCTCACTCCTGGAACGGGAGAACTCGACCATCCTCAACGCTTCCGTCATTACGGTGATGCGGCGCGCGGTCAACTCCTTGAAAGCTGCTGTGCGCAAGCGAGGGATCGATGCTCCTCTATTCATCGTGCAGAACGACGGAAGCGTGATGTCTGCCGACTACGCTATCGACTACCCGATATTCACCGTTGCTTCCGGGCCGGCGGCGAGCGTCCGCGGGTCGGTATACCTTTCGGGAATCGAGGACGGGGTGGTGGTCGATATCGGAGGGACATCAACCGATGTAGCCTACATCGTCAAGGGGTTCCCACGGGAGTCGTCGATCACGGTGAACATCGGTGGGGTCAAGACGAACATCCGCTGCCCCGACCTGCTGTCCATTGCTCTTGGCGGCGGGACGATCGTTAAACACAAGGATGATGATGTAATCGAACTCGGACCGGAGAGCGTCGGCTACAACCTAGTTCGACTAGGTAAGTCGTTCGGCGGGCCGCTGCTAACCGTGCATGACACAGCAGTCGCGTTGGGCAAGCTACAACAGAAGCTCGATGTTTTTAAGACCGATTACGTCACCCACCCCGAGAAGATCAACGCTGTGCCGAAGGCGTTAATCAAGAACGCATGGGTTGCGATCAAGACTACGATTGAGGAGGTCATCGACAAGATGAAGACGACACCCGAACCGGTCCCCGCCATCTTTATCGGTGGTGGAGCGTTGGTTGTCCCTAGGGAGAAGATCATCGGTGTCAGTGAGGTCCTCATGCCAGATCACTTTGAAGTGGGAGGCGCCGTGGGAACAACGATTGCTGAGATCGGAGCCTATGCGGAAGGAGTCGTCGATCTTGATATTGAAGACCGCGCCGAGGCAATCGTCGAGGTAACTGAACGCGCCAAGGATAACGCCGAGGCAGCCGGGGCGATTCGTAACACCGTAGAGGTGATTGACGTAGAAGAGATTCCCTTTACGTACATGCCTGGGAAGCGCGAGAAGATCCGGATTAGGGTGAAAGGGCAGGTGCTCTAATGAGCAATCCGCGATCAAACGCACGTGCCATCCTTGAGAAGTGGGGGATCAAGAACTTCCGCGTTATCGATAAGGAGGCAATCAGCGAGATCACGCTGGGAGCCTCCATCCTCGCTACAGGTGGCGGAGGAGATCCGGAGATCGGTCTCCTATGGACCTACAAGGTGATCGATGAGGGGAAGGAGATCCTCATGGTCGATCCAATAGATGTTCCCGATGGTATCCAAACAGCGAGCACGGCCTGCCTGGGAGCGGCGATTGTCCTCACGGAGAAGCCGCCGAGTGGAGAGGTGTTAAACCTGGCGATGGGGCGCCTCGAACAGTACCTGGGAAGACCGATCCAGGCGACGATCCCACTCGAATGTGGAGGGGTCAACTCTCCTGTCGCCTACGCTGCTGCCGGAGAACTTGGTGTTCCCGTAATCGATGTTGATGGGATGAATCGCGCCTTCCCCGAACTACAAATGACATCGTGGGTGACACATGGTGTACACTCCTCTCCCACTGTCTCGGTGGATAACAGGAAGAACGTTACCGTGATCGATACCGGAGACGATGATGTGTTAGCGGAGACACTCGCCCGTCGGGTAGCGATGGCCTATGGTGGTATCTCGTGGATCGCCACCTACCCTCTGACTGGGAAGCAGGTGAAAGAGACCTCCATCCTCTACTCGCAGAGCATTGCCTGGGCGGTGGGACGTGCAGTTATGCGTGCCCGCAGGGAACACCTGGATCCGATTGGGGAGCTTCTGAAGAGCCTGAAGAAGGAGCGAAACGTGGAAGGGTTCCGCGTGTTTAGCGGAAAGATTGTGGATATCAACCGCGACTTCGGTTCGGAGACAAATAAGGGATTTACATTAGGATCGGTTACTGTAGATGGTATCGATACGTACAAGGGTCAGACAGCTACCCTCGATTTTCAGAACGAGTGGCTAAACCTGCGCATCGATGGGAAGGTTCTCTGTTTGCCACCGGACCTTATCGCAATCCTCGACTCAGAGACCGGAGAACCGATCCGCACCGACATCATGAAGTACGGCTATCGGGGAACCATTGTCCTCATCCCGGCGCACGAGCGGATGAGAACAGCAAAAGGGATCGAGATGTTCGGTCCGCGTCACTTCGGCTACGACCTGGATTATGTCCCTGTAGAAGAGCTTAACAGTGACAGGAGGTGAGAGAAAGATATGGATCTGAAAGCCATTATCGAATCTGATGCAAGGTACCGCAACGTGCTTCAGGAGATTATCGATACCCCGTACATCGAACGGTCGACGTTGGAGGAGAAACTGAACCTCCCCCGAGCCGATCTAGAGTCGCTGTTGACGGTTCTTTCTGAGAAGATGTTGATCCTAGAGCTTGCTGGCCAGGCGGATTCAAGCGTTGAGTCACGTGTATTGAAAACAGTGTACCTGGTCAACCCTGAGGAAGAGAAGGGCATTCGTGAACACCTCTAACTCTACGGAACACGCAAGGCGGCTTGACGCGCTGCTTGAACGGATGCGCGAGCATGAGTTGGGGCTCGTCCTTCTCTTCGATCGGGACAATATTCGCTACTTCACGGGTTTCCGGTTGAACCGGGTGGTCGCCTCCATCTTGGCGATCTCCCCTGAGGAAGGTCCGACTTACATCGTGGCGAAATTGGACCTAAACCGTGCGAAAAGGGATGGATGGATCGAGCGGGTCATCCCGTTTCCAGAGGACACCCCAAATTACCTCGACGCTCTGCGTCCTCTGTTCGGCAATTCGGGCAAACGGATCGGCGTTGAAAAGGACTCGCTGACTCTGTCGCAGGCCGAGTATCTACGTGGTTTGAGTAGTGAGAAGAGTGAGTTCGTCGATGTGCGCGCTATCACATCCGAGTTGCGTGCAATCAAGTCTGATGAGGAGATCGCCTGCCTTCGGCGAGCGGCCGAGATTGCCAGTAATGTCATGGAACTGGTGCAGGGTGCTATTCGGCCGGGCGTTCGCGAGATCGAGCTCTCCTCCTGGACAGAGTACCTCATTGGACAGGAAGGCGCGGAAGGTGCCTCGTTTGAACCGTTCTTCATGTCGGGCGAGAACGCGTGGCTTCCGCAGCGAATCTCATCGCAGAAGGTGTTGGCTGAAGGGGAACTGGCTCTGTTGGATATGGGCGCGATCTACGATGGTTATTGCTCAGATATCACACGGACTTTTGCCATTGGTGACATCTCACCGGAGCAAGAGCAAATCTTTCGGGTTGCACGAGAGGCGCAACAAGCGGGGATCGAAGCGATTCGTCCCGGTGTTCGTGCCTGTGATGTTGATGCCGCTGCACGAACTGTGATCGAGGACGCTGGCTTCGGGGAGTACTTCCCGCACCTCACTGGGCATGGAATTGGGATCTCCTCGCATGAGATGCCGATTGCGGACCGCGGGGTAGAGACGATCCTCCAATCGAGTATGGTCCTGACCGTGGAACCGGGGATCTATCTTCCGGGGATAGGTGCAGCGCGCGTCGAGGACATGGTGGTCGTCACCCCACTCGGATGTGAGGTTCTGACCAGCGCTCCGCGTGGACTAACGGGGAAAAAGGAGTAAAAGTGGGTGTAAGAGAGATCCTTCGCAAGTGGGGAGTTACCGACTTCCAAGTGATCGATAAGAAGGCGCTTTCGGAGATCACCTTAGGTGCGTCGATCCTGGCCACCGGAGGCGGGGGAGATCCTGAGATCGGCCTTCTGTGGGCGTATAACGTGGTCGATCAGGGAAAGGAGATCCTCCTTATTGACCCTGAGGCGATGCCCGATGAGGCTTTGGCGGCGATCGCCGGGTGCCTTGGAGCAGCGCTTGTTCTCACCGAGAAACCACCGAATGGTCAAGAGCTCTTCTGGTGTTATGACAGTCTGCGCCGTTACATGGGCAAGTCGATCGAGGCTGTTGTTCCCCCGGAGGCCGGTGGGGTCAATACGCCGGTCCCGATGGCCGTGGCTGGGGCAGTCGGGATTCCCGTCATCGACGCCGATGGTATGGGACGCGCCTTTCCCGAGCTGCAGATGACCTCCTTCTACATCCACGGGGTCTCCCCGTCGCCAACGGCGGCGGCGGATGAGAAGGGACACGTGACTATCTGCGACGCATCAGATGCACTGCTGACGGAGCGGATCATCCGCAACGCGGCGATGGCCTACGGGGGTATCTCATGGATCGCGGGGTATCCGATGACCGGGCGCCAGCTCAAGGATACGGCGATCTTGCGATCTATATCCATGGCCTGGGATCTGGGGAAGCGCGTATTCAACGCGCGGCGCAAGCACCTCGATCCTATTGCTGAGGCTATTAATCTCACCGGAGGATACCGTGCGTTTCAAGGGAAGATCGTCGACATCGATCGGGAATTCGGGGCGGAGAAGACTAAGGGTTTCTCCCTTGGGCGGATCACGGTGGAGGGGACCGACGATTTCAAGGGACGGACCGTCGTCGTCGATTTCCAGAACGAGTGGTTGAACCTGGAGATCGATGGAGAAGTTCGCTGCATGCCGCCGGATCTGATCTGCATCCTCGACCCGGCGACCGGGGAACCGATCCGCACAGACATCGTGCGCTACGGATATCGAGGGACTGTGCTTCTCATCCCCGCACACGAACGGATGCGGACAGAACGGGGGATCGCCACGTTCGGTCCTCGCTACTTCGGTTACGATCGGGACTACATCCCTGTGGAGAGGCTCATGGAGAGCACAAGTGGATGAGGATTCAGCGTTTTGTCCAAGTCGTCGACACTCATACTGCTGGTGAACCGACGCGTGTGGTCCTTGACGGACTTCCTCCCATCCCCGGCAAAACGATGGCCGAGCGGCGTGCGTGGTTCGATGGACCGGGCAACGACCTGCGGCGGTTCCTCCTGCGGGAACCACGTGGACACACGGATATGTTCGGAGCAGTTATCACCCCGCCCATTAACCCGGCAGCAGATTATGGACTGATCTTCCTCGATAACGGCGGGACGCTTTCGATGTGCGGGCATGGAACGATCGGAGCAGTGACCGCCCTGGCTGAACTAGGACGAATCCACAAGAAAGAGGTTCTACTCGATACTCCATCCGGCCTTGTGACCTGTCACCTTCATTGGAAAGAGGGCGAGGTTCAGGATGTTACCTTTCGTAATGTTCCTTCTTTCTTCCTAAGGACTGTGCAATGGAAAGGGGTCCCGCTTCACCTTTCCTACGGGGGGAATCTCTTTGCTCTAGTGGAGGCAAGTTCCCTGGGCGTTGAACTTAAGCGGCAGAATATACGTGAGATCGTGGATCTTGGAATGATGATCAGAAGCTGGACCAACCGGAACCTCACCTTTCACCATCCCGCGACAGGGAATCCTTTGTTAGTAGATCTGGTGGAATTCTACGAGGAGACCGATCCTCCGAGGAATGTTGTCGTTTTCGGAAGGGGACAGGTCGACCGGTCCCCTTGTGGAACGGGAACCTGCGCCAAGATGGCTTTTCTCCACGCGGAAGGGAAGCTCGCTGTGGGGGAGGAATACCGCTACCAAAGCATCTTGAAGACAGAGTTTACAGGAAAAATAATCTCTGAGACGAACGTAGGAGATACCCCAGGGATCATCCCCGAGGTGAGAGGATCTGCTTACGTAATGGCTCTTGGCTCCCTCGTTCTTACGAAGGACGATCCGTTTCCGGCAGGCTTTGATCTGGAAAATGAAGAGGTAAAGCACTAACATCGAGCGAAAAATGAGGGTGCCGTATTGTCGTCACGAGAGCCAAGCTGGTTTAGCAGAGGCACAATCAGGGAGAACATGACAGACTATCGAATCAAGAAACATCCTATTTTGTCGGTTGAATCAAGCAAGAACATCACCTTCTATTGGCAGGGACAACCGCTTATCGCCAAGGAAGGCGAGATGATTACTTCTGCTCTTTTTGCCAATGGAGTCAAGACCTTTGGACATCATTCCAAAGATGGTGCGCCGCAGGGTATCTTTTGTGCCAATGGTCAGTGCGCCCAATGCCTGGTAATTGCGGAGGGGGTACCGGTAAAGGCCTGTATGACGCCAGTTGAGGCAGGTATGCGCGTCGAGCCAAGTGCTGGCTTGCCTGATCTGCCCAAGGTAGAACAAGTTCCATCTATGAGCAAAACGGAAAGCATAGCCGTGCCTGTGCTCATTATCGGTGGCGGCCCGGCAGGAATGTCAGCAGCTGCCGAACTTGGAAGCCACGGGATCAGAGCGCTACTTGTAGATGACAGGCATCGCCTGGGAGGGAAGCTTGTATTACAAACTCATCGCTTTTTTGGTTCTACCAATGCTGTTCACGCTGGAACACGGGGAATTGATATTGCTACACAACTGGAGAACGAGACCAAGAAACATGACACAACCGATGTCTGGCTAAATAGCGTAGCTGTTGCAGTTTTCAGCGATCACAAAGTAGGTATTCTCCAGGATAACAGAACCTATGTTCTTGTTCGACCACAGGTACTACTGGTAGCAACAGGAGCACGTGAACGGTCACTGGTCTTTAGGGGAAACACGCTGCCGGGTGTTTATGGTGCTGGGGCGTTTCAAACACTGGTCAATCGTGACTTGGTAAAACCTAGCAAACGGTTGTTTATCGTCGGTGGAGGGAATGTTGGATTAATTGCTGGCTATCACGCCCTTCAAGCCGGCATCCAAGTGGTAGGGTTAGTTGAGGCTTTGCCCGAGTGCGGCGGCTACAAAGTCCACAGGGATAAGTTGGTTCGCATGGGCGTCCCTATTTACACTTCGCATACTGTTCTTAGTGCCAATGGTGAAACGCAAGTGAAATCTGTAACGATTGCTCGAGTTGACGAACATTTCCAAGCGATTCGCGGAACGGAGAAATCATTTGCCTGTGACACAGTATTGATTGCCGTGGGATTGAATCCCGTGAATGAGTTCTACGAAAAGGCCCAGGAATACAAGATGCAAGTATTTGCTGCGGGTGATGCACAAGAGATTGCCGAGGCATCCGCGGCAATGTTCACTGGTAAGATTGCGGGGCTAAAAGTAGCTAGAGCGCTTGGGGTAGATGTTGGGGAAATCCCTTCGGAATGGGCCCGGATGGCTGAGATCCTCAAGTCTGGTCATGGAAAAGTTGACCCGGAAGGAATTCCGACTCAGACGGAAGGTGTCTTTCCTATTCTTCACTGTTACCAAGAAATCCCGTGTGATCCTTGCGCATATGCTTGCCCATTAGGACTCATTGACATTGATGAAAGTGATATCAGACATCGTCCCAAGTTTATCGGGCCTGAGATTGGCAAGAAGTGCATTGGCTGCGAGAATTGCATTACAGCTTGCCCGGGACTGGCAATCACATTGGTTGATTACCGGCAGGACAAACAGATGCCAACTGTGGCTCTTGCTTATGAGTTTCTTCAAGAGAGTATCAAGCAAGGGCAAACCGTTACCGTAGTCGACACTGAGGGAGAGGTGCTGGGTGAAGTAGAAGTGAAAAGCGTTCAACTCGCTGCAAAGAGAGATCATACTGCGGTTGTGAAAGTAGAGGCTCCCAAAGCTTATGCCAAACGCATTGCCGGAATCCGCGTACAGAAACCGTTGGTGTCTGCTCCGCTATCTGAGGTACCCGAGAACATGAAAGATGAGATGATCGTATGTCGCTGTGAACGGGTGACTGCAGGTGAAATCCGTCAACTGATTCGCGAGGGCTGCCGTGACATGAACGAGATCAAAGCGATAACACGAGCGGGAATGGGCGCATGCGGCGGTAAGACTTGCACTGAACTAATCAGACGAATCTTCCGTGAGGAAGGGATTTGTATAGAAGAGGTCAGCGAACTCGTTAAGCGTCCGTTGTTTGTTGAAGTTCCATTTGGGTCCTTCGCTGGCGTGAAGGAGGATAACGATGGATAGTCATGACGTTATCATCATCGGTGCGGGAAGTGTGGGTATTCCTGCTGCCCTGGCAATGGCACGGGCCGGTCTCAAGATATTGGTGCTTGATAGGTTTGCCAGTGAGGGTCAAGGTTCAAGCAAATCTGCGATCGGCGGTGTCCGTGCCACTCACTCTGACCCAACAAAGATCCGTTTGTGTAAGCGTTCCCTCGAAATCCTTTCTACATGGAAAGAAACTTATGGCCATGACATTGAATGGACTACAGGTGGCTATTCGTTTGTTGCCTACCGCGAGCAAGAGGAGAAAACACTTAAAGATTTGCTTAGAATACAACGCGCCTATGAGCTCAATATTGATTGGTGTGACAGGAATGAATTGCTCGATGTCATCCCCGATCTGAACCCAATCGATCTTATCGGCGGAACCTTCTCGCCCGATGATGGTCATTGCTCTACCCTGCTTGTTGCCCACGCTCTATACGAAGAGGCAAAGCGCACAGGAGCAGTCTTTCACTTTGGCGAGACGGTTGAAGCCATTCTCATCAACGGAGGACGTATACAGGGGGTAAGAACCAATAGGTGCGAATACCCCGCTAGGGTAGTACTAAATGCTGCCGGAGCGTGGGCAAAGCAAGTGGGAAGAATGGTGGGGTTTGAACACCCTGTGAATCCCGATTCTCACGAAGCAGGAATTACTGAACCGGTTGCTCACTTTCTTGATCCAATGGTAGTTGATATCCGTCCCGCGCCAGGCTCACTAAACTACTACTTCTACCAGCTTTCTACCGGACAGGTTGTATTCTGCATTACGCCAAGTCCAAGTATTTGGGGGTTTGACTGTTCAGAAACCAGCACATTCTTGCCAATGATCTCCCATCGCATTGTTGACTTGATGCCACGACTGGCAAACATCCGCGTGCGTCGCAGTTGGCGTGGTCTTTACCCAATGACTCCGGATGGCTCACCACTAGTTGGGTGGGCCAAGGAGATAGAGGGATATCTAATGGCAATTGGAATGTGTGGTCAGGGGCTCATGCTCGGGCCAGGTTTAGGCGAGCTTCTTGCTCGCATGGTCACACAAGACGAACTGTCTTCGAAAGATCAGGAAACCTTGGGATACCTGTCACCGTATCGAGATTTCTCTGCCGCGGAACAACTCAAATAGCCTCGAACCCTAGAAAACAGCAAGTCTTTCTGTTGATACTCACCTAAATCTATCTACTTCTGACTAATTAATACAAGAAACGATTCTCTAAAAGCTAGTCACAATCTGATAAATTCCCAACCTAACATGTTGTTCTCTTGACACAGGACATAATATATGATAAAATAGGAGTAGACCAGAGAAGAGAGTAAGAGGAGGTGTTATATATGATGTTCTAGGTATTGATGGTTGTCTCTTTTGGATTATGACAATCTAGTGGACCTTTCATGCCGTACACAAGGAGGCAAGAAGTGACGAAATTGAAGAGTGTTGTTAGCGTTATGCTGGTTCTATTGATGGTGACCGTACCGGTTTTCGGATCGTTTGCTCAAACTCCCGTCACAACAGCAAGTCAAGAACAAAGAGAGGATCAACTACTGGTTTGCCCCTTCCAACAGATAGAAAAACAAGGAGGTAAAGAAGTAGATGACGAGAAACTGGGAGAGGAAGAAGGGGAAGGATTCTTCACGTGGGCTGGAGCTACACTAGTGGGTGCAATCGGGGGAACAGTTACAGCAATTGGGGTCTACGGGGTAAGCAACTGGGGGCATTGGAGCACGCGTGGACTCGCTCATGCAGCACGAGTTGGCGCTGCGGCTGGTGCTGGCTGGGGTGCTACAGTGGGTTACTTCATCCCTTGGTTCTAATCAAATAGCACGTGATCATGCCAGAGGCCAGATATCTACTGACCTCTGGCAAATAGAAGGAGTATGACAATGCCATACTGGCTTACCTATCTAGAGCTAACAGCTTTAGGAGTGCTCTTGTTCTTTGTTATTGGCATAACGTGTGTTGCTTGCATTGTGTTCTTTCGATGCATAGTAATGCACAAGGGGCTTAACGATACAGTGCGGTACTGCAAGATGTATAAATGGACAATTCTCTTGGTAGTAGCCATAACGGTACTGTTTTGGGGTCTGCATATGGGAATAAGGATACCGTGCTTCTCGATTATTGAGACTGGCCTTTTTGTTATAGGAACCATTTGGGTAGCTCGAGGAGTGCTTCCAGCACTGTTTACATGAATCCTGCCACGCACAACAACCCACCTAGTTTCCATCATAGCATAACAGGTTTGTTCCTGGCAGGCATTATCACGGCCACATTCTGGCTCTCAACCAACGGGTGGCCAGTGATCTCTTACAGGGAGCTCAGATACGAGAACGTCGATCGACAAGAGGACTTTTACAGCTGTGGGCCAGCTGCACTTGCCACTATCTTCTCAGACTTCTTTGGAGTTCAGGTTAGTGAGAATGAATTTGCCAACTTCATTTCACATTATTCACGCCAGGATCCAGACAACAAATCAACCAAAGAGATTCCAGAGAACGGTGTTTCAATGCTCGATTTGAAACAGGCCAGTATCAAGAAAGGGATCCCAGCTAAGGGATATGAAATACCCAAAGGTAACCTGGGCACAATCTTACACGAGCTCTCCCTACCCGTCCTAATTCACTTGGATACACCTGATGAACACTTTGTGGTCGCGGTAACTCAGGTTGGCCAGAGAATTGTGTTGGCTGATCCCTCATGGGGAATGAGGGTGATTTCTTTGGCAGAGCTTTGTCGGTGCTGGGACGGATTAGTCTTAGCATTCGCTCCAAACCAAAGAAGTGCGGATCGAGTCAAAGTGGTAATCCGACAGATTCAAGGAAAGATAGTGGAAGGAATGAAGACCCTTCAACTCTCCAAGATATTTCTATGGACACTGAGCTAACTAAAAAGGTGTCGATTAGTATCATTTGCACACTAATAACACTTCTACTCACTGCAACTACTGCCCAAGGGATAGATGCGCTCCAATTTCGGCAAGGAGAAAAGGCTTGGCAAATTACAGCACAAGTTTCAAGATACATCAATACCATTCCGTACTATTCTGTAGATGATTGCGGCTTATGGCACAATGTTGACAAAACCGTTGGGCTCGTATTCAGCTTTGCCAGTTTCTTAGATATCACCAGCAAATTGGCTGTTCAAGGCCAGTTCTCTCTTCATAGCGCCTCTGTATGGACTCGAAGGCTCAACCTTTACTACGGCACAGAACAGACCATAATGACTAAGACAAAAGAACTAGGACAAAGCTCTCTTAAGATAAGATACGTTTTTTACCAGACCCCAGACATAAAGGCCCATCTATCAATCCCCCTAATAGGGGACACTATCGGGATTGGATTCAGTTGGACGAGTGACCCTGTCATGGTTCTCCCAGAGATCAGGATTTCACCCACAGGCATTGAACTCCTGAGCGGGCTTACATTTGTCGCAAACACTAAGCTTGCACTAACGGCAAGAATACGCTTAGTAGAGCAAGCTGCTAGCTCAAAGATTGCCTTATCCATTGGCTTAGTTTACAGAAAAACAGATTACGAAGGTGTTCAAGTTGTTGGAACAATAGTAAGGGGAGATTCCACTCAGGTAAATATCCAGCTAGGTGTATGTTATGGGAGAGAGCAGTAACGACACCACGCATTGACAACAACATGGCTTGACAGCGATCCATGATTGACTTATATTGCAACGTGGGATCTTATTGGGCCCATAGCTCAGCGGCAGAGCAACCGGCTCATAACCGGTCGGTCCCAGGTTCGAACCCTGGTGGGCCCACAGGAAACTATGGAGAAACTATTTGTTTACGTGGCCGGTAAGGTACGAGGTAAGCCAGGAGCGGCTGCGATCGGGATTGCTATTACAGACAAACAGGGAAACGTCATAGAAGAGGTTTCCAGGCTCATTGGCAGGAGTATCCCACAAGCAGTTGTGTACCAAGCCCTGATAGAAGGATGCAAACGAACGCTTGCTTACTCGCCACAGTCAGTGATATTCTTCATCGACAACCAATCCGTAGTGAATCAACTGAATGGGATCTTGGAAAGTCGACAACCCCACCTACAGCATCTGCTAGAAATAAGCAAGGGTTACCTGAACAAGTTCCCAGAATGGCGGGTTAATTTCATCGATAGCAATGTTAATCGGAAGGCACCCCGTCTTGTCGAACGAGCGTTCCATAATCGTATCCAGGCAGAAATGACGCATGAACACCTCGATCTACGCTTACTGGCCTATACAGCTTCGCTCAGTAATTCCGATATGGAGCAATTGATTGAGCACGCCAAGCACTTGCAGGATAAGAGGTAAAGATCGTGCGTGTTGTGCTGCAGCGGGTCAGCCAAGCCTCAGTTAGTGTTGATAATGCGACTCCTATTACAATCGGGCAGGGAGTTCTCTTGCTGATTGGCATCGGCAGGAATGATAGTGATGTTGGTTTTTCCCGGCTGGCAAGAAAAGTCGTAAACCTTCGCGTTTTCGAAGATAGCCAAGGGAAGATGAATCTCTCTTTGCGTGATGTCGGCGGGGAGATCCTTGCTGTGTCCCAGTTCACTCTGTACGGAGATACACAAAGAGGGCGTCGTCCGAGTTTCTCTACAGCTGCCCCATCAACTGAAGCAAAAGCCCTCTTTTCGGCTTTTGTTTCAGCCCTTGTCGCAGAGGAGATCCCCGTAAAGACGGGAAAATTTGGCGCTAAAATGTCAGTGGAGCTTGTCAATGAAGGGCCGGTAACACTCCTTTTTGAAACCCCTTGACCTTGTGCTTGTACAATAGCACGGTTAAACTGTTAAGGAAATTTGAAAGTCCATACACGTTAAGGAGAAAACAGATGCCTGTACCCAAGTATCGAACGTCACGATCAAAGGCACGAATGCGCCGCTCACATCAAGCAATGTCCGTACTGACAGTGAGCGAGTGCCCCCACTGCCATGAACCAAAACTTCCTCACCGTGTCTGTCCACACTGTGGCTACTACAACGGAATAGAGGTCATTGCGGTTTCCAAGAAAGAAAAGTAGACACTGCCTCACCAACTTGTTTATCTTCCCGATCGATCTCGTACATCTTATTTCGTTTTCCGGCTGTTTCGTACTCCTTTCATGGCTTGGGCGGCTTGGTTCCTATAAAGGGATACCTGTACTGTCGAGAAAAACCCATCTTCCTTGCCCACTGCATATACCCAGCCTATTGACTTTTCCCCTTTGCATACGGAGAATTGTCTAGAGACCAAAAATGGCAAACAAAGAGCAGACCGACAACTTACACCCGGAGAGCAAGGTAGCTGATAATTGGCGAGCGGTGCTAGCAGCTATTGACGACCGCATCCTTCGAGTGTGCCTCCCCAAGGACCCTGAGCGTATCACACTTGACAAGGAGCAAATTATCATTGCAGTAGACAGCGAGTTCAAGAAGGAATACTGCCAGCGCAAACTTCCCAAGATAGAGGAAACGGTTGCCAAAGTATTTGGGCCACGGTGTGTCGTAATAGGCGAACCGCCGCTTGTTGAACGTGCTCGTCAAACACAACCCCACGCAAGGATATCTGCGCACATTGCAGTCTTAGGAATTGGCGATGGTGGAATAAATGCCATCAACAGAATGCGTGAAGAAAACCTTCAGGGGGTAAAACTAATCGCAGTCGATACTGACAAGCAGATATTAGGGATTTCTCGTGCTCATGACACCCTTCAACTTGGTCTTGACATCACCGGTGGGCGCGGAACAGGTGGCGATGTAACAAAGGGGCGAAAAGCGGCAATAGAATCCCATTGGGAAATTGCAAACCTACTAGAAGGCATGGATCTTGTGTTTGTTACTGCCGGGCTCGGCGGAGGAACTGGAACGGGAGCTGCTCCGATTATTGCTGAGATCGCCAAAGAGAACCACGCGCTGACAATCGGTGTCGTAACCAAACCCTTTTCCTTTGAAGGGATTGTGCGGGCAAAGCGGGCCGAGGACGGATTAGCTCAGCTGGCAGAAGCAACAGATGTCTCGATCACTATCTCCAACGATCGCCTACTTGAGACTGCCGCTAAGGGAATAGCGATGACGAAGGCGTTCGAACTAGCTGATAGAATCCTTTTTCAGGGGGTACAAGGAATATCAGATCTAATAACAATTCGTGGTTTAGTCAACCTTGATTTCGCTGACATTCGCAATGTTCTCATCAATGCAGGTACAGCAATGATGGGAATGGGGAAAGCACGTGGAGACCAACGAGCAATTGCTGCTGCCAAATCAGCAAGCACGAATCCACTCCTGGAGGGAGGCTCAATCCGAGGAGCGCGAAAGATGATTATGAATGTCACTGGGGGACAAGATCTGACACTGCAAGAGGTAACACAAGCTGCAGATGTAATCCGCAAGATGGCAGCAATCGAGTGTGACCTTGTGTTTGGCGCAGTCATACGTGAAAACCTCGGAAACCAGACACAGATCACCGTAATTGCTGCTGACTTTCAGGAGACATCGCAGGAAGGACTACTAAGCGAAGGCAAGCCCCGCCGTGAGCGAATCAACAAAGATACAGACCTTACTATTCCTGCTTTTGTGCGAAGGAGGCGCGACACTGAAAGTAAGTCCGATTCAACCGGCTAATCTCTTGCCACAGAGCCGAACTGCTTCCCGGGAAGTAAGGTTACTCAACAACAAGAACTCTTGCCTGCACGTTGGCTTTCATTCTCTTCATAGGCTTGTATGATTCGTGCCACAAGGGGATGGCGTACAACATCCCTCTTGTCAAGGATAACAAACGAAATATCATCAATCCCTTTCAGGATTCCCTGCACAGCAGCAAGACCGGACGCTCCTTCCTCAAGATCAATCTGGGTTATGTCACCAGTGACAACAGCCTTGGAATGGAACCCCAAGCGTGTTAAGAACATCTTCATCTGGATCGATGTTGTGTTTTGCGCTTCATCGAGGATGACGAAGCTGTTGTTCAGCGTACGGCCACGCATAAATGCTAGCGGTGCCATCTCAATTCTGCCAAGCTCAACCAACTTCTCAAACTCTCCAGCTGGAATCATGTCATAGATTGCGTCATACAACGGACGTAGGTATGGGTTTACCTTAGCCTGAATATCACCAGGAAGAAACCCAAGTTCCTCGCCAGCCTCTACTGCAGGCCGTGTAAGAATAATGCGTTTTACCTTTCCTTTCTTTAGCCAATCAATTGCCATTGCAATTGCGAGGTAGGTTTTCCCCGTTCCTGCTGGCCCAATGGAGAAGACAATATCCTTGTTACGAATAGCCTCAATGTAGAGATGCTGTCCAGCTGTCTTGGCACGAATCTCCTCACCCCAGTGAGTTACACGTACAACATCAGAAAGAACACCATCAAGGCTTCTTCCTTCCTTGACTTGCGTGATTAAGTAGCGCAGCTCGTCCAAACTGGGAACGTGCTCACTCTTGACAACATCAATAAGTTTGTTGAACAGTGAACGAACTTGCTCAACCTCCTCACTTGTTCCTTCAATACGGATAATTTCTCCGCGGGCAACTACCGTTGCAGAGAATGACTTCTCGATCTCCTTCACGTTGCAGTTGAACTTGCCAAGAAGAGCCGTTGGTTCCACAGTGTCACGCAACGTAATCTCAACGCTTGTCTGTTTTATTTTCTTTCACCCCCACTAAGCAATTGTTGCTCACTTTCACAATCCGCACATCTACTTCATCCCCGGGTGCAACGCTTGGCTCACCCAATAGATGAGTGTCGAAATAATCCCGCGTATATCCCCGCCATTCCCCATCACTCTTGTTTTCGATCAGTACCTTCTTCCGCTTTCCCAGCAACCGTTCCGCTTCTATCGATCGAATTGCTTGTCCAAGAGACGCTATGCTATGTGCGCGTTCTTTCTTCGTTTGCTCCATAACAAGGTTCAAGAAACCGGCTGCTATTGTCCCATATCTAGGAGAGTAGCGAAAGATGTGAAGGTTAGCAAATCTTACCTCCTTAATCAATAAACACGTTTGCAGGAAAGCAGACTCGGTTTCCCCAGGAAAGCCAACCATTATGTCAGTCCCAAATATTGCGTCTGGAATAACACTGCGAATCATACCCACACGGGAAAGGTAAAAAGCAGCGGTATATCCCCGCGCCATGTGGCGCAAAACAAGGTCGTCTCCACTCTGAAGTGGAAGATGGAAGTGCGGACAAGCGCGAGGATCACTAGCAAATACGTCCACTAGCTCTGCGCTGATTCCAGCTGGGTTAATCGAGGAAAGACGAAGACGACGCAACCCATCTATTGCCAAGATACCTCGTGCAAGTGACCCTAGATTACCATCAGGTGGCGCATACTGAGCTAAGTTGATCCCAGCAATGATAATTTCTGAATAGCCGCGTGCAACAAGTTCACGTGCTTCGCAAAGCGCGGAAACAACCGGCTTGCTGCGTGAGCGACCACGAACTTGCGTAGTGCGACAAAATGTGCATGCCAGGTCGCATCCATCCTGGACCTTGAGAAAAGCACGTACACGACCAACATGTTCCTTAATATGCTCTTCCGCTAACGGGGACAGCTCAACTGCTGGGAGTAACCCCTGCTGGTTTCCAAGAGCACGCCTCACAACATCGCAAATCCTCATCTTCCAGGCATTTCCAGCCAGAAGATCAGCTCCTTCAATCTGCGTTAGTCCTTGAGATACGGAATCAGCAAGACAGCCAATTACCACAATCTTCGCGAGCGGATACTCGCGACGCAGTTTCCGCATTGCTTGGCGAGCCTTGCGTTCAGCAAGAGAGGTCACCGTACATGCATTCAGCAGGAAAAGATCTGCCTTGCCATCTACAATATCAAAACGAGGAATCAGTAGCGATCTCATCACTTCGCTTTCATATTGATTCACTCGACAACCAAAGGTAATAATGCGTACACGTGGACGGTCATTGCGTCTGATCATTCTAGTAATCTCTTTGCGCAAGAATCCATCATGGTTTCCTGGCAAGACCAAGGATATCCGTTCTTAGGGAACAAGTCGAGATACCTGTACAAGGTCAAGCATGCAGTTGACATTCCTTACTCCTTGTGATAGCGTCATAGGATGAAGATGGGGGGAAGAATCATCCGTAGGCGTATCGCTGTTCTTGCCTGTGTTGCTGTTGTGATTATCGTCGCACTTGTTTCATACTACTTTTTGACACAACGCAATGTAGGGCCTCTGATCAGTGAAGGGAAACACACGAACATTCTGTTCTTAGGCTTGGACAATGCTGGGGACAGGAACCGGAGCGATACTATGATGCTCGTAAGCCTGGCTCCGGGGGAGGACATTGCCCTACTCTCACTTCCCCGAGATTTGCGGGTCAAGTTCAATAACGGAGAGTTTCACAAACTTAACGCAAGCTATGCGATTGGTGGATCAAATCTTGCTTGTGAGACAGTTTCCAGCCTGCTTGGGGTTAGCGTTCCATTCTATCTCACGCTCGACTATGTGGGATTCGAACAACTAATAGATCACTTCGGCGGAGTAGATATCACGGTAAAGGAGCCAATGAAATATGATGACTACCGTGCCGATCCACCCTTGCACATTGATATCCAAGCAGGCACACAGAGACTTGATGGGAAGACTGCCCTTGATTACATTCGTTATCGAGGAGGTGACTCCGGCGACATGGGTAGGATCGCACGTCAACAGAAGTTGATTGGTGCTATACTGGAGAAAGGATTACAGAACCAAAATATCGGATCAATCAAGGACATCGTTAGAGCCATCTATCCTTACTTACATACTAATCTTTCCCTCATTGACCTATACGATTTGGCTAAGCTTCTGCATGGACTGGATCGCACACACCTGCAGATGGCCACTGTCCCAGGAGTACCCGTATCAATCGATGAAATCAGCTACCTTGAACCTCAAGTAATAGAGATGGAGCAGCTTGTCGTCCGCTTGATCAAGGGGATCAACATACTTACTCCCGATCAGATTAGTGTAGCTGTATTCAATGGGAATGGACAGCCTTTGGTAGCAAGTAGTACAGCTACCTATCTACATGAGCGCGCGTTCAGAATTAGCAGGGTCGCCAACGCGGAAACCTTTGACTACGATCAGACCTATATTGTTGCCTTAACCGGCAAAGAGGCGGCACAAATCCTCGAAAGCACCCTTCCAAAGGCATCGACTATTGTCTTCCCCGAGGAGTTTGAACCCCACTATTCTGAACTCAAACCCCTAGTCCCTGCTGGAACCAACCTCATCTTGGTTACCGGCGCTGGTTTCAAGGTTGACAATGGGTGAGACTGATCTCTTACGTACCGCGATCAAATTAATCGATGAGAAAAAAGGTGAAGAAACGGTCATAATCGACCTGCAAGAGGAATCTATTCCCACTAGCTACTTTGTCATTACAGAAGCCGATAATCCAATTCACGTGAAGGCAATAATCTCTAACCTCAGCGAAAACCTGCCCGCCAAATTACTGCACCGCGAAGGCTTGCGCGAGCGGCGATGGGTCGTTCTAGATTATGGACAAATCGTAATTCATGTTCTCTTAAAGGAAGCACGTGCTTTCTATGATATTGACTCCTTGTGGAAAGATCGAATTATCGACAAAGACAGCCTGCTAGTCAGAAAAGAAACCTTTGTGTAGAGGCTTTCGCTGGTCTTCAATCACTCAATCCCGTAAGTCTTTCACCCCATAGGTAAGTTTTAGCTTGACAAAGCAAGACCTTTTGAGTAAAGTTCTCTCTGCAAGTCGTGCAGAATGACTTGACATGCAATATGGTAAGGCATTAGTATATGAGTTTGCATGTTTGATTTCTGCAAATGATCCTTGAAAAGTGAATAGAGTGTGTGTTACACAAGTCCAGCAAGGGCAAATGGTGGACATCTTGGCAGTTGAAAGCGATGAAGGACGTGGCTAGCTGCGATAAGCCTCGGAGAGCCGCTAAGCAGGCTTTGATCCGGGGATGTCTGAATGGGAGTGCCCGCCATGGTGAAGCCATGGCAGAGTGTAGCGAAACCATATTAGTAGCTATACTCAGCGAACCCGGCGAAGTGAAACATCTCAGTAGCCGGAGGAAGAGAAATCAAACGAGATTCCCTGAGTAGCGGCGAGCGAAACGGGAACAGCCCAAACCATGAGAGTGTAAGGTTGCATCCGTTGTTCTCATGGGGTTGTAAGTTAGTACTTTCTTGTCAATGCAAGGGCAAGCAGAGTTACAAACGATATCTAGTCGAACAGCCGGCAAAGTCTCTGGAAAGGGCGACCGCAGAGGGTGATAGTCCCGTAGACGAAAGGTTGAATTACTCTGAGTTCTAACTTGAGTAGCGCCGGACACGAGAAATCCGACGTGAATCCGGGAGGACCACCTCCTAAGGCTAAATATTATCAACTGACCGATAGTGAACTAGTACCGCGAGGGAAAGATGAAAAGCACCCCGGGAGGGGAATGAAATAGACCTTGAAACCATTTGCTTACAGACAGTGGGAGGGAGATCATCAGTTGCTTGGTTCAAGGTTCAAAGTTCGATGTTTGGGATTTTCCGAACTAAAACTACGGACTACGAACTAAGAAACTACTAACTGATTTCCTGACCGCATGCCTATTGTAGTATGAGCCGGCGAGTTACGTTGTGTGGCAAGGTTAAGCCGAGGAAGGTGAAGCCGTAGCGAAAGCGAGTCTGAATAGGGCGAAGAGTCACATGATGTAGACCCGAAGCCAGGTGAACTAGCCATGGGCAGGGTGAAGTATACTTGACCGTATATGAAGGCCCGAACCCACTAGCGTTGAAAAGCTAGGGGATGACCTGTGGTTAGGGGCGAAAAACCAATCGAACCTGGTGATATCTGGCTCTCCCCGAAATAGCTTTAGGGCTAGCCTCGTGTTATAGACTGTTGGGGGTAGAGCACTGATCGGGGAAGGGGGGCAACTCTCGACCCTAAGCAAACTCCGAATACCAGCAGATCGTTTCACGGGAGTCAGAACGCGGGGGATAACCTCCGCGCTCAAGAGGGAAACAACCCAGACCGCCAGCTAAGGTCCCCAAATCCAGGCTAAGTGGGAAAGGATGTGTTGTTGCCGAAACATCTGGAAGGTTGGCTTAGAAGCAGCCACCCTTTAAAGAGTGCGTAATAGCTCACCAGTCTAGCGGTGACGCGCCGAAAATTTAACGGGGCTAAGCTTGGTACCGAAGCTGCGGAATAGTTTAGTTAAGAGTGACAAGTCTTACGTTAAGAGTCTTCGGACTCTAAGCGTTTTGACCTACAACTCACGACTGGCTATTGGTAGGGGAGCATTCCGTTAACGGCTGAAGCTGAACTGAAAGGTTTGGTGGACGAGACGGAAGAGAGAATGCCGGCATGAGTAGCGCGAGCAATGCGAGAAACATTGCCACCGAATGCCTAAGGTTTCCTGGGCAAGGCTTATCCTCCCAGGGTTAGGCGGACCCTAAGTTAAACCCGAAAGGGTTAGGCGATGGACAGCAGGTTAATATTCCTGCGCCTCTACACTTGCGTTTGAGCAAAGGGGTGACCCCGAAGGGATCCTTCCGCATGCTGACGGAATAGCATGTCCAAGCACTAAGGTAGGGAGAATAGGCAAATCCGTTCTCCCGTTTAAGTCGAGGTGTGATGGCGAGTCCGCTTCAGGGCGAAGGGAAACGATCTCATCGGGCAAGAAAAACCTCTAGCGAGCAAGAAAGAGTCCGTACCGCAAACCGACACAGGTAGGCGAGTAGAGAATACTAAGGTGGACGAGTGAAACTCAGTTAAGGAACTCGGCAAAATGACCCCGTAACTTCGGGATAAGGGGTGCCACCTTCGGGTGGCCGCAGAGAATCGGCCTGAGCGACTGTTTATCAAAAACACAGGACTCTGCCAACTCGAAAGAGGATGTATAGAGTCTGAAACCTGCCCACTGCTGGAAGGTTAAGGGGAAGTGTGAGAGCGCTGAACTGAAGCCCCAGTGAAGGGCGGCGGTAACTATAACCGTCCTAAGGTAGCGAAGTTCCTTGTCAGGTAAGTTCTGACCTGCATGAATGGTCCAACGACTTGGGCGCTGTCTTGACTGAGTGCTCGGCGAAATTGAAGCACAGGTGTAAACGCCTGTGACCCGCGGCTGGACAGAAAGACCCCGTGGAGCTTTACTATAGCTTGACACTGGGTTTTGATATTCGTTGTGTAGGATAGGTGGGAGGCTGTGAAACTGGGGCGCTAGCCTCGGTGGAGCCATCCTTGAAATACCACCCTGCGAATGTTGGAGCTCTAACCGTTGGCCGTTAGTAGCGGTCATGGGACAGTGTTAGGTGGGTAGTTTGACTGGGGCGGTCGCCTCCTAAAGAGTAACGGAGGCGCACAAAGGTCTCTTCAGGCTTGTTAGTGATCAGTCATCGAGTGTAAGGGCATAAAGAGGCTTAACTGCAAGACCTACAAGTCGAGCAGATGCGAAAGCAGGTCCTAGTGACCCAGTGGCGCTTTGTGGAAGGGCCACTGCTCATCGGACAAACGCTACCCCGGGGATAACAGGCTAGTCTCCCCCAAGAGTTCACATCGACGGGGAGGTTCGGCACCTCGATGTCGGCTCATCCTATCCTGGGGCTGAATCAGGTCCCAAGGGTCCGGCTGTTCGCCGGTTAAACGGGTACGCGCGCGGGGTTCAGACCGTCGTGAGACAGGTCGGTCCCTATCCACCGTGGGCGTAGGAGACTTGAGAGGGACTATCTCTAGTACGAGAGGACCGAGATAGCTAAACCAATGGTGTACCAGTTGTCCCGCCAGGGGCATCGCTGGGTAGCTAAGTTTAGTTGGGATAAGCGCTGAAGGCATCTAAGCACGAAGCCCGCCTCAAGACTAGGTCTCCATATTAGGCTCCTTCTAGACTAGGAGGTTGATAGGCCGCAGGTGTAAGCGCAGTAATGCGTTCAGCCGAGCGGTACTAATAAGCCAATTACTTGTGTGACACACACCCTGTTTGCTTTTCAAGGAATGTTGAGATTCCAGGTGATATATAGCAGAGGGGTCACACCCGTTACCATACCGAACACGGAAGTTAAGTCCTCTAGCGCCGATGGTACTAGCCTTGCGAGGGGCTGGGAGAGTAGGTCATTGCCTGGTTTCTTTTTTGTCACTTGTTATCCAAGTAACACGTGATACAAGGCGTAACAATGTGCAACAACTAGAACTAGAACTTCATAAGCCGATATACATAACCAGGCTAACTAGAGATCAAGGCTGCCCTGTTCCAAAGCCAGGAGCCGCTCCTTTAGTGCGAGCCCACCACCAAACCCAACAAGCTTACCATTTTTTCCGATGACCCTGTGGCAAGGAACGATAATAGGAAGTGGATTTGCGCTAACTGCCCCTCCTACCGCGCGAGCCGCGCACGGTCTTCCAATTGCTGCGGCAATACCGCTATAAGAGCAGGTTCTTCCATAAGGAATCTCTAATACTGCGTCCCACACTGACCGTTGAAATGGGGTCCCTTGCATGTACGGCGGAGGACTAAAAGCTCTCCTTTGCCCTGCTAGATATTCACGAAGTTCGTGTAGAATGGAGAAATTGTGATAATCATCGGGCACAACCGTGCTGTGTAACTCGCGGCTTAGCTCTGTGAGAGGGGTTCCGCAAAGATCAATGTAACACGTGCCTTCTTGCGAAGAAACAACAACGAACTGCCATCCCTCCCAACAAATCATGCTTGCATACAATCGTTCCTTCATAGTCACAATAGGCCAATGCCAAATTCGTTCTTGTTCCGATACTTCTTCCTCTCTGCCAGCTGACTGATAGCCCATTTCAGCGAGTACATCACAGGGATATGTCACCTTCTACAAAGTGAAATACATGATAGATTTCAACCCGTGGAAGTGGGCTAGTCTGCCAGCAATCAATACAAGCTCCCTGTTTCTCACAGAGGGAAGACAGAAACTCTACCGGATCTGGAAGTTGCTCCCATACCTGGGGAAGGTACGTTGATGTCCCAGTAGTGGTAGTGAGAATCACTCCGTCTTTTCCTGGATTAAGTTTCTCGAGTAATTCCTCAGGGTCGTCAAACGCAAGCGGCCTGGGTATGTCGAGAATACTGATCCCAATTCGGATTTTGTCGAGTTCATCAACTCTCACTGGCGAGAACCGCCGATCCACTGTTGCAGCGAGTACAACGTTCCGTAAGACGTTCTTGTACAGTGGCTCATGTGGGCGAAAGTCATCAATGATGCAACCGCGCAAAGCCTCATCCTTTGTCAAGGTAAGAAAACACGCTGCTCGTCTTTTCAGACTTGCAGAGAGGCTGCCTGCGTTGACTACAATCCCCGATTTTCCTGCCAGTTCCTCCTCTAGTTGCCGACGAGCAAGCTGGAGAAGCTGTAACTGCTCTGCATTAGAAAGAAGAATCGATTCAGCCTTGCTATGCATTAGCCAACCTCTTCCAAGTAGTACGATCGGAACCAATCCAATAATGATCAAGATTACTAACCACTTTTGCATCTCACCCCTTTCACAACAAACAATAGAGCCTATCAAGCATGTTGTCAACTAGGGCTAAAGCAACTATGATGTTAGGAGTAAACTGTGCTAGACGCTTTTGGGAACCTGATTGTTATCTCAAGATGATGACAAAACAAAGCAAGTTTATTCAGAGTACTCATAAAGAAAGCGGACGTCTCGCAGATTTAGCCTAAGGAGATTAAACAACGAATCTCACAAGACAAAAGGAGTGATGATGAAGTCAAGTAAAGAGGAGATCATCCTTGAAGTTATCAAGGAGCGAAGGAGCATCCGGTCATATACCGATGAGAAAGTATCTCGGGAGATGCTCATGAAGATCTTGGAAGCAGGGCAATGGGCTCCTACTCCTAGCAATGTACAGTCCTGGCGATTTATCGTGGTTCAGGGAGCCGAACAATTCAGGACGCTCAAGGCCCTTTCCCCTGGTTTTCCCAGAGAAGCCACAACTGCCATCGTGGTGTGTTCAGACCAAAGACGTACAAGAAGCTTTGGAGAGACATTGAGCCCGATCCTCGCCGCTGAAGAGGTAGCTATGGCAGTGCAAAACATGCTACTTATGGCCCATTCTCTGAATCTTGGCTCCTGTGCTGTAGCGTCCTTTTCTGAAGCTGGAATAAAGGAACTGTTGGAGCTAACTAATGGAATCTCACCTATCTTGCTCGTTGCGCTCGGTTTTCCGAACGAGCATCCTATCGCGCCACAGAGGGAAAACCTCTCACAGATAACATCTTGGGAAAGATATCAGGAGGTATAATGGAAAAAGGTGAGTTATTTGGTATATGTACTTATATAGCGGCAAGTGCAGAAAAACTAAAGGATGAACCGAAAGAGTATGGACCGTTACGTCTCCTTGAGGTGCTCAGCCAGCTAGCAACACTGGGGGCTACGGAATATGACGACAACTTCTTAAGAGAGGTTGCCCAACAGGTGAAAGAAAAACAAGGCCTTGTCATGACCGACAGAAAGGCGTTTTACGATTTCCTTACCCAACTCGTCATCCAGTTCGCAAAGGAAGCAAAGAAGAGATAACGTAAAGGAGGCACTACATGGAACGCATCGCCAAACAGTTTTGTGACATGGTAAGAATCGACAGTGAGTCAGGTGAAGAGGCTCAGTTCATCGACTATTTGAAAGAGCTATTTGAGAAAGAGCTGGGGGCAGACTGCGCGCTAGATGCTTTTGGGAACCTGATTGCCCGGGTTGCGGCGAAAAACTCAGAAGAAACCGAACCAGTTCTATTGTGTTCGCATGCCGATACAGTAAAACCCGGAAAAGGCATTGAGCCGATCATCAAAGACGGCGTAATCAGTTCTGCGGGAGATACAGTCCTTGGGGCTGATGATAAAGCTGGAATTGCTGAGATCTTTGAAGCAGTACTTACAGCGAAGCGGCGACCACCGATAGAAATCCTTATCACCCGCAGTGAGGAAATTGGCTTGGTAGGAGCCAAGAACGTTGATTGCTCTATGCTGCAGGCCAAAATGGGGTTTGTCATTGATGGCGACGAGCCCGACACAATAACTATCGGTGGACCATCTCATATGTCAATTGATATCGAGATCATTGGGAAGGCTGCCCATGCCGGGATGGAGCCAGAGAATGGGATCTCTGCAATTCGCGTTGCTGCTAAGGCTATCACTTCAATGCCCGAAGGACGTATCGATGAAGAAACCACCGCCAATATAGGGATCATCCAAGGGGGAATAATTCGAAACGGTGTACCGGAGAAGGCCACAATAAAAGCCGAATGTCGCAGTCTTAACCATGATAAGTGCATGCATCAGGCTGAGGTAATGAAACATGCATTCGAAGAAGCGGCAAATGAGTTTGGAGCAAAGGTTAAGGTAAATCTTGACCTAGAATATGAGGCCTTCCAGGTTTCGGATACGGCGCCAGCGGTACAAGTTGCCAAGCAGGCAATAGCTTCTGCTGGCCTTCAGCCAAAAACCGTGGTAATCACTGGAGGAACGGACGCCCTTGTTCTAAGCAGGAGAGGAATCACCTCTGTTGTTCTTGGTTACGGCGGCAAAAAGGAACATTCCAACGAAGAATGGATTGCAATCACCAGTATGGAACAAGCGGCTACAATCATCAGGCATCTCCTTCAAGCTCTTGCATAAGAGCTCTGGTTGACGCTAGTTAATTCAAGGTATAGAATAGGAGTATATTCCTCGGTAGCTCAATTGGCAGAGCGCTCGGCTGTTAACCGAATGGTTGTAGGTTCGAGTCCTACCCGGGGAGCCAGGACGTAGACTAGAAGAAGGAAAGCGGATATTCCTCTCTTTCTCTCCTGTCAGATGAGAAAGAAAACGAAGGTAACAAGATCATTCTCTCAGACTCAGAGAGGAAATACCAAGGGCGGGGAACTCTAGTTTTCCACTTGGCGAACGGCTGAACGGCTGCCTGCAGCTGTCATCCTGGGCTAGATTGTGTATAAGTACCACTTGCTGCGAGGGTCAGAAGCCAACTTGTGGTCTATTCTTTCCGATTAGCTTTCAACTGTTCTTCGATTCTCTCCAGCGTTTTCTGTAAATCGCTACTCCTTGACGAAATGTCGTCCACAAGATTCTTCAGGCGGTACTGAATATTGCCAAGGCCCTTTAAGTGCATAAAAACATCAGCAGCTGCAAGGACAAGCATCCCCGATATAATCCCTGCAAACAGCCACGTCAACGCTGGGGCATATGCTGAGAATAACAAACGGTACTGTAAGTCATCTACCCCTGGCAATAGCTTTGCACACAGTATAACCCCTCCGATGATCTGAAGAATCCCCATGATATATAGGACTACTGTTAGTCTAGGAATTGCAGATTTGGCATTCATTTGTCCCCTCCTGTATTCTGGCAATCATTCTGCATGTCTAAACGGCCACCACCACCGACCCCTAGGCAATGCCAGCGGAGTAAGTTGGCTGACCTGGCCGCGGAGGAACAAGACTTCACCTTCCAGGCGCCGGATCTCCCTCTCCAGGGCATTGATCAATTGATCCTTGACCCCTCTGCTATCAGGGTGATAATCGCTAGATAAACCATCTCCCTTGATCTTCCGTCCAACTTCCTTCACTGCGTCTAACAGTCGCATGTTGTGGTTGCGCACAAGCGCCTCAACGTCTCTCAACATGTTGAGGACCGCCGGACTATATTCCAGTCTCCCTTTCAAGCCCTTGCGGACCTGACCCTCAAGCAGGCCATCCATGCTAGCAAGGGCCTCAAGCCGCTCCCTTAGCTGAGGATAGCTCAGCGCTAAGATCCGCATTAGATCGTGTCTAGTATTCATAGTAACGTTGATTATAGTTTGCGGGAAGGATAGCAGAGGATACACCGGACCCCTTTCAGGGTGATTTTCGAGAGATTCGTGAGGTATTCTTGAGCTCCTTTTGAGGCAATGTTGAGGTTCCTGAGAGATAAACTTGAGGAAGCCGAGAGAGGAGATCGCCAATGGGAAGCTGAAGCAGGTGCCTGCGCGAAGGGCGGGGTTCGTCTCCATCACAAATAGAAGGCAGTCCCTAGGATGGTCCTGGGTTTTCAGTACCTTCTTGGTCGCGGACACCGCGCGGGTCACGGATCGGTTCAACGGACTCCGTTAACTGCTCCAGAGATACGCAACATAGCATATAGTTATGCCATGTTTTGTTGTGTAGTTTGTCAAGTGGATAACTCTCTCTTTGGAGAGTTATGGAGTGAACCACCGTTTAGAAGGGCAATAAGATAGGTTGATGGTTCTGCGAACTCATGCAACACAATAGGTATTGTGTTGCATAGCTTACTACCGTGTCTTTCGCTGCAAGAGAGTTCTTGTGGTGTGAGGTATTTGAGGAAGCCAGCTTGGGGCTAGCTTTCGAATGTGAACCGATCTTCAGCGAAAAGCTTCAGACAGGCGTCAACAACTTTGAGATCGTATAGTGTTCCCTTGTTCTTCTCGATCTCCTCCAGCGCCTTGTCAATCCCTAGTGCCGGACGATACGGACGGTGAGAAGACATCGCCTCCACGATATCAGCTACAGCGATAATCCGTGCCTCAAGCAGTATCTCCTCACCCTTAAGCCCTTGGGGATAACCTGAGCCATCCAGCCATTCGTGGTGCTCAAGCACTATCTTGGCCACCGGCCAGGGGAAGTTGATCTCCTTCAGGACGTTGTAGGCAGATTGAGGGTGCGCTTGAATCAGACCAAACTCGACGTCGGTCAACGGGCCAGGTTTGCTAAGGATCTCGGCAGGTACACTGATCTTGCCAATATCGTGAATTAGGCCGGCCATCCGGAGCCCCTTAGTCTGCTCTTGGGGAAGTCCCAGCTCCTTGGCGATGGCACAGGCAAGCGCGGTCACCCGTCGTTGATGACCAGCGGTATAGGGGTCCCGCAGCTCGACCACTGATGCCAGGGCATGAACCGTTCCCTCCAAGGTTTTCTGTAATCTTTCGAAGCTTTGTCGAAGCTCCTCCTCCGCTTTCTCGCGCTTGGTGATGTCATGCATATTTGAGATGAACCCTTTGATAGAAGGGACATCTAGGCGGTTAACCCCGATCCCTCTGATAACCCGCCATGTGCCGTCTTTATGTTTACATCGACACTCTGTGATTACAGGCGCCTCTGGCTTTTGGAATGCGTCTTCAAAAGCCTTGGTAACTATAGAGAGATCGTCCGGATGAACCACCTCAACACTTGGTCTGCCAATTAACTCTTCCGGTTTGTATCCCATTACTTGCTGAACAGAGGGACTTACATAGCGAATAATACCTTCCGAATCAACGATTTGAATAACATCTGAAGAGTTTTCTATTAAAGCTCGGAAATACTCCTCGCTCTCCTGCAGCGCTGCTGTTCGTTCCTTGACCAGCTCTTCCAGGTGCTCCTGATACATGAGGTTTTCCTGTTCCAGCCGTTTCTTGTCATCAAGTAGAGCTTTGGTCTTTGCCGCTTTCAAGACCACCTCTTTGATTGCTTTCCTGGATATGGGTTTGGCTAGGTAGTCAAATGCTCCCGCTCTCACAGCCTGGGCAGCGGTGTCTACGTTGGGTTCCCCTGTTATCATGACCACCTGTATTTCCTGCGAAACCTCGTGGATGTTTTTGAGCAGCTCCACCCCGCGTATCTTGGGCAGAATTATGTCGGTTACGATCACATCGAAATCCTGTTCTTCTATCAGTCGTAACGCTTGTGTTGCATCTGCCGCGGTGTTGACTTCGTGCCCGTCTTCCTTGATGAATTCGCTAACTGTGATCCTGATGCTTTGTTCATCATCGACGACCAGTACCCTTGCCATCTATGGTGCCATCTTCCTCTGGGAGTCACTTCCCTGGCCATCGTATGTGCCGTCTTTTTCCCCTGAATCATCTGGACTAAGACCGCTAGCACCACTTCTCACGAACCACTCGTTGTCTACGCGAAGGTCGATATGAAATCTGGTGTAGTCCCCGAGCTTGCTCTCCACCACGAGTTCACCACGGTGTTCCTTGACGATGCCATAGCTCACCGAAAGCCCGAGGCCCGTCCCCTCCTCCCTGGGT
>JAUWPW010000054.1 GCA_030611415.1 Candidatus Bipolaricaulota bacterium
GCTCCCACTGTGCGGACAACCGTAAGCTCGGTGTCGGATCGCTTGACATGCTCAAGCACCCCGCGAATCGAGGCTGTCATCTCCTGCGAGCTGTTGGGATTGATCACCATGATTCTCATGATAGTTGACTCCTCTTAACAACCGTACACCCGGTATGGAATGCGTTTTGATTGAGTGCGACGTACTTCTGCGGAATCCTGCTTAGGACAACGCCTTCCCAGGTCTTCCTCGGAACATCAAGTAGGGTGGAAAATGCGCCTAGCATCACCACGTTAGCCACTTTCAGGTTGCCCAGCCGCTCCGCTTCGGCACTCGCATCGACGAAATGGACTGTTGCCGCAGCGCTTTGGAGTACCCTTATAACCTGTTCATGCGTTGGATAAACCTCACTTCCACCGCTAACCGTAATCGGAGGCATCGCCTTTGTGTTGCACAACACAATACTTTTGGGATGCAGAAACTCTACCCCACGCATGGCCTCCAACGGCTCGAAGGCTAACAAATAATCCATATCCCCCTTTCTCACTACCGGGGAAGCCACCTTCTCTCCCCATCTCACATGACTTAGAACGCTCCCCCCTCGGACAGCCAGTCCAAGGACATCAGACTTTTTCACATCGTAGCCAGCTTCCATTCCAACCTCGGCAAGAATATCACTTGCTAGAAGCGTTCCCTGCCCTCCTACGCCAGCTACTAGAAAGCTGATATTCTTCATCTGTCCCCCTGGGTTTCTCTGTCCTTAGATATCTGGATAGCCTCGACGGGGCATACCTGACGGCAGATGTCACACCCCACACAAAGTCCGGGATCGATCTCAGCCTTTGGGTTACCCGTCTTCTCATCCACCTTGTCGGCCTTGACAATTGCCGGGCATCCCAACTTAAGGCAGGCGCCACAAGCAATACACTTGTCTGGATTTACCATGTAAGAGGGCTTTGGCGTACGGTCAAGCTGCGCGCACAATCCTTCGGTAATCAACACAGAAGGCCCGTCGTAAGCTAAGCACTCGTTCAAACCGCTCTCTACCTCGCCAATATCAAAGGCGTTCACTGTTAGCACCTTTTCCACTCCCATCGCACGCACAAGTGGTTCAAATTCAACGTGCGGGGCATCCTTCCCCTGGAGTGTCCAATCCGTACCTGGGTTATCCTGATGTCCTGTCATCGCCGTTGAGCCATTGTCCATGATGATCACAACACCACGGCTCTGGTTGTGTACCATGTTCAGCAACGCAGGCATCCCGGAATGAAAGAAAGTGGAGTCACCAATCGTTGCCACTGCGTGCTCCGGAACACCAGCAATCGACATACCGTGCAGCACACCAACACTTGCTCCCATGCACCCCATCGTGTGTTGTGCGTTGAACGGTGGCAAACAACCAAGGTTGTAGCACCCGATATCACCGGCGACCGGCATCTTCATTTTGTTTAGCCAATAATAGGTGGAACGATGAGGGCAACCCGCACATAGGACGGGTGTCCGCGCGGGAAGCTCGGTCGGAACGGTCACACTATGGGTCATTCCCTTGGCTTCATCGATCAACCCACTCTCCAGCCCAAGCTGGGTCAGCGTATCTGGAAGCAACTCATCATACGGAGGAAAGATCTCCTTGCCAATTACATTGATCCCCATTGCTCTGATCTGTTCTTCCAGAAATGGATCAAGCTCCTCGATCACTATCAATTTCTCTACGCCGTCAGCAAAGGATCGGATCAGCTCCTCGGGAAGGGGAAAGGTCATTCCAAGCTTGAGAAAGGACGCTTGCGGGAAAACTTCCCGTGCATACATATAAGTAACACCACTTGCAATGATTCCAAGCGAATGCTCAGCCCATTCTACATGATTGAATGGAGCATCCTCGGCGTACCTGGCCAGATTAACTAAACGCTGTTCCACAACCGGGTGTCGCTTCTTGGCCCACATCGCCGTACAAACATACTTCTCTTGATTGCGAACGAAAGGCCCTACTTCTTGAGGTACTGAAGGCCTTTCTCCCTCGAGGACAATGCTTTTAGAGTGAGAGACACGCATAGTAGTGCGAATAAGAACGGGTGTGTCAAATTCCTCTGACAATCCGATCCCCAAGACCACAAAGTCTTTCGCTTCCTGGCTATCTGCCGGTTCCAGCAGTGGGATCTTGGCAAGCTTAGCGTACCATCGGTTGTCTTGCTCGTTCTGAGAACTGAACATACCTGGGTCGTCAGCGGTGATTACGACTAACCCCGCTTCAATACCGGTGTAAACGGTATACAGTAGGGCATCTGATAAGACGTTCATCCCTACCTGCTTGGCAGTAACCATGGTCCGGCGCCCGGAATACGCAGCACCCGCTGCAACATCCATGGCCACCTTCTCATTTGTCGACCATTCCGCGTATATCTCGTCCTTGTATTTTTTGGCGATGGTTGCAAGGATCTCGGAGCTGGGTGTGCCAGGATAACCAGTGGCAATTTGGACCCCTGCCTCGTACGCACCCCGAGCAATGGCCTCATTGCCTGATAGTAACACTTTGTTCATTTTCTTATCCTCCCGACTTCTCACTTCCTAAGTATCATCAGTTTCCATTTCGATCAATGCATCTACCGCCACAACTCCCTGCCCTGTGGGAAGGACAAGCAAAGGGTTGATGTCAAGCGCATGAATTCGATGCCCCCAGTGGGTTGCCAGCTGTCCGATCTGGACAAGTACATCAACTAGCGCCAATTCGTCTCCTGCTGGCCTCCCGCGAAATCCCTGGAGCAGACGGCTTGCTCTGCTTTGGCTGATCATCTCAAGTGCTTCGTCGCGCGAGAGTGGTGGAATGCCTAGAGCGCGGTCCTTATATAGTTCAACCGCCGTGCCACCCAAACCAAAAAGAACAACGGGGCCAAAGTCGGCATCCTTAGAGATTCCTACGATCACTTCCGCAACTGGGTCTGTGATCATCTCCTGCACAAGAACCCCCATGATCTTAGCATTTGGCATATATTCCTCCGCGTTCTCCATCACTTGTCGGTAGGCATCGCGAACGGCTGTCTCATGGTCAATGTTTAGCTGAACGGTACCAGCTTCTGTCTTATGGGGGATTTCAGGAGAAATCAGCTTAACGACAACTGGTCCTCCAATTTCCCGAAACGCATCGATAGCTTCTTGTACGGTATGACACAGCACTTCGCGCGAGCAAGGAATGCTATATTCTGACAACACCTTCTTCCCTTCGTATTCCACAAGCATACCTGTACCTCGTTCAAGGTAGATAGTTCCTCTGCGCTCTCTGCTCTTCACTTGTGTGAGCGCATCATTCTGTAGGAACTTCGCATAATTAACCACATGGTGAACGGCACACAATCCTTCTCTTGTACCTTGAAGGAGAGGTACGCCACCCTTCTCGAAGATCTCGCGAAGCCCAGGATGAAGCCCTCCTGAGAGGTTACTTATTGCCACAATGGGCTTTCCGCTCTTTCTAGCCACATCCGCCGCGGCTTGAGCAACAACGCTATACTGCTCCACTTGCCCCGGCGCCAGTCCTTCTGGGGCATCCTGTGACACTACCACTATATCGATATCCTCCTCTCCAGCTGCTGCTGCCATGCTAGGAGGATAGGTTTCGTCGATTTTTCCGCTTCCCCAAGCATCCAGCGGATTGGAGACCTTTGCGTAAGGCGGGAGCACCTGTTGAAAGGCTTCTTCTGCTCTTACCGACCAATTCGGGAATGTCAAGTCCAGCCCCGCGGTCAGATCGCCCACAAGCCCAATCTCGCCACCAGAGACGGTGATCATCCCTACTCTGTTCCCTGATGGAAGATTCCCGTTTAGTGCTACCAGCGCTGCTGCAGTCTCCAACATTTCATCCAGGTCATTCACACGAATGACTCCATACTTCTTGAACACTGCTTCATAGACTGCATCAGAGCCAGTTAGCGCTCCAGTGTGTGTTATGGCGGCCCGCTGTGCCATCTCGGAGCAGCCCACCTTAAGCACGATAATCGGCTTTCCCACCTGACGTGCGCGGCAGGCCACTTCTATGAACTGCCGGGGCTTGCGAAATTGCTCAATAAAGGCAACAATGATTTCTGTATCTGGGTCGTTAACCATGTAAGAGATGTAGTCAGTGCTATCGAGTACTGCTTCGTTACCACTCGACACAAGAATGCTGTATCCAAGACCGCGATCGCTGTTTGCTAGTGCTAAGCAAATCGAGCCGCTTTGAACTACTGCACCGACCTTTCCCGCGCACAGCAAAGGCGAGACCGGAGCGCTGTACGCCGCTACGCCCGCGACTGGGTTCAATAATCCCACACAATTAGGACCACAAAACGCGATCTGATTCTGACGACAGAAATGTTCAAGCTTCTGCTGGAGGGCGTTTCCCTCCGGTCCGGCTTCAGCAAAACCACTGGCAAACGCCCACGCGGCTCGCACCCCTATGGCTGCTGCTTCTTGCAGTACTGGCAGGATGGCGTTACGACCAAGAAGGATAGCAACCATCTCCACGGACTTGCCTGCCGCGGCAACATCGTGCAAAGAAGGATAGCACACCCGGCTCGCTACCTTTCTATACTTGGGATTAACAGGATATATGTCACCTTTGTACTCAAGCTGCTCGAGGTTTTCCAATACCTGACGACCAGGCCCAGGGCGCTCGGATGCCCCTACCACAGCAATCGACTTCGGGGCAAGCAAGCTTCTTAGATCCATCTTATGATGCAGGTTTCCCATGTTTTACGACCATACTGGAGTGCGCCACTCTGGATAGTGCGTATCAATTCCCCTTACGATCTCTCCATATGCCTTCCGTATCGCTCGACCAATCGGCCCAGCCTTGCCATCTCCAACGGGTAAGCGGTCAACCGACGCTACGGGCATGATTTCCCACCCCGTACCAATGAAGAAAAGCTCATCGCAAATGTACAATTCCGTACGATCAATTACTCTTTCTTCAAATGATATATCCAGTACTTCTGTAACGATTCTCCCCACCGTGTCCCGCGTTACGCTCTCCAGGATGCTACTAGTAATTGGAGGAGTGACAACCTTGCCATCACGAACGATAGCCAGACAGGCACCTGGTCCCTCTGTTACCTTCCCCTGGCCATCCAGAAGGATAGGCCAATCATATCCATTAACATTAGCCTCCATCGCAGCCAGTCGGCCATTGTGATAGTTGGAAAAGCATTTCAACCGCGCGGGAAGAACGTTGTCGGCAATGCGCGTCCAGGAACTCACACAAACATCGATTGCGTGATCTGGATCACGATAGGAAGTAAACGGCCAGGAATCAATGATCAGCTCTGTCTCCTTCCCAGGCACAGCTTGAAGGAGTTCGCGTACGATGCCTTTTTGAAAGATATATGGCCGAATGTATACGTCTCGCCGGTACTCATTTGCCCGTGAGAGCTCCAAGACAGACTCGCAAAGATCATCCATAGAATAAACAAACCCATAACGCACCATCTTGATCGAGTTGAGAAACCGCTCCATGTGATCCTGGAGACGAAATACATATAGCTGTTCATCGGTCTCATTCCAATATGCCTTGATCCCCTCAAAGATCCCAGCAACTGAAGCATGTCCTACTGAGTTGACATGAATCGTTGCCTCCTCCCAAGGCATAATCTCGCCATTCCGCCAGATAAACGTCGCCATTTCCTCACTGTATATTGCCATAATTAGAAAGCCTCCTTGATTTTCCTCTTTCCTTCCGGATGCTCGGCAACTACATAAACAACAACACTCCCCCTAATACACTAATTCCGCTATATGAAACCAAGTTCTACAACTTAAGGATAGTACCTTCGGATGCTGTTGTCAAGATCGCCCTTGGTTGCTATCCTGTGACAAGAGGAGGAATGCAGAAATGAAACGAATCGGAATTTTGGGAGGCGTGAGTGCACAATCCACAGTAAGTTACTACCTGACAATCACCCAGGAGTACATTGAGCGTCACAATAACATGGCATATCCGGAAATCATTATCTACAGCGTTCTCTTTCAGGATTATCTAGATTGGCAGAATGCAGGACGTTGGGATGTTACGTCAGACCACATAGTTGAGGTTTTCTCCGCGCTAGCTCGAGCCGGAGCAGAAGTGGGACTCATTGCCACAAATACTCTCCATCGGGTATTTGATGACGTGATCACTCGCTCACCTATCCCGCTTATTAGTATCATAGATACTACAGCCCAAGCAATACGAGCTGCGGGCCTGTCCACGGTAGGACTACTGGGGACCCAATTCACCATGGAAGAACACTTCTATAAACGTGGGTTGGCACGCTCCGGAATCACCGCTATTGTCCCCCAATCGGGCGAGGAGCGCGCCCAGGTTCACCAAATCATCGTTGAAAAACTCGTTCGCGGGATTATTGATGAGGAATCACGAATGACTGTAGTGGCTATTGCAAAGCAACTACTTGATCGCGGTGCTGAAGGGGTAATTCTGGGGTGCACGGAGCTTCCCTTACTCATCAGTAAGGATGACTTAAGCGAACCCCTGTTTGATACCGCACGGATTCATGCCCTTGCCGCACTAGATGCATCTGAAGAAGGGTCATAGTCAACCCTGCAAGATGTGCGGTTTGCGCTGATATTCCTGTCTTAAAGGAGAGTATATATGAAGAACGAGACACCTAATAGTAGTTCAATAATCACGTGGTTCTACTATCGGAACCTTGGAAAGGCAGCCACTTTCTACGAGAAGATTCTCGGATTCACGCCGGTACAAGATCAAGGTTGGGCCAAGATCTATCGAGTGAAAGACGGCGCGTTTGTAGGAATTGTCGATGAACAGAAAGGCTTCTGCCACGCACAAGACGAGAGCGCTGTCTTACTTACGTTGGTCGTTCAAGATGTGAATGAGTGGTATCAATACTTGAAAGACCAAGGTGTCAATATGCTGACACAGGTAGAAGAGAAGAAAGACATACAGGTCCGCTGTTTCTTTCTCCAAGACCCCGGTGGTTACGCGCTTGAGATCCAGCAGTTCTTAGATCCAGGAACTGCACTTGTTTTCAAGACTGAGTGACCCCTCAATCTTGCTCTAGCCACTGGTTGTCTCAACAAAGGCCGGAATCGCAAAGTACTGCGCGATGGCCTAGGTGTTGTTCACCATAGCAACAACACCATTCCCTACAAAGAGGGACGCGTAGCTTTGCTCCCATTACTTGCGATTCTGTTATAAGTTATCATTACTAGACTGTAAGGGAGGCAAAATGCTTGCGAGCTTTCTTGTTCTTCTGT
>JAUWPW010000061.1 GCA_030611415.1 Candidatus Bipolaricaulota bacterium
AACAGTGACGAGTGATGCGTGATGCGTAATGAGAGTCTCATGGCTAGTAGCTTGTAGCCAGTCGCTTGTAGTAGCCTATGCTCTGTGAACCTACAGCGCATGAAAGTGTTACTTCCGTCGTTCTTCTTTAACCACCCACTACTTACCACAAGCTACATGCCGCATTTCCGCCTATATCAAACAATCTTCCCTCTCCGATGTCCCACCGTCTAATCGTCATTCCGGCCTGCCTGTGCGTGTTCGCACGCAGACAGGCGAAAGCCGCATCGTCATTCCGGCGAACCCCGGATCGGCGTCCGGGGAAGGCCCTGGTGAAGTAGAAAATCAGGGTCACTTCACAGGGCAGGCGCCGGAATCCAGTCAAATAATCGTTCCATACAAATCCGGCCAAACCCTCGTCAAGCAGTCATTCTAGTTAACATAGGAGATAATGCGACCTATCGCCTCGGTGATATCTGCCAGATAGTGTTTATCTCGTGGGGGTTTCGACATTGGTCAATGTCCGCTGAATGTTAAGGGCGATCTCTTGGTAGCGTGGACGTTCCTGGTTGAACTCTAAGGTGTCGAAGGTAAGCAATTCCACCTTGCGGCCAAGTCTGCGCTCCAAGTCATACACGAGATCAACGAAGGCCAAGCCCAGTGGCCGCTCTAACTCCACTAGCAAATCCACGTCGCTCTCAGGGCCGGGTTGGCCATGGGCGAAGGAACCGTACAGTGCCAGACGCTTCACCCCATAGCGTTCTCGGAGTTCAGGCAGCGCCTCCCTTAATATGCCCAGGACTTCTTCCCTGGATGTGACCTGAATCTGTTTCATAACTCATCTCCAAATAGACAATTCAATCAGTTCTCACCATGTTCCCGTCTTCGCATTCTGTCTTTTCTCATTCTTTCCCGCCTAGTCACCTATTGTACAAGATCCTCCTTTGCGAGGCGAAACCAGTGTTCTATGACTCGACATTCGAGAGAAATAAACCCTATTTCAGGCTGGTTCTTGAGGAATCACGCTATGTAACGTCGGGAGCCCCCGACATGCTGATTTGCAAGACACAACCCCGCGAGCCCTTGGAAAAAGAAACTGGGATCATTCTAGTCCTGCTGACTGCTCACTGATCTGTTTGTTGTTGCAATACAAGATCGCTTCCGGTGCGACATCCCTTGCAGGGGGACTAGAAATGAAGACCCTATTTCGGGCGGGAAACGAGATCCAAGAGACAACAAGATCCTTGTTCAATCTGGAAGTAGAACCTCCATCCTCCATTGATTCTTGCCTGCCATATCCTCTTTTCGGAATCCACAACCTTGGCCCTCAACGAGGGATGGCCAGCATCTTCAGAGAGGAGATGGAGCACCTTCTTCGCTCTTTTCTGGATTCGAGGAGGGGCCTTCTTGTAGCTCCTCTTGAACTGGTGCGAGCGGACCAATCTCATCCGGGCTAGGAGTCCAACTCTTCGATCAGGTCGTCAACTGATTCAAACTCCTTAGAACGCCCTGCCTCAAGGTCTTCGAGAGCACCTGAAATGGTCTTCTGCCCTTGTACAGAGATATACCACTCGTCACGGTCAACTAGTTTCTTGGGGACGTAGACGAGCTTGCGCTCGTCAAGTCTTACCTCAAGGTAGTCCCCGACCTCAAGATGAAGCTTATCGAAAAGCTCTTTGGGAATCACCACTTGGCGTCTTTTCATGACCTTCACTACGGACATCATTCTCTCCTTCACAGACAGTACTGCTTTATCATACTAGCATAATAATCATATCCCTATCAACTGCGATGAATAGAGTGCTACCCCTGCTTCAGATGATTAGGCTGGCACTCTTGCAACGTTGGGTTCCTCTTGTGGCGTTGTTTTGTGGATTACTGTTGGTATTGATAGAAAGCCTCAATGGCGAACAACCTCAGAATTATTGACATATTCCGCAAAGCAGCACCCCCAAGGAGAGCGGAGATAATGGGGTTAGCATCAACGACGAGCTTGTCGGGTGGTTTCAAAGTCGCTGAGGATATCTTGTTCGGTGAGTCCATGCTCTTGCAGGCTCTTCTTTACCTTGGTTACAACTGCCAGCATCAGCTCCTTACGAAACTCAACAGGGAGGTCTTGCTCTTCTTGGAGTGAGACGTAGATCCCGGCAGGCTTTCCCCTTTCATAGTGACCACCTGAACGGTCATTATATGCTGCTAGAGGAGAGTAACAAGTGGCTGGTAGAGTAGAGGAGAAGTAGCGACCAGTTAAGCTTCGGCATACATCTGTGTCAAGGTTTCCCTGTACGTGGCTTACTGTCCGCGGGCCCTGTGATCGCTACTGACTCCCCCTCATCAAACCAGACCTGCCTGCAGCACCTGTTTAGCGCCAGGTAGAGGCCGTGCCGTGCATCTTCTCATCAAGACTACAACTAGATCATGCCTCCTATGATTCGACACGCGTGCGTGCGTTACCAGTGTCATCTCATGCTCATCTCGCGCGAGGAACACCCCCTCACTTCATGCTCATCTTGTATGAGACAAGTCTCCGTCTTTACATTAGGAGATCGGTATGCTATTATGGATTCTGTATTACTAATGGCTTTGTGTAAGAGGAGGTCGCTATGGCGACAAGCAGGGTTACCTCCAAGGGACAGACAACGATTCCCAAGGAGATTCGTAAGGAACTGGGGATCGAGGCAGGAGATCGGGTGGTATTCATTCTAAGAGATGGTGAAGTGGTGCTCTATCCCGTGAAAGAAACGTTGCTCGATCTGCGTGGCTCGATTAAACCCCGGAAGCGTCCTGAAGATCTGCAAGCCGTTCGCCGCGAGGTGAAGCAAAAACTAGCTAAGAAGGTAGGGCGTGGCAGCTCACGAAGGTAGCGGGCCGGAAAGGGTACGTGAAGCCTTTATCGATACAAACATCCTGCTTCGCTACCTACTCGATGATATACCCGAACAGGCGGACGCTGTGGAATTGCTCCTCAAACAGGCCCTGCGAGGGGAGATTGCCCTTAAGACCAACGCCATGGTGATCGCTGAGATCATTTGGACCTGTGAGTCGTACTACAACCTCCCTCGTGGAGAGATCCGAAACAAAGTCCTGACGATTTTGAACACCCCCGGCCTTGTGGTCGTAGACAGCGACCTTTTAGCAGAGGCGATTTTTATCTATGTCGATAAGAACATCGATTTCATTGATGCGTATAATGGCTGTTGGATGAAGGATCAGGGGGTCACGACGGTTTACACCCTCGATGAGAAGCACTACAAGCGTTTAGGTGGGATAGTGGTCAAGGTGCCGCGCGAGGACTAATCGTGCTTTGGTGTTCCCATCATTTTCCGTGAGGTGGTGGAGATCACAAGCTTCGGGGGCGCGTTCACGGGACAGAATCCAATGGAGAAAGCGACTGCGTTCCTCTTCAGCGGCGGGGAAGCACAGGCCTGGGATAACTTCTGGATCTCGTGGGAGCCAGCTTTGGCCACCACTTACTACTCGCCACAGGCTACATGCCGTATTTCCAGGAATATTAAGCAATCTCACCCTCACCCGTGATCAGGTCAGGGGCAGGCCCTAGCCTCTCCCTTCATAGAGGGAGAGGGAGCCATGCCGGAGGAATCGCTGGTCTAACCTTCCTGGGTTCCTTAGGGGAGAGATTGTGATGGGTTTTGCACTTTGACCCTTCCTTACTTGCTGCCTTCGTAAGGGAGGAGGCCAAGGGCAGCGATGTTCATTTGCAGGAGGCAACCGCGCCTTGGCGCCTACAACAAGGCAAGATATACCCCTTAGTGGACAACTTTGGAACTTTTGAGTGGCCGACTAGATGTGTTCTTGACAGTTGGGCCGTTGTTTTTGAGCTTTGTGTGTACATTCGGTACAATAAACAACAGAAGAAAAGATCTTCTTGTCTCACTGGAGACTATTCCCGCCATAGAAGACCGTGTGTTCTGTGCTACAGAGACCCTGTCTCTAAATGAGCTAATCGAGGAGAACCGCTTTCCTAGAGCACTGGGCCCCCAAGTGTGCCGGTGTGGCATCTGCCTGTAGCGAGGAGGGCCAGTGAATACTGGAGGAACACGGAGGGATCATCATGGATACTAGCTATCTTCGCACACCTCACCGAACGACAGATGAAACAGAGGCCCGCCTTTGGGCGGAGGATGAGCAGGTATACGAAATATTAACCAGATGCGAGACGTTTGAAGAGGGACGACAGCCCCTTGCAGCGTATCTGGAGGAGCGTGAATGGGAATATCGCGAGGGCGATCTCGACCTTTCTGGCATCGAGATTTCAAAGGCACTGGAGGCGATTGGCGTCTTCAAAGACCTTATCTCTCCAAGAAATGAGGACCTTGCAGGATTCAGTACACTGCGGCTCCTTTGGCGGCTTGCAAAATATGGCGCAGCGCAAGCGCACGTAGGCACGGGGTTCATCGACGAGTTTGCTCATCTATCTAGAGCAATTAACGGGTGGTCTGGCATCGGAGAGGGGTGGGCTGGACCGCGTCTACGCGAACTAGGATTGCAGACGAATGAGTACATCGAATTGGAAGGGCGAGCTGCCGGACGGGCGCGCTCTCGCTACCTCGATAGTATCGCTTCAGCAGTGCAAGAACAGATAGGACGCTTTGAATCGGGTTTGGAACCGGCAGCAGTAGCCCGTCAAATGGCAAATCGCGAGAAGATCCTGGCTTATTTCGGAGGATCAGCGCGCGATTGGAGGAACTCCAAATGGCAATTGGCACACATCCTGCGAGGAGAGGCTGGTGTGAAAGCATTGCGTGCACTGGTTCCGCTTTCCCCTGAGGAGAATGAGTCCGTTGAGTTGGCCGTCAAGCACGGAATCCCGTGGGCTGTCACACTATACTACCTATCTCTCTTCAACTTCGAGAGTGCGGATCGATTAAACGATAGTCAGGTCCGCTCCCAAGTGATTCCCCCTATCGACACAGTCCGACAGATGATTGAACACCGAACGGATCGCGAAGAGTGTTTCGACTTCATGGGGGAACACGACACATCCCCGATTGATCTTGTAACGCGGCGCTACGCAACGATCGCTATTGTGAAACCCGTGGATACGTGTCCGCAGATCTGTGTCTACTGCCAGCGTAATTGGGAGATTAGGAATCCAGTCCTTTCGGATATGATCCCAAGCAAACCTGAAATAGACGCGGCTTTAGACTGGCTAGCTTGCCATCCATTCCTCATGGAAGTCTTGGTTACTGGTGGTGACCCTTTTATCCTCTCCGATGAGCAACTCGAGTACTTGCTGAAGCGGCTCGCTGCCATGTCACATCTGACGAGTATCCGCCTTGGCACTCGGATGCTGGTTACGATGCCTATGCGCATCACCGATCGGTTTGCCGCCCTTATTGGGCGGTACATCAAGCCGGGCCGTCGGAATGTTTCCGTGGTCACCCACGTACAAAGTTCGGCGGAGGTTACTCCTGAACTCGCCGCAGCAGTGCATCGTCTACGAAAGCACAGAATCTCCGTCTATAACCAACAGGTCTTCACGCTACACACCAGTCGTCGGTTCCAATCAGTGGCAACTCGGGTCGCCTTGATGCAAGTCGGCATTGACCCGTACTACACGTTCTACCCAAAGGGCAAGAAGGAGCACTCTGCATACCTAGTTCCAATTGCGAGGATTCTCCAAGAGAGAAAAGAAGAGGCACGTCTTCTTCCGGGATTGTTCCGTACTGATGAACCAGTCTTCAACGTTCCCAGGCTTGGCAAGCATCACCTGAGGGGATCACAGGACCGTGAGCTGATCGGGATAAAGCGTAGTGGGCGACGTGTCTACTTGTTCCATCCCTGGGAAAAGGGAATTGCACCTGTGAAGCCCTGGCCTTATGTTGATACAGCGATCACGCATTACCTGGCCCGTATGGAGCAACTTGGAGAGGACACAAAAGCTTACGAGAGCATCTGGTACTACTACTAAGCGCAAACTAGCTAAAGCTACTTGCCATTCCGCTCTGCCTCTTCACTTTCGCTTCTATTTCAAACCTGCCCTGTGGCAACAGGAGGAACCTTCTGTTACCAAATGCATCGGCCTAGAAGGATTGGAAGTAGACTGGATTTGACAAACGTGCGGCGATCCCTATACTAGTTTATCGAAATGACTAAAGCTTACGGGATTCCGTAGGTAAAGAGGCCTGGCTACGGCTGGGCCTGTATTTTTTCCACATGCACTCGTACGTCGTTTAGAAAAACGACCTGGTTAGCGGAGCGGAT